>NZ_JBTHHU010000016.1:0-152218 GCF_059089585.1 Streptomyces sp. SX-6 | reverse complement strand
CTGCTGCAACGTCGCACCAATGTCCGACGTACGCGTCGTCGTCATCGACTGCACCGACACCGGCGCGTCCCCGCCCACCGCCACCGAACCGACCTGGATCCTGCGGCTGACCCTGCGGTCGGCGAGCGGACGGGCGGGGACGCCGGGGAGACCGAGCGCTACGGTCCCCATCGTCAGCCCCGGTTTCCCGCGACGGTCTCGCGGGCGGCGCGCAGCGACTCCTTGAGCGAGCCCATGGTGGCCAGGACGGCCGTGGGCTCGTAGCCGCAGTGCGCCATGCAGTTGGCGCACCGCGGGTCCTTGCCCCGCCCGTACTTGTCCCAGTCGGTGTCCTCGACCAGTTCCCGGTAGGTCGGCACATAGCCGTCGCTCATCAGGTAGCAGGGGCGCTGCCAGCCGAAGAGCGAGTAGTTGGGAATGGCCCATGCGGTGCACGGGAAGTCGGCCTTGCCCTCGAGGAAGTCGAGGAAGAGCGGGCTGTGGTTGAGCCGCCAGCGCTGCCGGTTGCCGCCGGCGAAGGCCTTGCGGAACAGCTCCCGGGTCTGCTCGACACCGAGGAAGTGCTCCTGGTCCGGGGCCTTCTCGTAGGCGTAGGCGGGCGAGATCATCATCTCGTCCACCTTCAGGTCGTCGTTGAGGAAATTCAGGACCTCGACGATGGTCTGGGGGGTGTCGGTGTTGAAGAAGGTGGAATTGGTGGTGACCCGGAAGCCCTGCCGCTTGGCCTCCTTGATCGCCTCCACCGCCTCGTCGAAGACACCTTCCTTCGCGACGGATTCGTCGTGCCGCTCGCGCATCCCGTCGATGTGCACGGCGAACGCGAAATACGGCGAGGGCTTGAACTTCTCCATCTTCTTGCGCATGAGCAAAGCGTTGGTGCACAGGAAGACGTATTTCCGCCTGGCCACCAACTGCCGGACGATCTCATCGATCTGGGGATGCATCAGCGGCTCACCGCCCGCGATGGACACCATCGGCGCACCCGACTCCAGCACCGCACCCACCGCCTGGGCAACCGGCATGCGCTGCTTGAGCACTCCCGCCGGGTGCTGGATCTTGCCGCAGCCCTCGCACTTGAGGTTGCAGGCGAAAAGCGGCTCGAGCTCCACGATGAGCGGGAACTTGTCCCGCTTGCGCAGCTTCTGTTCAAAGAGATATGTACCGATCCGGATGGACTGACGGAGCGGCATGGCCATCTGGCTCACCTCCTGGGGAGCAGCAAAGAACGGTGCCATTCAAAAAAGGCGGGCAGGACGGTGCGGAGCACACGGAATGCCGATATTCCACCCCGCAGTGTCCCGATCCGGACGAGTTCATGTTCTGGAGCGTCCACGACCACTCGTACGGCCGCAACAGGGCGCGGACCGGCGCGCACGGCGCTTCGGAGCGTGGCGGCGGACTCCATGTCCACGGCGAGTGCGCCCGCGGCGTGCAGCGCGGCACGTTCCGCGCCGCGCACCACATGGCCGGAGCCGACCAGCGGGCCGGTGTGGATGGCGCGGCCGGGTACGGCCCGGGCGAGCTCCTTGCCGAGCAGCTCGATGCCGGCGCACTCGGTGCGCCCTTCCCGGTCGCGGGTCTCGTTGGCGACGACGAGGTCCCCGGGGTGCATTCCGGGGGCCAGGCCGGCGCAGAAGCCGGTGGCGATCACGGCCGTGTCGGCCGCGGCACCGCCGGTGAGGGCCAGGGTCACGGCACGGTCCGCGGCCTGCGGGCCCATGCCGGTGCGCAGCACGGTCACGGGGCCCGCCGCACCGCCGAGGCCGCCGCGCAGGGCGAGGCGCTCGATGCCGAGCGCGCAGGCGATCAGCAGCGGGGCGGGGGCGGGGGTACCCGTGCCGGGTGTCATCAGGCCTCCCGGTGGCCGGTGGCGAAGGGTTCTCCGTGCAGGTAGCGGCCGAGCGCGGTGAGCGGGAAGACCTGGCGGTACAGGTGGTAGTTGATGGAGAAGTCCCAGGGGAACCCGGTGCCGGTGAAGTGGGGTTCGTCCCAGGAACCGTCCTCGCGCTGGGTGTCGGCGAGCCGGCCGATGCCCCGGGTGACGGCCGCGCTCTCCCGCTCCCCCGCGGCGAGCAGGCCCATCAGGGCCCAGGCCGTCTGCGAGGCGGTCGAGGTGCCGCGCCCGATCCACGCGGGGTCCCGGTACGAGCGCAGGTCCTCGCCCCAGCCGCCGTCGGTGTTCTGGACGCTCTCCAGCCAGGCGACGGCCCGGCGGATCGCCGGGTGGGAGGCCGGGATCCCCGCGGCGACGAGGGCGGGGAGCACCGAGCCGGTGCCGTAGACGTAGTTGACGCCCCAGCGGCCGAACCAGGCGCCGCTCTCCTCCTGTTCGGCCAGCAGCCACTCGATGCCGCGCCGGGTTCGCGGGTCGTGCTGTTTGCCGAGCACGGCCAGCGCCTCGACCACGTGCGCGGTGACGTCGGCCGACGGCGGGTCGATCACCTCGCCGAAGTCGCAGAAGGGCAGCCTGTTGGGGAACGGGCTGGTGTTGTCGGCGTCGAAGGCTCCCCACGCGCCGTTCTTCGACTGCATGCCCACGGTCCAGCGCATCGCGCGCTCGACGGCCGCCTCGAGCCGCCGGGGCTGGGGGTGCTCGACGCGCCGCAGCGCGAGCACGACCTCGGCGGTGTCGTCGATGTCGGGGTAGTTGTCGTTGTGGAACTCGAACGCCCAGCCGCCCGGCGCCAGTTGGGGCCGTCGCACGGTCCAGTCTCCGGGGCGGGAGATCTGCTCGTCCAGCATCCAGTCGGCCGCCTTGACCAGCGCCGGATGGTCGGGACGCACCCCGGCGTCGGCGAGGGCGATGGTGGCGAGGCAGGTGTCCCAGACGGGCGACTGGCAGGCCTCGATCATGCGGACGGGCTCGCCGTCGGCGTCCTCGCGCCAGACGGCGAAACGGTCCAGCGACCTGAGACCCTCGCGCAGCACCGGGTGGTCCAGGTCGTAGCCGAGCAGGTGCAGGGCGATGACCGAGTAGACGGCGGGCGGCTGGATGCCGCCCCAGCAGCCGTCGTTCTCCTGCCGCTCGACGATCCAGCGCGCGGCGGAGTTCAGCGCCGCCCGGCGCAGGGGGGCGACGGGGAACCGGTGGTAGAGGTGCAGGGCCGCGTCGACGCGCTGGAAGAAGCCGTCCCAGGTGTGCGCCGGGGCCTGCGGGCGCGGCGGGTCGGGGCGGCGCGGGTCGGTGTGCAGCTCGTCCAGGGCGAAGGGCGCGGGCCGTACGGGCCGCAGGGCCGAGACGATGGTGAGCGGCACGATCGTCTGCCGGGCCCACTGGCCGAAGTCGTAGATGTTGAGCGGGAACCACTTCGGCACGTACATGATCTCGGGCGGCAGCTCGGGGAGAGCCTCCCACCGCCACCAGCCGAAGAGTGCCAGCCAGATCCGGGTGAAGACCCGGGAGGCGGCGATGCCGCCCTGTCCGCGGATCCAGGCCGCGGCGGCGGCCATGTGCTTCTCGTCGGCCGCGTCCCCGGCGAGCCGCAGGGCCGCGTACGCCTCGACGGTGGCCGACAGGTCGCCGGGGCCGCCGTGGAAGGTGGCCCAGGTGCCGTCGGGGAGCTGCTCCGCCCGCAGATGGCGGGCGGCGGCTCGGGTGGTGCGCTCGTCCAGGATGCCGAGGAACTGGCGCAGGAGCAGATCCTCGGCGTCCATGGTGACGTTCGTCTCCAGGTCGCCCTTCCACCAGCCCTGTGGGTCCTGGCGGGAAAGCAGGTGCTCGATGGCGCGGGCGCCGGCCCGCTCGGCGGCTTCGCGCACCGCCGCCGTCGCGGCGGGCGCGGTTCCGTCGGTAGTCGCTGTCATTGGCTTCCCCTATTGCAGTGAGTTGCTTCTCTGCCGTACGTGGGGGTTCCGTCGGCCGGCGCCGAGCGAGCGCGCCGGCCGGCGACCGCGAAGGATCAGTCCGGTTGGGTAATCATCATCTCTTTCGTACTACAACGAAGTCTGCGAGTGCGACGAGCTGCGCCCTCACCGTCGATGGAATGTCAACTCCGTCGAGCACCTCGATCGCGGTGGTGTGCTGACGGCGGGCCTCCTGGGAGGTCCATTCCCGGCCACCGGCCTCCTCGATCAGCGCCGCACGGCTGGCGAACTCCTCCTCGTCGAAGTCCGCGAGCTGGGCGTCGGTCAGCTTGGCGTCGTCGGCGAGGATCCCGGCGAGCCGCTCGGAGGCGGGGCCGCCCGCCGCGAGCGCGGCCACGACCGGCAGGGACTTCTTGCGCTGCCGCAGATCGCTCCAGGTCTGCTTGCCGGTGGCCTCCGGGTCGCCCCAGATGCCCAGCAGGTCGTCGACGGCCTGGAAGGCGAGGCCGAGGTGGTAGCCGTAGGCCTCCAGCACGTCGGCCGTACGGTCGTCCGCGCCGCCGAGCACCGCGCCGATGGAGACGGCGCAGGCCAGCAGGGCGCCGGTCTTGTTGCCCTCCATCTCCAGGCATTCCTCGACCGTGACGCGCTCGCGGTGCTCGTAGGAGATGTCCTGGGCCTGGCCGTCGATGAGCTTGCGGGTGGCAATCGTCAGCCGGCGGGTCGCCCGCGCGGCCTCGGCCGTGCCCAGCTCCAGCAGCACCTCGTTCGCGAGCGCGAAGAGCGCGTCGCCGACGAGGATGGCCTGGGCCGGTCCGTACAGCTTCCACACGGTGTCGCGGTGGCGGCGCTGCTCGTCACCGTCCATCAGGTCGTCGTGCAGCAGCGAGAAGTTGTGCACGAGCTCCACCGCCACCGCACCGGGCACCCCCACCTCCGGTGCCGCGCCCGCCGCCTCGGCGGACAGCAGGGCGAGGGCGGGACGGACGGCCTTGCCGCTGTCGCCGTGTGCCGGCCGCCCCTCGGCGTCGATCCAGCCGAAGTGGTAGGCGGCGACGGTGTCCATGGGTGCCGCGAGTCTGTCCACGGCAGCGCGCAGCACCGGCGTGGCCAGCGTCCGTCCGCGCTCCAGCAGGGCGGCAACGCCCCCGGTGTCGCAAGCTGGGATCGCCGAAGTCACGGTCTCTCCTCTGGTGATCGTGCTCACGTGCGCTCCGCCGTCGGAACGCACGCCCTGATGGCTCGTGTTGTCGAGCCGTCTCGTCTCATGCCGCCTCCCGCAGGGGATGGCGGTACGGCCGGCCGAGCCCGGAGAGTGCCGCGCCGGCGGCGGTCAGCCCGCTGCGCACGGCGCCCTCCATGGTCGCGGGCCAGCCGGTGGCGGTCCACGCACCGGCCAGGAACAGGCCGGGCGCGTTCGTGCGGGCGCCCGGCCGCAGCCGGCCGACGCCCGGGGTGGGGGCGAACGTCGCCGTACGCTCCCGGGTCACGAAGAAGTCCCGTACGCCCGCGCCGCGTGCCGCGGGCAACAGCCGCGCCAGCTCGGGCAGATAGCGCTCGCGCAGCTCGGCGACGGGCCGGTCGATGTCGTCCTGCGCGGCCGACTGGGAAACGGCCAGGTACTGGCCGCCGCCCCGCGCGGCCAGCCCCGAGGAGTCCGTGCGGTCGAAGACCCACTGGACGGGGCTGCCGAGCGCCGTGAAGAACGGCCGGCGCAGGACCTTGCGGTCGTAGACGACGTGCAGGTTGAGGATCGGCGCGGTGTCGATGCCGAGCAACTGCCCGGGGTCGTCGAGCGCCCCCTCCGGCAGCAGGCCGTGGGTCTCGCGCTGGGGCACGGCGAGGACGACCGCGTCGGCGTCGAGCCGCTCGGTGCCGCCCGCCCCGGCCTCGGTGACGACGTGCCAGCCGCCCTCCGCGCCGCGGGTGATGCCGGTGACCCTGGTGCGCAGCGCGACGCGCACCCCGGCCGCGTCGAACGCGGCACGGGCGCGGGTGTCGTGCAGCTCCCCCAGCGGCACCCGGGCCCAGCCGATGTCGGCGGCGCCGGGGTCGGAGAGCAGGCCGGTCTTGAAGACCATGGCGGCCAGGCCCAGCGAGGCCCGGTCGGCGGTGGCGTTGAGGGTGGCGACGCCGACGAGGTCCCACAGCGCCTCGACCGTACGGGCCGACTGGCCGTTGCGGCGCAGCCAGCCCCCGAAGTCCACGTCGTCCAGCGCCGGGTCGGCGAGGTCGAGCTTCTTCAGCGCGAGCGCGGCACGCCCGACCGTGAGCCGCTCGGCGGGCGACAGGTGCGGGTAGGTGGCCAGGCTCGCCGCGAGGTGCAGCGGCACGGGCAGCGCGCTGCGGCGCAGCCGTCCGAGCCGCGGGCGGCCGGACGGGTGACCGACGTCCAGGACGGGCACGTCGAGCCGGTCCTGGAGCGGGGCCAGGTGATGCGCGTCGACCCGGTCGAGGAACCACCGGTAGGCGGCGCAGCAGCGCAGGTAGACGTGCTGCCCGTTGTCGACCGTCAGCTCCCCGCGGCGGAAGGAGAACGCGAGCCCGCCCAGCCGCGGGCGGCCCTCGACCAGGGTGACCCGCACCCCGGCATCGGCGAGCTCGAGCGCCGCCGTGATGCCCGCGAGCCCGCCCCCGATCACCACCGCGGCCGCCCCGACGGGGCGGCCTGCCGTATCCGTACGGAGCCGGTCGGGCCGGGCCGTCGGTTGTGCCGTCATGCTCCCACCCCCTCGGCTGCTGTCAGGGACGCGTCGATCGGGCGGAGGGTTGCACCTTCCGCGGCGTGACGAGTCGCACACCGGCGGCCGGTGCGGGCGAGGGCCATCAAGCGCGCCCCCTGGCGGTCTGCCGGTGGACGCAGCGCGCGTCGTATCCGGACAGGCCGCGCACGGCCACCAGCGCCTTCTCGTGCCCGGGGAGGGAGACCCGGCCGCGCAGCACCGCCTGCGGGTCCTCGGCGATGCGCTCCAGGAGCCTGCGGTAGATGCCGGACATGGCGGCGACGCACGCACCGCTGCGCCGGTCGAGCATCGGCAGCAGCCGCATGCCCTCGGCGAACAGCGCCCGGGCCCGCCGGACCTCGAACGCCACCAGGCCGGTGAAGTCCGCGCCCATGGCCGGCACCGCCGACCGGAAGCCGTCGGAGCAGCCGAACTTGGCGAGGTCGTCGGAGGGCAGGTAGGTACGGCCGTTGGCCGCGTCCTCGCGGACGTCGCGCAGGATGTTGGTGAGCTGCAGCGCCAGGCCGAGCGTGTCCGCGTACTCCGCGGCACGCTCGGTGTCCCTGGCCCCGGGCACGGTGCCGAAGATCCCGAGCGAGAGCCGGCCGATGGACCCCGCGACACAGCGGCAGTACAAGGCGAGGTCGTCCCACGTCTCGTACGTCTGGCCACGAACGTCCATCTGGACGCCGTCGATCAGTTCGTCGAGCGCGCCGAGCGGAATGGGAAAGCGCCGAGCGGCATGCGCGAGCGCGACGGCCACCGGGTCGGTGTCGTCCTCGTCGATGCCGCCGTCCCTTATCCGGCCGAGCAGCGCGCGCGCCTCCTCCAGCCGCAGCCGCTTGGCCTCGGCGTCCAGCGGTCCGTCGCCGATGTCGTCGATCCGCCGCGAGAAGGCGTACAGCGCCGACATCGCCCGTCGTCTGGCGATCGGCAGCAGTCTGATGCCATAGCTGAAGTTGCCGGCCTGTTGTCCGGTGACGGCCTCGCAGTAGCTGTACGCAGCGAGTACCGGCGCGGACGCGTGTGGCGTTCCGGTCACGGTCCCGCTCACCCCTCTCTTCGCAGTGTCGCCCCCACCTCGCGCAGCAGGCTGAGCTTGGTGGGCTTGGGCGGTCCGGGGAGTACGTCGTGTCCCACGGCGGCAATGGCTCTGAGCGCGGCTCTCCCCCCGCCCACGAACCCCGCGAGCAACAGCTTCAGCCTGCCGTGGACGCTACCCACCAGGGGGGTGCCTTCATTCAGCAGGTGCCGGGCGCGTTCCGCCTCGTACGCGACCAGGGCACGCACCGACGCGTTACCGGTGGGGCGCGCGAGGTCGGCCTCGGTCACCCGGAAGCGGGCCATGTCCTCGGCGGGGAGGTAGACGCGGTCGCGTCCGAGGTCCTCGGAGACGTCCTGAAGGTGTTCGACGATCTGCAGAGCCGTGCAGACCGCGTCCGAGCGGCGGATCCGCTCGGGGCTGGCGGTTCCGGTGATGCCGAGGACGAGCCGGCCCACCGGGTTCGCGGACAGCTCGCAGTAGCCGAGCAGGTCGTCGTAGCTGTCGTAGCGGCGTACGTGCTGGTCCCGGCGGTTGGCCTCGATGAGACCGAGGAACGGCTCGGGAGTCAGGCCGCAGCGGCGTACGGTCGGCCGCAGCCGCCGCAACAAGGGGTGGCGCGGGCCCGTGCCGGAGGAGTCGAAGACCCGGTGCAGGTCGGCCTCGAACGCGTCGAGCATGGCGAGCCGGTCGCCCGACTGCTCGCGGTCGAGCCCCAGCAGCTCCGCGTCGCGTCCCCCGGGGGCCAGATCGCCGTCGCCGATGTCGTCGACGAGGCGGGCGTAACCGTAGACGGCCATCAGATCGTTACGCCAAGCGCGCGGCACGAAGAAGGGCGCGACGGGGAAGTTCTCGTGCGCGGCCTTGTCGAGCACGGCACGCGCGTGCGCGTCCGTCCCCGCGGTCACCGCGGGCTGCCCGGACCAAAGACGGTGTACGCGCCTCTGATCTGGAGAGTTCCCGTACCCATTGCCGTCACATCTCCCGTTCTACACTGCCGACCCAGAACATCCTATTTCGGACACGCCGCAGCGCGACCCGGCCTGACGGCTCCCCCTCGAGCCACCCCCTGCGCCCCGTCCCCCGGGGCACGGACACCATCCGGCGCCACGCGCTCCGCCTCGAAGCACGCTACAGCGTACGCCGTACAACTATCCGACGTCCGCCCGGGCTCCGCTTGATCCGTCGCCTTCCCGACACGCCGGAGGCCCCCGCCGGATGTCCGGCGAGGGCCTCGTGGTCAGCGGGCCGTCTCCTTCTCGTAGGCCCGGACGACCTCGTCCGTCGGACCGTCCATCATCAGCTCACCACGCTCGAGCCACAGGACCCGGTTGCAGGTGTCGCGGATGGACCTGTTGTTGTGGCTGACAAGGAACACGGTGCCCGCCTGCTCTCGCAGTTCGCGCACGCGCTCCTCGGAGCGCTTCTGGAACGCCCGGTCGCCGGTGGCCAGCGCCTCGTCGATCATCAGCACGTCGTGGTCCTTGGCCGCCGCGATGGAGAACCGCAGGCGGGCCGCCATGCCGGAGGAGTACGTGCGCATGGGCAGCGTGACGAAGTCGCCCTTCTCGTTGATGCCCGAGAAGTCGACGATGTCCTGGTAGCGGTCGCGGATCTCCTCGCGGGACATGCCCATGGCCAGACCGCCGAGGATGACGTTTCTCTCGCCGGTGAGGTCGTTCATCATCGCCGCGTTGACGCCCAGCAGCGAGGGCTGGCCGTCGGTGTAGACCTTGCCGCGCTCGGTCGGCAGCAGTCCGGCGACGGCCTTGAGGAGCGTGGACTTGCCGGAGCCGTTGGAGCCGATGAGGCCGATGGCCTCGCCTCGGTACGCGGTGAAGCTCACACCCTTGACCGCGTGCACCTCGCGCACACCGGCGCCCGGCGTGCGGCGGATGATGCGGTTGAGGGCGGCGGTGGCACTGCCACGGCCGGTGTTGCCGCCGTAGACGCGGTAGACGATGTGGACGTCGTCGGCGATGACGGTGGGGATGCGTTCGTTGTTCTTCTGCTCAGCCACGGCCGTACTGCTCCTCAGCCTTCCAGAAGTAGATGAAGCCGCCGATGCCCAGGACGAGCGCCCAGCCGATGGCCAGGGGCCACACGTGGTGCGGCAGCGGGGCGCCCTTGACATGGCCCATCAGCGCGAAGCGCATCAGGTCGATGTAGACGGCCGCCGGGTTGGCGCTGATCACGTCGATGAGCGCGGGCGAGGCCTTCATCCGGCGCAGGTTGTCGATCAGCGGGTACATGACGCCCGACAGGTACATCCAGGTGCGCAGCACGAACGGCAGCAGCTGGGCCAGGTCGGGGGTCTTGCTGCCCAGGCGCGCCAGGATCATCGCCAGGCCGGTGTTGAAGATGAGCTGCAGCACCAGCACCGGGAGGACCATCAGCCAGGAGATCCGGGGCATGTGCCCGCAGCCGGCCATGATGGCCAGCAGGACCACCATCGAGTACAGCAGCTGCTGGAGCTGCTGGAGCCCGAAGGAGATCGGCAGCGCCGCCCTGGGGAAGTGCAGGGCACGCACCAGGCCGAGGTTGCCGGAGATCGCCCGGACACCGGCCATGCACGAGCTCTGGGTGAAGGTGAAGACGAAAACGCCGGTCACGAGGAACGGGATGAACGACTTGGGGGTGCCGTCCCCGACGTGCCGCTTGCTGTCCATCAGCACGCCGAAGATGAGGTAGTACACCGCGGCGTTCAGCAGCGGCGTGGCCACCTGCCAGATCTGACCCAGCTTGGCCTGGCTGTACTGAGCGGTCAGCTTCGCCCGGGAGAAGGCCAGGATGAAGTGGCGCCGGGCCCACAGCTGCCGGGCGTACTCCGGCAGCGAGGGCCGGGCACCGCTGACCGCCAGGCCGTACTTCCCGGCCAGCTCGGCAGCCGTCAGACCGCCGTCGGGTGATGGCGGGGCGCTCACCGCGACCGCACTGTCGTGCGTTGTCTCGCTCACAGTTGACACTTTCGTCCTCTAGGTACGCCGCCTGGGACCGGGGCCCGGCGGCGCCCGGTGCTCTCAGACACGAGCTTGTCAGATCACGGGCGGGCGACCCAGTCGGGTCAGGCGCCAAACGGTACGCCACTTCATCGGGCGCCGTGGACCGCACGGCGTTGACCAGCCTTCCTTGAAGCCGCCGAACCACGCGCGCAGCGCGGGCATCGAGGGCCGGCGCAGCAGGGTCAGCAGCAGCCACACCCCGAGATAGGCGGGAACCAGCGGCGCGGGAAGGTTGCGGCGGGCGAGCCAGACTCGGTTGCGGGCGACCATCCGATGGTAGACGGCATGGCGGCTGGGCGACGTCGTCGGATGGTAGAGCACCAGGTCCGAGCGGTAGTCGATCATCCAGCCCGCGTCGAGCGCCCGCCAGGCGAGGTCGGTCTCCTCGTGCGCGTAGAAGAAGTCGTCCGGCAGCCCGCCGACCTCGGCGAAGACCCGGGTGCGGGCGGCGTTGGCGCCGCCCAGGAAGGTCGTCACGCGCGAGGAGCGCATCGGGTCGGAGGCGCGCAGCCGCGGCACGTGGCGGCGCTGGGTGACGCCGGTGTCGGGGTCGGCGATGCGGAAGCTGATGATGCCGAGCTCCCGGTCGGCGGCGAACGCCTCCCGGCAGAGCAGGGCCGTCTCCTTGTTCGGCAGCAGCCCGTCGTCATCGAGGAACAGCAGGATGTCGACGTCGCGCCCGGTCGGGCCGAAGGCCTCGATGCCGACGTTGCGGCCGGCCGGGATGCCCACGTTCTCGGGCAGCTCGACGGTCCGTACGGTCAGGCCCTCCACGGAGAGCGGGGGCAGCGGGGAGCCGTTGCCGACGACGACGACCTCGATGGGGTCGCCGGTCTGCCCGGCGACCGACTCCAGCAGGGCGCGCAGCTCGTCGGGGCGGTTGCCCATGGTGAGGACGACCGCGCCGACCTTCAGGTCCGCGGCGTTCATCGCAGCCTGCTCGAGGCGAGGATGGACACCAGGTGCAGCAGGGTCTGCAGCACGGCGATGCCGGCGAGCACGGCGGTGCCGAGCCGGGTGAAGAACAGGTCCCCCCTGGCCGCGTCGACGATCGCGAGCAGCAGGATCAGCAGGGACGCCTCGATCCCGAGGATCAGCCGGTGGAACTTCAGCGCGGCGGCGGCCTTGCGGGCCAGCGCCATGCCGGAGGACCGCGGCTCGGCGGCGGACTCCTTGACCACCGGCAGGCCGGCCTGGTGGCGGGCGACGCCCACGAGGTCGGTCTCGGCCTTGATCAGGACGGCACCGAGTGCGGCGAGCGTGCCGAGGAAGGCCCACAGCCAGTCGATCCGGCCGCCGCCCCACAGGTCGGCGGCGCGCAGGCCCAGGCCCACCAGGACCGCGGCGTCGCACAGGTAGGCGCCGACCCGGTCCAGGTACACCCCGGACATCGAGTACTGCTTCTTCCAGCGGGCGATCTCGCCGTCGACGCAGTCCAGCAGCAGGTAGAGCTGGACCATGACCACGCCGAGCACAGCGCCCCAGATCCCCGGCACCAGCAGGGCCGGGGCCGCGAGGACGCCCGCGACGGTCATCAGATAGGTGAGCTGGTTGGGCGTGACCCTGGTGTTCACCAGGTGCCGGTCGATCCGCAGCGAGATCTCTCGCATGTAGAGGCGGCCGGCCCAGTGCTCACCGCTGCGCCGGTCCTTCACACCCTCGGGGTGGACGACCGGGCGCAGTTCAGCGACTGACGGTTTCTGCATAGTCGGCGTATGCGTCCCTGATCTGGTCGGTGGAGAGGTCGAGGTGCTCCAGGACGGTGTAGCGCCCGGGGCGGGTCTGCGGCGCGAACTCCACGGCGCGGACGAACTCGTCCACGGTGAAGCCGATGTCGCCGGGCAGGACCGGCAGTTGGTGCCGGCGCAGCACCTCGACCATGAGCGCGGACTCCTCGCGGGCACCGCGCAGGTACATCGCGAACGCGGCACCGAGACCGCACTGTTCGCCATGGGGCGCGGCACGCTTGGGGTAGAGCAGGTCGAAAGCGTGGTTGATCTCGTGGCAGGCGCCGGAGGCCGGACGGCTGTCGCCGGCGACGGACATCGAGATGCCGGTGAGGACGAGGCCCTCGGCGAGCACCTGGAGGAAGCCGTCGTCGTTCACATCGCCGGGGTGGCGCAGCACGGCCTCGCCGGCCTGGCGGGCCATGGCGGCGGCCAGTCCGTCGATCGCCTCGCCCGTGACGCGGTGGGACAGCTCCCAGTCCGCGACGGAGGAGATGTTCGAGATGGCGTCCCCGATGCCGGAGCGCACGAAGCGCACCGGTGCCTGGCGGATGACGTCGAGGTCGATGACGACCGCGATGGGGTTCGGCACGCCGTACGAGCCGCGGCCCGCGTCGTTGTCGAGCGTGGCCACGGGCGAGCACAGACCGTCGTGCGACAGGTTCGTCGCGACGGCGACCAGCGGCAGGCCGATGCGCGCGGCGGCGAACTTCGCACAGTCGATGATCTTGCCGCCGCCCAGGCCCACGACGGCGTCGTAGTGCCCGGACTTCATGGCGTCGGCCAGCTTGATCGCGTCATCCAGCGTGCCGCCGCCGACCTCGTACCACGAGGCGCCGGGCAGCGCCGGGGCGAGCCGCTCGCGCAGCGCCGCCCCGGAGCCGCCGCTGATCGCGACGGCGAGCTTGCCGGAGCTGGAGATCCGCTGGTCCGCGAGGACGTGGGCGAGATCGTTCAGGGCTCCGGCGCGGATGTCGACGACGACCGGCGAGGGGATGAGCCTCGTCAGTACTGGCACGCGATCTCCCGTCCCTTGGCGAGGTCGTCGTGGTTGTCGATCTCGACCCACTTGACGTCGCCGATGGGGGTCACGTCGACCTTGAAGCCGCGGTTGACGAGCTCCTGGTAGCCGTCCTCGTAGTAGAGGTCGGGGTCCTTCTCGAAGGTCGTCTTGAGGGCGTCGGCCAGCTCGGCGGCGGCCTCGGGCTCGATCAGGGTGACGCCGATGTACTCACCGGTCGCGGTGGCCGGGTCCATCAGCTTGGTGATCTTCTGGACGCCCTGGCCGTCCTCGACGATGACCTTCATCTCCTCGTCGGCGAGGTTCTTCACCGTGTCGAGGGCGAGGATGATCTTCTGGCCGTTGCCGCGGGCGGCGAGCAACGTCTTCTCGACGGAGACCGGGTGGACGGTGTCGCCGTTGGCGAGGATCACGCCGCGGGAGAGCACGTCACGGGCGCACCACAGGGAGTAGGCGTTGTTCCACTCCTCGGCCTTGTCGTTGTCGATCAGGGTGAGCTCGAGGCCGTACTTCGCCTCGAGCTCGGCCTGGCGCGCGTACACGGCCTCCTTGCGGTAGCCGACGACGATGGCGACCTCGGTCAGGCCGACCTCGGCGAAGTTGGCCAGGGTCAGGTCGAGGACGGTCGTCGCCCCCCCTTCCTTTTCAGGGCCTACCGGCACCAGAGCCTTGGGCAGGGTGTCGGTGTAGGGGCGCAGACGGCGTCCGGCGCCGGCTGCCAGCACGAGGCCGATCATGCGGGTTCTCCTGTTTCGTCGTGTACTGCGGGCGCCCCGGAGGACACCCAGAAGCGGATGCTCTCGAAGAGCACCGTCAGCGCGATGGCGGCCGCGAGGGCCGTCAACGCGATGGTGAAGCCTTGGCTGTGCCACAGGACGGCGGCGAGAGTGACCGCCAGGACCCGTCCCTCGTGCCCGCCGATCGCCCGCACCAGCCAGTGCGGGGGGGCGCCCGTTCCGCCGCGGATGCGGTAGACCGTGTCGTAGTGATGGTAGGCGACCGCGGCCACCAGGCCGAATGCGGCGGGGAGCGCACCGGGGGCGCCCGAGCGGGCGGCGAGGACGAGGACCGTCACGTACTCGGCCGCGCGGAAGACGGGCGGGACGAGCCAGTCGAGCGGGCCCGCCAGGGGCTTCGCGACGGCGAGCCCGGCGAAAACGGCGTAGATCACGGCGCCGAGGACCGGCCACCAGGTCGCGGCGGAGTGCCACCACAGCTGGGTCAGGAGCAGCCCGGTGCCCGCGAGGGCGAGAACGGGGGCGGTCACCGCGCCGCCGGGGCGCGGGAGCTTCGCCACGGCCTCGGCGAGCGGGCCGGAGTCGGCGAGGTCCGCGAGGGCTTGTACGGCCCGGGCCGTACGGCGGGCCTTGCGGGTCACCGAGCGGAGCACGCGGCCGGCCGTGGTGTAGCAGGCGGCGAACGCGCAGCCGATCAGCAGCACGACGAAGACGATGCGCGGGGTGGTGAGCGCCGTCAGTACGGCTATCAGGGCCCAGCGCTCGCCGATCGGCAGGATGATCATGCGGCGGGCCCAGACCGTCCAGCCGACGCTGTCCAGCCTGCCGGACAGGGCGGCGGTGGGGCTGGTGTTGGCGCTCGCGTCGTGATTCGCCTCGTTGAAGGAGAAGTCGACGACGTGTCGGCAGGTCTGCAGGACCATCGCGCCGAGCGCGAGGGCCCACACGTCGTCTCCGCCGCGGGCGGCGCCGAGCGCCAGGCCCGCGTAGTAGGCGTACTCCTTGGCCCGGTCGAAGGTCGCGTCGAGCCAGGCGCCGAGCGTCGAGTACTGGAGCGAGTAGCGGGCGAGCTGGCCGTCGGTGCAGTCGAGCACGAACGACGCGTAGAGCAGCACACCTGCCGCGACGAACCCGCCCCAGGTGCCGGTCGCCGCGCAGCCGGCCGCGATCAGCGCGGTGAGCAGCGACGCGGTGGTCACCTGGTTGGGGGTCAGGCCACGGCGCGCGCACCAGCGGGCGATGTAGCGGGAGTAGGTGCTGACGAAGAAGGTGGTGAAGAACCCGTCGCGGGACTTCACGGCGCTGCGCAGCCGTACGGCCTCGTCGTCGACGGCGGCGACCTCGGCCTCGGCCTCGGCCCGCGCCTCGGCGTCCGCGGGGACCTCGGCGACGAGCACGCCGAGCTCCGGGCGGTGGACGGCGACGCCCTCGGCCTCCAGGCGGGCGGCGAGCGCGTCGGGCAGGGCCTCCCCGCCGGAGGCGGCTCGCGTCAGCGCGGCTCGCGCCTCGGGCTGCGCGGCGAGCGCGCCCTGTACCGCGGCGGCGGGGAAGCGGGGGTCGGTCAGTGCCAGGCGCAGGGAGTGGAGGTGGCCGACGAAGCCGGGGTCGACCAGGGCCACCCGGCGGCCGGCCGGCACGGAGGCGAGCTCGGCGGTCACCGCGGCGGCGCCGGCGGCCGTGCGGACGTCGAAGCCCAGGGACCGCAGGTCGTCCTCGAGGGAGGAGCCGGCCGGCGGCGGACCGGTGAGGATGGCGGTCGACAGACGAACTCACTCCTTGGCTGCGGCTTCAAGGCGGGGGCGGGCCGCCTCGGGTCCGCAGGGCCCGGGCAGCGGGCGTGGCACGCGGGCACCGGGCGGCGTGCTGCACGTCGGCAGAGGCTATCGGATCACTGAACGGCACCGATCACCGCGCTTCCCTCCACCCACTGGACGTCCGGGCCGCGCGGGTGGTTCCGGCGTACCGGGCGGCCCCGCGCGGCCCCAGCATGGCGGACCGGCGGCCCGGGGGACAAAACGGGTCCTGTCGGCCGGCAGACCGGCTGGTCTAGGGTGCCGTCATGACATGGCTGATCACAGGTGGTGCCGGATACATCGGAGCGCACGTGGCGTGGTCCATGCAGGCGGCCGGGGAGCGAGTGGCCGTCCTGGACGATTTGTCCTCCGGGGACGCCGGGCGGCTGCCCGCGGACGTGCCGCTGGTACGGGGCTCGGTGCAGGACCGTTCCGTCCTCGACCGCGCGTTCGGCGAGCTCGGGGTGACGGGTGTGGTGCACCTCGCGGCGAAGAAGCAGGTCGGGGAGTCGGTCGAGCAGCCCCTGCTGTACTACCGCGAGAACGTGCACGGGCTGACCGTGCTGCTCGAGGCGGCCGTCGCGGGGGGCGTCGGCAATTTCGTCTTCTCCTCCTCCGCGGCCGTCTACGGGATGCCGGACGTGGACCTCGTCACCGAGGAGACCCCGTGCGCGCCGATCAACCCCTACGGCGAGACCAAGCTGGCCGGCGAGTGGCTCGTCCGGGCGGCAGGGGCCGCGTACGGCCTGCGCACCGCGTGCCTGCGCTATTTCAACGTGGCGGGCGCGGCCCGGCCCGAGCTGGCCGACACCGGTGTGTTCAACATCATCCCGATGATGTTCGACCGGATCACCCGGGGTGAGCGCCCGCGCATCTTCGGCGACGACTACGACACCCCCGACGGCACCTGCGTCCGCGACTACATCCACGTCGAGGACCTCGCCGGCGCGCATCTGGCCGCCGCCCGCACGCTCGCCGCGCGGCCGGAGCCGGGCGATCTGACGCTGAACGTCGGCACCGGCCACGGGGTGTCCGTGCGCGAGATGGCGGAGCTGATCGGCGAGGTCACCGGCCGCGGTGACCTCGGGCCCGAGGTCGGTCCGCGCCGTCCGGGCGACCCGGCCCGTGTCGTGGCGTCGAACGAGCTGATCGGCAGGACGCTCGGCTGGAGCCCCCGCCACGATGCGCGCAGCATGGTCGCGTCGGCCTGGGAGGGCTGGAGTCTGCGGCCTGCGTCGACCGACGCCGCCTGAGCAGTCACCGCAGGTCAGAGGGGATGACAACGGTGTTCGTCGTCGCGTTGCCGGACACCTGGCGCCCGTAGTTCACTGGGCTCGGGACGGCTCGGCGATCGGGAGGCGGTTCATGGGCGCAGGGCACGACCACGGCCACTCGCACGGAGGACCCCCGCGCGGTACTGCGGCCATGGCCCACCGGGGCCGGCTGCGCATCGCGCTCGGCATCACCGTCACGGTGCTCCTCGCCCAGATCGCCGGCAGCGCGCTGACCGGTTCGCTCGCCCTGCTCGCCGAGGCCGGGCACATGGCGACGGACGCGGTCGGGGTGTCGATGGCGCTGGTGGCGATCCACTTCGCCAACCGGCCGGCGGGCGGGCAGCGCACCTACGGGTTCGCCCGCGCCGAGATCCTGGCCGCGCTGCTCAACTGCCTGCTGTTGCTGGGCGTCGGGGGCTACATCCTCGTCAAGGCGGTACAGCGGCTGGCCGCGCCCGTGGAGGTGCCGGGCGGCCTGACGGTCGTCTTCGGCGCCATCGGCGTGTGCGCCAACCTGATCTCGCTGTCCCTGCTGATGCGCGGCCAGAAGGAGAGCCTCAATGTGCGCGGGGCGTTCCTCGAGGTGCTCTCGGACGCGCTGGGCTCGCTGGCCGTGGTGATCTCCGCCCTGGTGATCATGACCACCGGCTGGACCCGCGCGGACCCCGTCGCTTCACTGCTCATCGGGCTGATGATCGTGCCCCGTACGCTCAAGCTGCTCCGCGAGGCGCTGGACGTGCTGCTGGAGGCGGCACCCCGGAATGTCGACATGGAGGAGGTACGGGCGCACATCACGGCGCTGCCGGGCGTGGCCGGGGTGCACGACCTGCATGTGTGGACGATCACATCGGGGATGCCGGTGCTGTCGGCGCACGTGGTGGTGGACCAGGAGCGGCTGGACGCGTCGGGGCACGAGAAGATGCTGCACGACCTCCAGGGCTGTCTCGGCGAGCACTTCGACGTGGAGCACTGCACCTTCCAGCTGGAGCCCGGCGGACACGCCGAGCACGAGGCGCGGCTCTGCCACTGATCCGGCCGGCGCCTCCCGTACGGGCCCGTCGGGCGTCGCGGCGCAGGCGGCGTACGGCAGACTTGGGGACCGAAGCCCCACACCGAGGATGGTCAATGCCGATCACATCAGCCGAGGGCCGCTCCGCCGGCTCCGCCACGGTTCCCGCCTCCGCCGACGCCGCTGAACCGATCATGCTGGAACTCGTCGACGAGGACGGCAGAACCATCGGAACCGCCGAGAAGGTCTCCGCGCACCTGGCTCCCGGCAGACTGCATCGCGCGTTCTCGGTCTTCCTCTTCGACGACCACGGCCGGCTGCTGCTCCAGCGCCGGGCGCTCGGCAAGTACCACTCCCCCGGTGTGTGGTCGAACACCTGCTGCGGCCACCCGTACCCCGGCGAGCCGCCGTTCGCCGCCGCCGCCCGGCGCACGGGCGAGGAGCTGGGCGTGGCGCCGGCGCTGATGCGCGAGGCGGGAACGGTGCGCTACAACCACCCCGACCCGGTGTCCGGCCTGGTGGAGCAGGAGTACAACCACCTCTTCGTCGGCACCGTGCGGGCCGCGCTCGACCCGGATCCGGAGGAGATCGAGGAGACCGCCTTCGTCACCCCGGCCGAGCTCGAGAAGCTGATGCGGGAAGTCCCCTTCTCGGCCTGGTTCTCCACGGTGCTGGACGCCGCACGGCCGGCCGTGCGCGAGGTCATCGGCTCCGCGGCGGGCTGGTAGCCGGCGACAGCGGCAGCGCCGCCCAGACCACCTTGCCGCCCGCCGGGGTGTGCTCGACGTCGCACGCCCCGCGTGCCTCGGCCACGACGGCGTGCACCAGCAGCAGCCCCCTGCCGCCGATCCGTTCCTCGTCCGCCGCGCGGGGGCGGGGGCGGCAGGGGTGGTCGTCCGCCACGGCCACCTTCAGCCACTCCGGGCCGATGGAGATCTCCACGACCACCTGGGGGGAGAGCAGCGCGGCGTGCTGCACGGCGTTGGTGACGAGCTCGGAGACGATCAGCAGCAGCCCGTCCAGCCGCTCCTCCGCCAGCTGCACCCGCTGACGGTCCAGCAGGTCGCGGACCGCGTGCCGCACCCCGGGCACGGAGGAGGGGAGCGCGGGCGCGGTGAGCCGCCAGGTGCCGTCGTACACGGCCGGCGGACGGGGAGGGGCCTGCCCTGGTTCGGGCGGGACGCTCCCGAGGATCTCCATCTCCGATACCAACCCCTCGCCGTGGCTCGACCACACAGGTCGAGTGTTGGGAATGGTGTACTCCGCCCCTGGCGACTGAACAGAAGTCAGCATGTATCGGCGTTATTTGATCGCGTACGTATGCCGCGGTCGCTCTCCCGACTGTTCCTGGCTGCCGCCCGGTTCGTTTGAACGGCCGATCGCCTGCCGGTACGGAAGATCATCCGAACCTCCGGACGCGGGCCGGCCCGGATAGCATCCGGCACATGGAGCCCGCACTGCACCTGCGCATCACCGATGCCACGGCAACCATCCGTATCGCCAACCCCGCCAAGCGGAACGCGATGACCCCGGACATGTGGCGGGCCCTGCCGCCGCTGCTCGAGCGGTGCGCCGCCGACCCGGCCGTCCGCGTCCTGGTGCTGACCGGCGAGGGCGACACCTTCTGCGCGGGCGCGGACATCACCACGCTGGCCGCCCCCGACGGCGGCGTGGCGGAACCCGGCCTCCCGGTCGCGGCCGAGGAGGCGCTCGCGGCGTTCCCCAAGCCGACGATCGCCGCCGTGCGCGGCCACTGCGTGGGCGGCGGCTGCCAGTTGGCCGCCGCCTGCGACCTGCGCTTCGCCGCGGAGGGCGCCGCCTTCGGGGTCACCCCGGCGCGGCTGGGGGTCGTCTACCCGCCGTCGTCGACGCGCCGGCTCGCGGCGCTGGTCGGGCCGGCGGCGGCCAAGTACCTGCTCTTCTCCGCCGAGTTGATCGACACCGACCGGGCGCTGCGCACGGGCCTGGTCGACGAGGTGTGGCCGGCGGACGCGCTGGACGCGCGGGTGGCCGGGTTCGCCCGGGTGCTGGCGTCGCGGTCCGCGCTGACCCAGGCGGCGGCGAAGGAGTTCATCACCGGCCCGGCGGATGCGGAGCGCGCCGCGTACTGGACCGGGGAGGCCCGCCGCAGCGGCGAGACCACGGAGGGGGTCGCCGCCTTCCTGGAGCGCAGGGCTCCGCGCTTCGGCTGGAGCGGCTAGACCTTGCCGCGTACGGCGCGCCACTCGGTGACGATGTCGGCCGGGGCCTTCTCCGGGGACCCCGCGTCGTAGGGCGGCTGGGGGTCGTACTCGACGATCAGCTGGATCGACTGGGCCGTACGGTCGCCGGCGATCCGGCCCGCGAGCAGGAGGCCCATGTCGATGCCGGAGGAGACCCCGGCGGCCGTGACGTACTTGCCGTCGATGACGACCCGTTCGTCCGCCGGCAGAGCGCCGTAGTCCGTGAGCTGCGGGCGGACCAGCCAGTGCGAGGTGGCCCGGCGGCCCGTGAGCAGCCCCGCCGCGCCCAGGATCAGGGAGCCGGAGCACACGGACGTCGTCCAGGCCGTCTGCCGGTCGGCCGCCCTCAGCCACGCGTGCAGCGGGCCGGGCTCCAGGGGGAGGTTCTGCTCGGGTCCGCCCGGCACGACGAGGACGTCGGGGCACGGCACGTCGTCGAACGAGGCGTCGGCGACGAGCGTGAGCGTGCCCTTGTCGTTGACGACCGGACCGGGCCGCTCGGCGACGAACACCGCCTCGGTGTCCGGGAGGCGGGCGAGCGTCTCGTACGGCCCGGTGGCGTCGAGGACGGTGAAGCCGGGGAAGAGGGGGATGGCGATCTGCACAACAGGCCTTTCTTGTCAGACGGTTTCAGGCAGTTTCAGACAGTTGACGACGTCGGCCGGAACCGGCGCCGGTATTCGGCGGGTGCGGTGCCCAGGGCGCGCAGGAAGGCCCGGCGCATCGCCTCGGGCGTGCCGTAGCCGCAGGTGCGGGATATCTCCTCGACGCCGTCCGCCGTGTCCTCCAGCAGCCGGCGGGCGGTCTCCAGCCGTACCCGGTCGACGTAGCGGCCGGGCGGCAGGCCGACCTCGGCCTGGAAGGCGCGGGCGAAGTGCCGGGGCGAGAGGTTCGCCCGGGCGGCGAGGGCCCCGACGCTCAGGTCCTCGCCCGGGTGCTCGGCGATCCAGTGCTGGATGTCGCGCAGCTCCGGGCGGTGCGCGGTCTGCGCCGCGAGCTGGGTGCTGAACTGCCGCTGGTTGCCGGGGCGGCGCAGGAAGACGACCAGGTGCCGGGCCGCGGCGAGCGCGGTGGCCCGGCCGAGGTCCTCCTCGACCAGGGCGAGCGCGAGGTCGATGCCCGCCGTGACCCCCGCCGAGGTGGCCACGTGCCCGTCGCGCACGTAGATGGGCTCGGCGTCCACCCGTACCGCGGGGAACCGCTCGGCGAAGTCCTCGCAGTACGCCCAGTGCGTGGCGACCCGGCGGCCGTCGAGCAGCCCGGCGGCGGCGAGCAGGAAGGCCCCGGTGCACACCGAGACCAGCCGCCGGGCCCCGGGCCCGCGGTCGCGCAGCCACGCGGCGAGCCGGGGATCGGGTTCCTCGGCACCGCGGCCGCCCGGGACCAGCAGGATGTCCGGGTCGGCGCAGTCGCCGAGCGCGGCGTCGGGCATCAGCCCCAGTCCGCTGTGGGTACGGACCGGTCCGCCGTCGAGGGTCGCGGTGCGCACCCGGTAGGTCCCTGGGTCGCCGGCCGCCCGGGCCGCCGCGGTGAACACCTCGAGCGGGCCGGTGACATCGAGGCTCTGGACGCCCTCGAAGAGGACGATCAGCACGGTGTGTCGGGGCGCCATGACCACCATGCTCGCCGTGCCCGGCGGGGGCCGCAATGACGGGTTCCCCACCTTTCCTGCCATCGCCGTCCGGACCTTCCCGCCCGCCCAACCGGTCAGTAACATGCGGCGCATGACGACTCTCCCCCCGCACGCCGGGCGCAAGTGCCACGCTGTCCTCAACGCCCTGCACTCAGCCCACTACTTCTCCCCCGAGATCCGCCGGGAGATGACCGCGCTCGGCTTCGAAGAGGGCTTCGGAGGCAGCTACTTCGCCTCGCGGAGCGCCGCCATGGGCCGGGTGGGCGCGGGGGTCGTCACCGCCGCCTTCCACAGCTTCAAGCACGAGCTGGTGGCCCGCCACATTCCGCACGCCTGGGACATCGCCTCGCCCCAGCAGGTCCTGGACGCCCGGCTCCGGGCCGTCGACACCTCGCTGCGCCGGGTGCTCGGCGACGAGGCGGTGGCCTCCGCGGAGATGACCGAGGCCGCGGGGCTGGCCCTGCGCGCGACGGAGGCCTGCACCCGCCCCGTGCGTCCGCTGTACTCCGCCCACGCCGACCTGCCCGTGCCGGACGTCCCGCACCTCGCCCTCTGGTACGCCGCGACGCTGCTGCGCGAGCACCGCGGCGACGGGCACCTGACGGTCCTCACCCGCCTGGGGCTCGACCCCGTCGAGGCGCTCGTCAGCCACACCGCCACCGGCAAGGGCATGTCCACGAAGTGGCTGCTGAACACGCGCGGCTGGAACGAGGAGGAGCTGACGGCCGCACGCGAGCGGCTGCGCAAGCGCGGAATCCTCGACGCGGACGACGAGTTGACGCCGGAGGGCACGGCCCTGCGCGAGGAGCTGGAGGCGGAGACGGACCGCCTGGACACCGATCCGTACGAACACCTGGGCGCGGCGGAGACGGCCCGGCTCACCGGGCTGGTGGGGGCGTTCGTCCAGCGGGCGGCGGAGGCGGGAGCGTATCCGGCGGATCTGCGCAAGGCCTGAGCCGCACTGTCACAGGCACCTGCCACAATGCTGATCACGGCTGGATGAGAAAGCGGAGCGTGATCGTGACGGCAACCGGTGCGTCGGTCGAAGGCAGGATCGCCGAGGAACTCGGCGTGCAGGAGCGGCAGGTGAAGGCGGCCGTCGAGCTGCTCGACGGCGGGGCGACCGTCCCGTTCGTCGCCCGCTACCGCAAGGAGGCGACCGGCGCGCTGGACGACGCGCAGCTGCGCACCCTCGAGGAGCGGCTGCGCTATCTGCGGGAGCTGGAGGAGCGGCGGGCGGCGATCCTGGAGTCCGTCCGCTCCCAGGGCAAGCTGGATGCCGCGCTGGAGGCGCAGATCCGCGCGGCCGACGCCAAGGCCCGCCTCGAGGACATCTATCTGCCGTTCAAGCCCAAGCGGCGCACCAAGGCGCAGATCGCGCGCGAGGCCGGGCTCGAGCCGCTGGCGGACGGGCTGCTCGGCGACCCGGGCACCGAGCCGCTCGCCGCGGCGGCGGCCTTCGTGGACGCGGACAAGGGCGTCGCGGACCCGGCCGCCGCGCTGGAGGGCGCGCGGGCGATCCTCACCGAGCGGTTCGGGGAGGACGCCGACCTCATCGGCGACCTCCGCGAGCGGATGTGGACGCGCGGGCGCATGGTGGCGAAGGTCCGCGAGGGCAAGGAGGAGGCGGGCGCGAAGTTCGCCGACTACTTCGCCTTCGGCGAGGCCTTCACCGAGCTGCCCTCGCACCGGGTGCTGGCGATGCTGCGCGGCGAGAAGGAAGAGGTCCTCGAGCTCTCGCTGGAGCCGGACGCCCCCGGCGAGGCCACGGGCCCGAGCGCGTACGAGCAGGCCATCGCGCGGCGCTTCGGCATCGCCGACCGGGGCAGGCCCGGGGACAAGTGGCTCGCGGACACCGTCCGCTGGGCCTGGCGCACGCGCGTCCTCGTCCACCTCGGCATCGACCTGCGGCTGCGGCTGCGCCAGGGCGCGGAGGACGAGGCGGTGCGCGTCTTCGCCGCGAACCTGCGCGACCTGCTGCTCGCCGCGCCCGCCGGCACCCGCGCCACGATGGGGCTGGACCCCGGTTTCCGTACGGGCGTCAAGGTCGCCGTCGTCGACGCGACGGGCAAGGTCGCCACGACCGACACGATCTACCCGCACGTCCCGCAGAACAAGTGGGACGCCTCGCTGGCCACGCTCGCCCGGATCGCCCGCGAGCACGACGTCGAGCTGATCGCGATCGGCAACGGCACCGCCTCGCGCGAGACCGACAAGCTCGCGGCCGATCTCATCGCCCGGCACCCGGAGTTGAAGCTCACCAAGGTGATGGTCTCGGAGGCCGGCGCCTCCGTGTACTCCGCCTCCGCGTTCGCCTCCCAGGAACTGCCCGGGATGGACGTGTCGTTGCGCGGTGCCGTCTCGATCGCGCGGCGGCTGCAGGACCCGCTCGCCGAACTGGTCAAGATCGACCCGAAGTCGATCGGCGTCGGCCAGTACCAGCACGACCTGTCCGAGGTGAAGCTGTCGCGGTCGCTGGACGCGGTGGTCGAGGACTGCGTCAACGGCGTGGGCGTCGACGTCAATACGGCCTCCACCCCGCTGCTGTCCCGGGTGTCCGGCATCGGTGCCGGTCTCGCGGAGAACATCGTCGCCCACCGCGACGCGCACGGCCCCTTCCGCTCCCGCCGGGCGCTCAAGGACGTGTCCCGGCTCGGGCCCAAGGCGTTCGAGCAGTGCGCGGGCTTCCTGCGGATCCGCGGCGGCGACGACCCGCTGGACGCGTCGAGCGTGCACCCCGAGTCGTATCCGGTGGTGCGGGCGATGGCGAAGACGACGGACAGCGGGGTCGCCTCGCTCATCGGCAACACGGCCGTGCTGCGGGCGCTGCGGGCGGAGGAATTCGTCACCGATGCGTTCGGTCTGCCGACGGTGGCGGACATCCTGCGGGAGCTGGAGAAGCCGGGCCGCGACCCCCGTCCCGCGTTCAAGACGGCTTCCTTCAAGGAGGGCGTGGAGAAGATCGGCGATCTGTCGCCCGGGATGATCCTCGAGGGCGTGGTCACCAATGTGGCGGCCTTCGGCGCGTTCGTCGACGTGGGTGTCCACCAGGACGGTCTGGTGCATGTGTCGGCGATGTCGAAGACGTTCGTCAAGGACCCGCGGGACGTGGTGAAGCCGGGGGACATCGTGCGCGTGAAGGTCCTGGAGGTGGACGTCCCGCGCAAGCGGATCTCGCTGACGCTCAGGCTGGACGACGAGGCGGCGTCGCAGGCGCCGCGCCGCGAGCGGAAGGAGCGCGCCGAGCGCACGGAGCGGGCCCCGCGCCAGCGCGGCGGCCGCCGCGAGGCGAGCGCCCCGCCCGCGGACGGCGCCATGGCCGACGCCCTGCGCCGCGCGGGCCTGCTGTAGCGACACCCGCAGATGCCGATGGCGGGCCACCACCCACAAGCAAGCTCAACCAATGCGGTTGGCAGCAACGGGTGGTGCGGGAGGGTATCCCGACGCCCCGAAGGGGCGTGCCCGCCCACCGGCGGTCAGCCGGAGAACCTACGCCGGAAACTCCGGCACCGGCCGCTCGAACAGCCAGGGATCGAGCACGTCACTCACCGGCCGCCCGGTGACCCGCGCCGCATGCGCGAGGAACGCCCGCGTATCCGCGCTCCCGCCCCGCTGCGCCGCATGCCACGTCCGCAGCACCTTGAAGAAGCACGCATCCCCCACGGCCAGCCGCAACGCATGCAGGGCACAAGCCCCTCGCACGTAAATGCGGTCATCAAAAAGATGCCGTCGCCCAGGATCCGCAATAAGCAAGTTCTGCTTGCGCCCCGCCAACTCCTGCCGCGCACGCCGGGCCAGCGTGTCCGCGTCGTCCTCGTCAAGACGCTCGGACCACAGCCACTCGGCATAGGTCGCGAACCCCTCGTTGAGCCAGATGTGCTGCCAGTCGGCGAGACCGACGCTGTTGCCGAACCACTGGTGCGCGATCTCGTGCGCGACCAGCGTCTCCCAACTGCGCTGCCCGTCAACATGATTGCGACCGAACACCGAAAGGGTCTGGTTCTCCACCGGCGCGGCCAGGTCCGCGTCGACGACGACGGCCCCGTACGACTCGAACGGGTAGTCCCCGAAGAACTCCGAGAACGCCCGCAGCATCTCCGGCTGCCGCTCCAGATCGTGCCGTGCCTCGGCCGCGAGATCGGCCGGGTAGGCGATGTGCACCGGCACGGGCGCGCCCGCCGCCGCACTCGCCGCCGGGGCCTCGAGCTCGAACCGCCCGGTGTAGACGGTCGCGAGGTACGTGGACATGGGACCGGGGTGGTGGTACGTCCAGCGCACCGAGTCCCCCACGTCCCGCCGCTCCCGCAGCGTGCCGTTGGCGAGCGCGTGCACCCCGCGCGGCACGGTCACCTCGAAGGTGTAGGCCGCCTTGTCGTCGGGACGGTCGTTGCAGGGGAACCACGAGGGCGCGCCCACCGGCTGGGAGGCGACGAGCGTGCCGTCGTTGTCGTCGCCGGTGCGGTCCCAGCCGACGCCGCCGTACGGCGTGGTGACCGGCCGGGGCCGGCCGCTGTACTCGATGTCCATGACGAACTCCTGCCCCGGCTCGAGCGGCCCGGAGGGGACGAGCAGGAGCTTGCCGTCACGGCGGTGGACGGCCACGCGCTGCCCGTCCAGCCGCGCCTCGCGCACCCTCAGCCGGGACAGGTCGAGTTCGACCCGGCCCAGCTTCCGGCGGGCGACCGCCCGGATCCGGGCGTGGCCGTCCAGCCACGCCCGGTCCGGGTGGTACGCGATCCGCAGGTCGTAGGCCAGCGTGCGGTGGCCGTCCGAACCGTGGCGGGGGAAGTAGTCGCCTCCCCCGTGGGCCCGCGACTGCTCGCCGGCATCGTTGCCGGTGCCGGCGGCAGCCGCGGACAGGGGGGCGACCGCCGCGGCTGCGAGCAGCGCGCGGCGGCTGCACGGGAAATGCTCCCGCAGGCTCATGCCGCGCACTCGCTCCCCGCCACGCACACGAGCGCGGGGGGCGTCGCCTGCTCACCGGCGATCGGGTTGCCCGCCCAGCGGGTGCCGGCCGGCACGGACTCGCCGCGCATGACCAGCGAGGACGGGCCGATGGCGGTGTGCGCGCCGACGGAGGTACCGGGCAGGGCGATGCCGTGCGGGCCGAGCGAAGCGCCTTCGGCGAGGTGGACGGTGTCCATACGCATGATCCGGTCGTGGAAGAGGTGGGTCTGCAGGACGCAGCCGCGGTTGACGCTGACCCCGTCGCCGAGGGTGATGAGGTCGGTCTCCGGCAGCCAGTGGGAGTCGCACCACACGCCCCGGCCGATCCGTACGCCCAGGGTGCGCAGCCACCAGTTGAGCACGGGCGTGCCGGTGAAGGGGCCCGCCAGCCAGGGGACGGCGAGGGTTTCCACGAAGGTGTCGTACAGCTCGTTGCGCCAGACGAAGGAGCTCCACAGCGGGTGCTCCTCGACCTTGAACCGGCCCATCAGCACCCACTTGGCCGCGGTGGTCAGCAGCGCGGCGACGATGCCCGCGAGCAGCAGCAGCGGTGCGCCCACCAGGGCGGCGAGCCCCAGGCCGCCGACGTCGAGCGCGCGCTGCTCGCCGAGGAACACGGCGTCGGCGAGGACGAGGCCGAGCATCATCGGCAGGACGCGGCAGAACTCGACGGAGGCCCGGGCGAGCATCAGCCGCTTGGGCGGGTCGAAGGTGCGTCCGGCGTCGGAGGTGTTCGCGACGCGCGGCAGCGGCATCGCGGGCCGGCCCAGCCAGGAGGTGCCCGGCTCGCTGTGCTCGGGGGCGTCGGACAGGACGCCGATCAGGCCGTTGTCGGGCACCGTGCGGCCGGGGCCGACGATGCCGGAGTTGCCGACGAACGCCCGGCGGCCGATGTGCGCGTGGCCCAGCCGCAGCCAGCCGCCCCGGAGTTCGTACGGGGCGACGAGCGTGTCGTCGGCGAGGAACGCGCCGTCCTCGACGGTGAGCAGCGACGGCAGCGGCAGGACGGTGGAGAGCTCGGCACGGCGGCCGATCTTCGCGCCCAGCATGCGCATCCACACCGGGGTGGCCAGGCTCGCGTAGACGGGGAAGAGGTTGCCGCGGGCACCGTCGAGGAGACGGGTGACCAGCCAGGCCCGCCAGGCGACGCCGCCGCAGGCGGGGTGGTGGCCCGGCGTGATGCCCCGGCCGAGGATACGGACCACGGCGGCGACCACCAGCATCCAGCACAGGGTGGTGAGCAGCGTGAGCGGCGGCACCGCCGCCAGCATCCAGCCGGCCGCCGACGTCAGCGAGTTGGCGTCCTTGAGCAGGTACCAGGTCCCGACGAGCGCGGGCGCGAAGGCGATCAGCGGCAGCAGCGGCATGCCGGCCAGGGACAGCGCGTAGGCGGCGGCCCAGCGGCGGGAGCGCTGCGCGCGCGGTGCGGGCCAGCCGTCGGCGGAGCTCCCGTCGACCGAGCGGACCGGGCAGTTGGCCCCGTGGGCCGCGTTGCCGTCCGGGCGGGCCGGCGAGCCGACCCAGGTGTGCCCGGCGGGCACGTGGTCGTTCAGGCAGGCGCCCGCGGCGAGTTCGGCACCCGGGCCGAGGGACGAGCCGGGCATGAGCATGCTGCGGTGGCTCACCCGGGCGTTGGCGCCGATGCGTACGGCACCGATGTGGATCAGCTCGCCGTCGAGCCACCAGCCGGCGATGTCGGCCTCGGGTTCGACGCTGCATCCGTCGCCGAACTCGGCGAGGCCGGTGACGGGCGGCATGGCGTGCAGGGCCACGTTCTTGCCGGCCGAGCAGCCGAGCGCGCGGGCGTACCAGGACATCCACGGGGTACCGGTGAGGGCCGGGACGCCGAAGGAGCCCACGATCCGCTCGGCGGACCACAGCCGCAGGTGGACCCGGCCGCCGCGCGGGTAGCTGCCGGGCGTGATGCCGCGGGTCAGCGTCCGGGCCGCGGCGGCGCCGATCGCGAACCGGCCCGGCGCGCTGAACAGCAGCAGCCAGCCGAGGACCACGAACCACCAGGAGGCGTGCGGCGCCCAGGCCTTGGGCGCGAGCAGCCCGATCACATTGTCGGCGAGGGCGAGGCCGACCAGGCCGCGCAGCCCCTGCACCCCGAACAGGGCGGTCTGGACGAGGATCTGGGCCGCTCCCGTGCGGCGGCGCACGGGCCGGACCTTACGGCCGTGGTCGGCCTGCGGCGCGTGGGAGGCGTCGAGGGAGTCGAGGTGCTCGGCCATGTCCCGCAGCACGGTGTTGCCGTAGAGGCCGGTGACGGAGACACCGGGGTAGTCCTCGCGCAGCGCGGACGCCATGCGGGCGACCGTCAGGCTGCTGCCGCCCATGGTGACGAAGTCGGAGTCGGCGCCGGGACGGGCGCCGAGCAGCTCCTCCCACAGGGCGGCCAGCCGCTCGGCCGTGCCGTGCAGCTTCTCGCCGGATCCGGCGTCGCCGCCGTCACCCGCGCCCGGCAGCGGCCAGGGCAGGGCGTTGCGGTCGACCTTGCCGGAGGTACGGGTGGGCAGGTCGTCGACCTCGGCCAGGACGGGGACGAGCGCGGCCGGCAGCCGCTCGGCCAGCAGGCTTCTCGACTGCCCGCGGTCGTACTCCGCGCCGGGCACGACATAGCCGACCAGGATCTGGCCGCCGGCCGGCGTGGCCCGTACGGCCGCGGCGGCACCGCGCACGCCCGGGAGCGCGCTGAGCGCGGCGTCGATCTCGCCGAGCTCGATGCGCCGGCCGCCGACCTTGATCTGGTCGTCGGCGCGCCCGGCGAAGACCAGGCCCTCGGGGTCGGCACGGACGAGGTCACCGGTGCGGTAGAGGCGGTCGAGGCCCAGGGCCTCGGAGGGACGGTACTTGTCCGCGTCCTTGACCGGGTCGAGGTAACGGGCCAGGCCCACGCCGGAGATGACCAGTTCGCCCTCGGCCCCGAAGGGGACGGGCTCGCCGGCCTCGTCGACGACGGCCAGGTCCCAGCCGTCCAGCGGCAGACCGATGCGGACGGGGCGGCCGGGGAGCATGCGGGCGGCGCAGGCGACGACGGTGGCCTCGGTGGGGCCGTAGGTGTTCCACATCTCGCGGCCGGGCACGGCGAACCGCTCGACGAGCTCGGCCGGGCAGGCCTCGCCGCCGACGATCAGCAGACGGACCCGGTCCAGGGACTCGGCGGGCCACAGGGCGACGAGGGTGGGCACGGTGGAGACGACGGTGATGCCGCGCTCGGTCAGCCAGGGGCCGAGCTCATGGCCTGCGCGCACCAGCGAGCGCGGCGCGGGGACCAGGCAGGCGCCGTAGCGCCAGGCCAGCCACATCTCCTCGCAGGAGGCGTCGAAGGCCACCGAGAGCCCGGCGAGCACGCGGTCGCCCGGGCCCAGCGGCTCCTCCTGGAGGAAGAGGCGGGCCTCGGCGTCGACGAACGCGGCGGCGCTGCGGTGGGAGACGGCGACGCCCTTGGGGGCGCCGGTGGAGCCGGAGGTGAAGATGATCCAGGCGTCGTCCTCGGGCACCGGCAGGCGCGGAGCGGCACCCTCGGGTGCCGTCCTGCCCGGGCCGGGGGAACCGTCGGCCCCGATCACCGCGCAGACGCCGGCCTCGTGGAACACCGTGGCGGCGCGTTCCTCCGGGTCGTCGGCGTCCACGGGCACGTAGGCGGCTCCGCAGCGCAGCGTGGCGAGGATGGACAGGTACAGCTCGGCGGTCCCGGAAGGGATGCGGATTCCCACTCGGTCGCCGGGCCCGATGCCCGCCCGGCGCAGCCGCTCGACACGGGACTCGATCTCGCCGCGCAGCTGCCGGTAGCTGAGGACCTCACTGCCCGTGTCCAGGGCAGGGGCGTCGGGGTGGGCGACGGCCGTCGCGTCCAGCACATCGATCAGCGTGCGGACGGACGGTGGCGAACCACCGGGGTAGCGCGCCCGCCCCACTGACGGCTCCAGTGGAGTCGGGGTGGAACGGGAAGGGGTCGGGGACATGCGTGTACGCCTCAATTCGACGTGGTTGATGCGGACGACCTCCGCGGACGTCCGCATCCACAGACGTCGCACCGTGCCCATGGGTTCGTATATCGAGGCCAACGTTGCGTAAATCGAACATGTACGGGAGCGGCCTCGTACGGACCCTTTTGTCCGCCCCATGGGTCACCACGCCGCAAAACTGCAGTTTTCAACCACTCACATCCCCGCAGCCCCTTGAACAACTCTTGACCAACTCCTGGAATTGGTTTCGGCAACCGGATCACTCGTCCGGTGGTCCCTGGACGGGTGAGCGGCGTCACCGCTCGGTGACCCGGCCCTCCGCGACCTCGATCCGGCGGGTGGTGTGGACGGCCTCGAGCATCCGCCGGTCGTGGGTGACCAGCAGCAGAGTGCCGTTGTAGGAGTCGAGCGCCGACTCGAGCTGCTCGATGGCGGGCAGGTCGAGGTGGTTGGTGGGCTCGTCCAGGACGAGCAGGTTGACGCCCCTGGCCTGGAGCAGCGCGAGAGCGGCCCGGGTGCGCTCGCCCGGGGAGAGCGTGGCGGCGGACCGCAGCACATGGGCGGCCCCCAGCCCGAACTTGGCGAGCAGCGTCCGGATCTCGCCGGGCGCCTGCTCCGGCACCGCCTCGCCGAACGCGGCGAGCAGCGTCTCGGTCCCGAAGAACAGGGCGCGCGCCTGGTCCACCTCGCCCACGACCACCCCGGGCCCCAGCGATGCGCTGCCCGCCGTCAGCGGCAGCCTGCCGAGCAGGGCCGCCAGCAGGGTGGATTTACCGGAACCGTTCGCACCTGTGATGGCGACCCGGTCCGCCCAGTCGATCTGGAGGTCCACCGGGCCGAAGCCGAAGGTGCCGCGCCGCGCCTCGGCGCCGCGCAGGGTGGCCACGACCGCACCCGAGCGGGGCGCGGCGGCGATCTCCATCCGCAGCTCCCACTCCTTGCGCGGCTCCTCGACCACCTCGAGCCGCTCGATGAGACGCTCGGTCTGCCGGGCCTTGGCCGCCTGCTTCTCCGTCGACTCGGTACGGAACTTGCGGCCGATCTTGTCGTTGTCGGTGGCCTTGCGGCGGGCGTTCTTGACGCCCTTCTCCATCCAGCCGCGCTGCGTCCGGGCCCGCGCCTCGAGCCCGGAGCGGGTGTCCGCGTAGTCCTCGTACGCCTCGCGGGCGTGCCGACGGGCTCTCTCGCGCTCCTCCAGGTACGCCGCGTAACCGCCGCCGTACAGGTTGATCTGCTGCTGGGCGAGGTCCAGCTCCAGCACCTGGCCGACCGTGCGGGTCAGGAACTCACGGTCGTGGCTGACCAGGACCGTGCCGGCGCGCAGGGTGGTGACGAACTCCTCCAGTCGGGCCAGGCCGTCCAGGTCGAGGTCGTTGGTGGGCTCGTCCAGCAGGAACACGTCGTACCGGCTGAGCAGCAGCGAGGCGAGGCCGGCGCGGGCCGCCTGGCCGCCGGAGAGGCCGGTCATCGGACGGTCCAGGCCGACCGTGAGGCCGAGCGACGCGACGACCTCCTCCGCCCGCTCGTCCAGGTCGGCGCCGCCGAGGCCGAGCCAGCGCTCCAGGCCCGTGGCGTACGCGTCGTCGGCGCCCGGCGCGCCCTCCACCAGCGCCTCGGTGGCGGCATCCAGCGCGACCTGGGCCGCGGCGACCCCAGTACGTCGGGCGAGGAACTCCCGCACCGTCTCCCCCGGGCGGCGCTCGGGCTCCTGCGGCAGGTGGCCGACGGTCGCGGTCGGCGGGCTGAGCCGCAGGCTCCCCTGCTCGGGGGCGGCGAGCCCGGCGAGCAACCGCAACAGGGTCGACTTCCCGGCGCCGTTGGCCCCGACGAGTCCGATCACATCGCCGGGGGCGACGACGAGGTCGAGCCCGGAGAAGAGGGTGCGGTCGCCGTGAGCGGCGGAGAGGTCCTTGGCGACGAGGGTGGCACTCATAAGGCCCATGATTTTAGCGGTCGTGCGATCATCCGCCGAACGGTTTGCTGCCCCTACACCCGCACTACACCCCCACGACCAGCACATCCCCGAACGTCCGCGCCACCGCGAAACCCCCTTTGCCCCCGAGCCCGTCCAGCGGCAGCCAGTGCACCCCCGCCGTGAGCCGCCCGTCGAACAGCTCGTGCGTACGCGTGCGGCGCAGCGCGTCCCGCCGGTATCCCGTCAGCCGCACCCGGCCCGCGCTCGCCAGCTCGACCCGGGCCCGTGGCCCGTCCGTGCTCAGCGCGGTCAGCCTGCGCTGGTCGGGCGGAGTGCGGGTGAGGGCCTGCTCCACCTGTGCCACGAGGAGCGGCACGATCGGTGCGAGGGTGTCCACGAAGACCGCTCCCGCGTTCGCGGATGCGAACGCGGCCTGGACGGCGGCCCGTTCGGACGCCTCCGCGGTGGGGTCGAACACCACCGCTCCGTACGTCCGCAGCTCCTCCGCGGCGGCACCCGCCGCGTCCCGGGTGATCTCGGCGCCGATACCGGCCTGACGCAGGGCCGCCGCGAACCGGGCGACCAGGGCCACGCGCCGCCCGACGAGCAGCACCCGCCGGGCGGGCCCGGCGGGGGACCCGTCGGTGAGGAGCCGCTCCAGTACATCCCGGTACTCCTCACCCCGGAAGCGGTAGGGGCCGATCCCGGGATAGCCGTCGCGGACCGGGTCCACCGCCTCGTCCGTCTGCCAGGCGAAGTCGCGCCAGACGACATCCGCCCCATCGCGCTCGATGACGGCGCTGACCACACCGCACTCCAGCCCCTCGCACTCGGGGCACGCGTAGAGGACGTACCTCCCGTCCGGCAGCGGCGGGCCGACCTCCAGCAACAGCCCGCGCACATGGGACGTGAAGATGGACGGCCCGAGGTCGGAGGCGAGCGGCGAGACCGCGTCGAGGTCGGCGAGGCGCAGCAGCAGGGGCCGTCCGTCGACGATGAAGTCCAGGAATTCCCGGTGCACTTGATACCCACGACCGGCGAGCACCCCGCCGGCACGCGTCGCCTGCGCGACCCCGAACGTCGCGTACTCCACTGCCATGGGGGGAGTATTCCCTGACAGTTGGGACTTTGCGCCCAACAGCCGTGATCAGCAGGTACGTTCACTCTCATGGTGAACGACATAGTGGTCGTAGGTTCCGGTGTCATCGGTCTGACCAGCGCGGTCGCCCTCGCCGAACGCGGATACCGGGTCGAGGTGCTGACGCGCGAGCCCGCCGCGGTGACCACGTCGGCGGTGGCCGGAGGGCTGTGGTGGCCCTACCGGATCGCCCCCGAGCGGGAGGTCACCGGCTGGGCGCTGGATACCCTCGCGGTCATGACCGAGCTGGCCCGCGACCCTGCGGAGACGGGCATACGGCTGGTCGACGGCATCAACGCGGGCCAGGCGGCGGCGGAGTTGGGGCCATGGGCGGCCCGGGTGCCGGGCTTACGCGACGCGGCACCCGGCGAACTACCGGACGGCTACGACCGCGCGGTACGCGCCCGCATACCGCTGGTCGACATGCCCGCCCATCTCGCATACCTACGGCGCCGCTTGACGGCAGCAGACGGCACGATCACCACCCACGAGCTCACCTCACTCACCGAGGGCCTCCCCTCGTCCTCGACCATCGTCAACTGCACCGGCCTGGGAGCGCGCGCACTGCTGCCCGACGAGGACGTCCACCCCGTGCGGGGCCAGCTCGTCGTGGTCGAGAACCCGGGCATGGACGAGTGGTTCGCGGACGCCACCGACGACCACGCCGAGGACCTCACCTACCTCTTCCCCCACCCCTACGGCCTGGTCCTCGGCGGTACTGCCCAGACCCAGGAGTGGGACCGCGCCCCCTCCCCCGCCACGGCCCGGGCCATCATCGACCGCTGCGCCCGCGCACACCCCGCCGTGGCCCGCGCCCGGATCCTGGCCCACCGCGTGGGCCTCCGCCCGGCCCGCCACGGCGGCGTCCGCCTGACGGCCGAACACCTGCCGGACGGCCGCCGGTTGATCCACAACTACGGCCACGGCGGCGCGGGCGTCACCGTCTCCTGGGGCTGCGCGCAGGCGGTGGCGGAGCTGCTGCCCCGCTAGACGATCAGGCTGCGGGGCAGTTATGGAGGCAGTGTTTCCCCAGGTCGGCGCCCCCTTCCCCGGCGATACGGGGCCGGTCCGGGCGCCCCTCGGGTTGACATGCAAGTAAATGCTTGCATGATGGATGGTGTGAGCGATGAGATGGACAAGGTCTTCAAGGCTCTGTCCGATGCGACCCGCCGGCGCCTACTGGACCGGCTGCACGAGAACAACGGCCAGACCCTCAGCGAGCTGTGCGAAGGCCTGGCGATGTCCCGCCAGGCGGCCACCCAGCACCTGAGCCTCCTGGAGGCCGCGAACCTCGTCAGCACGACCAGAAGAGGCCGGGAGAAACTCCACTACCTCAACCCCGTACCGCTCCACGAGATCCAGGAGCGGTGGATCGACAAGTTCGAACGCCCGCACCTGCGGGCTCTGAGCGCACTGAAACAGAAAGCCGAGCACGCCATGTCAGCCAAGCCGCAGTTCGTCTACACCACCTACATCGAGGCCACCCCCGACAAGGTCTGGGAGGCCCTGACCGACCCCGGGATGACCGCCGCCTACTGGGGCCACAGCAACGTCTCGGACTGGCAGCCGGGTTCCGCCTGGGAGCACCGCCGCACCGACGGTTCCGGCATCGCCGACGTGGTGGGCACCATCGTCGAAGCCGCCCCGCCCAGGCACCTCGTCATCACCTGGGCCGTCCCCGACGAAGACCGCCCGAACGGCCCCTCCACGGTCACCTTCGACCTCAAGCCGCTCGGCGACACCGTCGTCCAGCTCACTGTCACCCACGAGAACCTGCGCGACGAGGCCGAGCACCGCCAGGCCGCCGGCGGCTGGTCGGCCGTGCTGTCCAACCTCAAGACCTATGTCGAGACGGGCAAGCCGCTGTCCTCGGCGCCGTGGTCCTGATCCGTTCCAGGAACGGGCAATCGGCCATGCGCCGGGAGAAGCGAACAGGGCGTCCAAGACCGTTGCGTGACGAAACGAGAGCTTGGATGCCCCGCTGACGACGCTGTGCGTGAAGATCGATGACACCGAAGGACTGCTCAAGTCTGCACGGCAGCTGATCGAGTCGGTCAACGACACACTCAAGGACCAACTGAACACATAGGACTTGATCGTCTAGGACACGGCCGGCTTGAGCAAGGCCACGGTGGCGCCGAAGGGGTCCTGGAACATGGCCAGGCGGCCGATCCCCTCGGCATCCATCGGCGGGAAGAGCACGGTAGCTCCACGGCCCATCGCCACGGCGAACGTCGCATCACAATCGGCGACGGCGAAGTAGGGGTGCCACTCCGACGTCGAGCCCGCGTCCAGGTTCATCTGCTGCAGCTGCATGATGCCGCCGTGCCCCTGCTCCTGGCCACCGCCCGCGTGCGAGATGACGGTGTAAGCGATGCCGTCGCCCGTCGGCATGTCCTGCATCTCCCAGGAGAAGACCGTGCCGTAGAACCCCTTCGCCCGGGCGGCGTCGGTGGTGTACAGCTCGGTCCAGGCCAGGGCGTTCTCCTCCATGACCACCTCCAGACCGGGTACGTCCCGAGGCTGCCAGACGCCGAAGCCCGCGCCAGTGGGGTCGGTGAAGTGGGCCAGACGCCCGGCCGTGAGGACGTCCATGGGGGCGACCGTGACCCTGCCGCCCGCCTGCTCCACCGCCTTGGCGACGGCGTCGGCATCCGGGGTGTGGAAGTACACCGACCAGGTGGACTCGAAACCCTCGGAGCACCGGCCGACGCCGGCGACCGTCTTCCCATCCCGGACGAAGAAGCCATAGCCCCCGGCATCCGGCCCGGCCGACCGGAACTCCCAGCCGAACAGCGCGCCGTAGAAGGCGACGGCCGCGTCGGTGTCGGGTGCTGCGAGATCGACCCAGTTGGGGGCGCCCGGGACGGGCGATGTCGTGAGCATGCGAGGTCCTGCCTTCGACTGGTGCGCTGGCGCAGCCGCCCGCCCGCCGGCCGAGCACGGACGGACTGCCTCGCCTGGACACGTCCAGCGTTGCACGGGGGTCTGACAACCGCCCCTGATCGCCGCCGAGTGGCAAAATGTCGCAATGTTCGATTTCGGTATCGCGGGCTACCAGCCGGCGTGGCTGCACGGCCGCAGCGAAGTTGTCCGCGAGCACGGACATCGCCTGCGCGGCCTTGTCGGCCGCACTCTGACGAGGATCTGGATGGTCTGGGACCTTCAGGCCGACGAGTAGTTCTGCGACTGCCCGGTCCTGTTCGACTTCGACGGCGAGCAAATCGAGGTCAACTACCAGAAGCTCGACGACCTCTCCCTCACCTGGAACACGATCGACCCCACCCGCCCTGTCCGGTGGCCCGGCTCCGACTTCGACCTGCGGTGGCGTCCCGAGCCCCTTCCCCGGATCCAGACCCTGCCGGGTCTGCCCCTCAAGGGCGTCGAGCTGCTCGAGTGGACGTGCGAGGGTCCGGCTCAGGGAAACATCGACGTCAGCTTCGTCTTCGAGACGAGCCGGGTGACCGTCTTCAACGCCCTCGACAAGAACGGGCTGACGTCCACTCCTCCCGGCCGGGACCAGCGATCCCATTCGCTCCACTGAATGCGACAGTCAACGGCCCCGCACAATAGGGCCGTTGACTGGCCCTTCTGACGTCGGCCAGGAGTACCGTTCCGAGTGTCTGGGTCAGAACGGAGTTCAGCATGACGCATAACGTGGACGACCATATCGGCGCTCGGATCGCGGATTACCGTAAACTACGTCAACTTACGCAATCCGGCCTAGCGCAACGCGCCTACGTGGCCCGAGGGACGATCGCCAAGGTTGAAGCCGGGCTGACTCCCGCAACTCCCGCCGTTGTGGCTGCCGTTGCCCGGGTGCTGGAAGTTGATGTCACTGTCCTCAACGGGCAGCCTTACATCTCGGAAATGCAACAGGACAAGCTTGACCGCCTGATCGCGCCTCTGTCCGAGGCTCTGGATATGTACGACCTGGGCCCAGACCTGGACATCACTCCACGGCCAGTGAGTGAAATCGCCTCCGAAGTTGAACAACTCTGCGCGAGCGCTTGCGCCACAGAATACAAGGGCGTCGGAGCAAAACTCCCCGGCCTGTTGAGCGAGTTGAACACGGCTGTGAGCCTGGCTCCCGAGAGTTCTACAGATCAGCGTGAAGCTACGGCGCACCTAAGCTGGTGCTACTGGGTAGCTTACGAGTTCGCCTATCGTCTGGGATATCACCAGCTAGCGGCGATCGCTCTTGAACGTATGGGATGGATGGCGGAACAAGCTCAGGATCCGCTCCTTATGGCCATAAGACTCGGTAAGCGTAGCAGCATGCTGCTACGTCGGGGCAATAACCAGATGGCACTCAAAGTGCTGGACCGGGGGCACCGCTTGGTGTCGCAATACGGCGAATCATGCTCCACTCCCGCCTTGGCCGTAACGGGCACCCTGCATCTGGCAGGAGCCATCGCCGCTGCCCAGGCAAAGAACTCGGACGCCGTAGACGGAAATCTTGAGCTGGCACGTAAGGCTGCCAAGCAAATCGGTCGCGACGTTCCCCGCGTCTACTGGGCTTCGTTCGGCCTGACAAACGTTACTCACTACGATGTTGCAACCGCCGTGGAGCTTGGAAAGCTTGGGGCGGCCATGAAGTCCGCAAAGACACTACGCTTTCCTCCGGGTCACCCCAAAATGCGCATCGGTCGGTATCACATCGAGATGGCGCGAGCGTACTCGCAAATGGGTAAAGCCGAAGCGGCAGAAAAATCACTGCACCAAGCGAGAGAAATCGCCCCTCAACAAGCCCGGTACCACCCCCTCATGCGGGAGACGATCGCTGTGCTCGTCCGCCGCCAGCGCCGAGCACCACAGGGACTCGCGTCGCTCGCCGCGTGGGTGGGCATGTAGAAGACCATGGTTACGGCTCCAGTGTTCCCGAATCGGGAACACTGGAGCCTTCCAGCGTCGGCAGGCTGGGGAGGACAAGTCGAACCTGGCCCAGCACAGACCCCGGCGACCGTGCTAGCGGTCCCGGGGCGTGGCCAACGCTGAGAAGGAGCGCCGACATGGTCCACCGTATCCGCCGCTGGCTCCGCCAAGCCAGCAAGCAGCACCAGCCCGCCAACACCCCCGCACCGGCCCCACACACCCCACTCACCGCCCCCATCCCGGCCCCCAAACCCCGATGCGGCTGTCACCAACTCACCGTTCCCACGCGCGGCAATGCAGGCAGGCCCATGCTCTGGGTCACCGCCCACGGCATCGACATCCGCACCCGCCAGGCCCGTAGTGGGACGGCAGGCCGATGACTACCCCACTCCCACGCCGCAGCACCCAACAAGCCCACGAAACAGGCTCGTTCGTCATGGACACCTTCCGTGACGAGATCGGCCAAGTCATGGGCCGCGAAGGACCCTGCTACCAGCTACGCCCGCCACGAGGTGGCAAGGAGTGGGAAGCCCGGCCCAACCACATCCGGCCCGCAACGGACGCCGAAAAGCTCAGGGCCAAAGTCCAGATCGCCAACACCGGTGACAGGTCGGGCAAGGGGATGGCCCTGATGCGTATCGCCGACTGGACGATCAGCCCCGAGACCGCGCCGGAAGCCCCGAAGATCATCCACGAACTGCAATGCACCACCTGCCACGCCACATCCGAAGCCAGTGAGGACTTCGAGGTGGTACGCAACTGGGCTTTCAACCACGTAGGCCGCAGCCCCTCCCACACCGGCTACCGCGAGATCATTCACCGGTTCTGGAGAGCAACGCCCATGAGGTGACGGGCACCACCACGCCCCGGAAGAAACGGCGAAAGGGCGGGAGCGGGGCCTGGGCAACGCTCAACAGGCAAGTGCACGAGTGGGGATGGACAGCCATCGGAGGTCGGCCGGGTTGTCCAGGACAGCGAGGCGGGTTCGGTGCTGGTAGTCGCGGCGGGCGAACTGGACGTCGTCCAGGACGATCCAGCAGTCCGCCGCGAACAGCTTGGCCAGCGTCGAGAGCCGGGGGAAGAAGTTGGGCTGGTGGATCGCACACAGCCCGTCCGGCGGCGCTTCAAAGGTTGAGCAGGCGGCTGTCGAAGCCGTCCTCGAGGAGAGATTCGTACGCGGCATGCACGTCCTCCGGGACGTCCTGCTCGATGGCGAAGCCGAGCTTCGGATACTCGATCACCCGCTGCAGATCACCAACGAGCTGATCGACGACGAGCTTCTCGTCACCGATCGTCTTCAAGTAGTCGTCGAACTTCAGTGACGCCGAGGCACAGACCACCTCCACCTCGGGCCAGACCTTGCGGGCAGTGGCGAACGCGCGTCGCTCCATATAAGGCATGGAAACCAGCAGCACGGTCTTCACCGCGATCCCGGCGGCGGCCAGGACATCGCGGGAGAAGGTGATGTTCTGGCCGGTGTTCCTGGCCTTGGGCTCCAGCAGAACCGCTTCATCCGGGACGCCTAGGGCGAGCGCGTGCTCGCGAAAGTGCACGGCCTCACCCCGAGGGAAGCGTCCTGGGCGGGTGGGGTTGGGTCCGCCAGAGAAGACGAGGGTGGGGAAGAGACCGGCTCGGTACAACTCGGCACAGAACGCGGGGACGCCCAGGTCGTGGCTGCCCAAGCCGATCGCAGCGTCCGCGGGCCGCAGTTGATGGCCCATCTGGTGGTAGTCCCAGATCAGCTTGGCCCGCTGGCGCTGGTCGTCGGTGACGCCCCGCTGGGTGTCCGTTGTCACTGGCGTCTCTCCCTGGTCACCGCCGCCCGGGGCTGTCCGTCCCTGCGGTCTTCCGGATGCCCTCGATGCTGGCCAGTTGGTGGCTCATGCCGTATTGGGCCACCAGCTTCGCGGCCTGATCGAGGGCCGAAAGGCCATCATCCCGGGTGGCAGGGGAGGTCACCGAGCCGTATGGCGCGACCCGAACACCATCGCCGATGAACGTCTGCGACACCGCGTCGCGTCAGCCCTTCGCTGAACGCCAGCAGCGCCCTGAGCCCCGGTCGACGTGACCGGGGCTCATTCGCCATCCCGTCCCGGATCAGTCCTACGCGCTCACGCAGGCAGCAGTTCAGCCAGCAGGTCACGGACACGGGCTTCGATCGTGTCGCGGATCGGGCGGACGGCCTCCAGGCCCTGCCCTGCGGGGTCGTCGAGCTTCCAGTCCACGTACTGCTTGCCGGGGAAGACGGGGCAGGCGTCACCGCAGCCCATGGTGATCACGACGTCGGAGGCCTGTACCGCCTCCTTCGTCAGGATCTTCGGGGTCTGGGCGGAGACGTCGATGCCGGACTCGGCCATGGCCTCGACGACAGCCGGGTTCACGGTCTCGGCGGGGGCGGAGCCGGCCGAGCGGACCTCGACGCGGTCGGCGCCGAGGTGGGTGAGGAAGGCGGCAGCCATTTGCGAGCGTCCGGCGTTATGGACGCATACGAACAGCACCGACGGCTTCGAAGGGGTGTCAGGCACGGGCAGATCCTTCCGCTGGGGCGGCCACGGTTGCGGGTGAACGGGGGAAGTGACGGCGAGCCGCGAGGGCGACATGGACCAGGGCGATCAGCACTGGGACCTCGATGAGGGGGCCGACGACCCCGGCCAGGGCCTGCCCGGAAGAAGCACCGAACGTTGCGATGGCGACCGCGATGGCCAGCTCGAAGTTGTTGCCCGCGGCGGTGAACGCCAGCGTCGTCGCGCGCGGATAGTCCAGGCCGACGACCCGGCCCAGGGCCATCGAGCCGGCCCACATCACGGCGAAGTACACCAGTAGGGGCAGCGCGATCCGGGCCACGTCCAGGGGCTTGGAGATGATCGCGTCGCCCTGGAGGGCGAACAGCACGACGATGGTGAACAGCAGGCCCCACAGGGCGAACGGGCCGATGCGGGGGATCAGTTCGTTCTCGTACCAGGTCCGGCCGCGGGCCTTCTCGCCCAGACGGCGCGTCAGGAACCCTGCGGCGAGCGGGATGCCGAGGAAGATCAGCACGCTGCGGGCGATCTCCCACACCGACACGTTCAACCCGGTGGTCTCCAGGCCGAGCCAGCCGGGCAGGACGGAGAGGTAGAACCAGCCCAGGGCGGAGAACGCGATCACCTGGAACACCGAGTTCAACGCGACGAGGACGGCGGCGGCCTCGCGGTCGCCGCAGGCCAGATCGTTCCAGATGATCACCATGGCGATGCAGCGGGCCAGACCCACGACGATCAGCCCGGTCCGGTATTCCGGCAGGTCCGGAAGGAACAGCCAGGCGAGAGCGAACATCACCGCCGGGCCCAGGACCCAGTTCAGGACCAGGGAGGGCACGAGCAGGCGTCGGTCGCGGGTGACCGTGTCCAGGCGGTCGTAGCGGACCTTGGCCAGGACCGGATACATCATCACCAGCAGCCCCAGCGCGATCGGCAGCGAGACCCCGGTGACGGTCACCTTCGCCAGCGCGTCGCCCAGGCCCGGGACGAGACGCCCCAGGCCCAGGCCGATGCCCATAGCGAGAACGATCCATACGGCCAGGAAACGGTCCAGGAAGGACAGCCGCCCCGCCACCGCCCCGCTCACAAGACAGCCCCGGCGGGTTCGGCCGCCTCGTCGGGGGCCTCGTTTCCGGGACGGGTGAGCACAGCGGCGAGCTTGTCCGTCATGGCGGGCAGGAGCCGGTAGTACACCCATGTCCCGCGTCGCTCGGAGGCGATCAGGCCAGCCTGCTTCAGCAGCTTGAGGTGGTGGGAGATCGTCGGCTGGGACAGATCGAACGCGGGCGTGAGGTCGCAGACGCAGATCTCCCCGCCCCGGCGGGAGGCGATCATCGACAGCAGCCGCAGCCGCACCGGGTCGCCCAGGGCCTTGAAGACCTTCGCCAGCTCGACGGCCTGGTCCTCATCCAGCGGGGCGGCCAGCAGCGTCGGGCAGCATCCGCCCGTGCTGTCGTCCTGGCCGAGCACCACAAGCTCTTGTTTCGACATTCTTTTATGTTGACGTTCTTCGATTCAGGGCGCAACCTTGTATTCAAGAACGTCGATACAGTCGGCCGACGAAGGGCACGATCATGAGCGAGCAGCCTGCCGACCTGCGGGAGACCGTCCGCCGCCGCTATGCCGCGGCCGCCGTCCAGGTCACCGAATGCGGCGCCCCCTGCTGCGGACCACAGGCCATCGAGATCGACGACGACAACTTCGGCTCCGCCCTCTATGGCGCCACCGACCGCGACGAACTGCCCGCCGAAGCCATCGCCGCCTCCCTCGGCTGCGGCAACCCCGCAGCCGTCGCCGACCTCCACGAAGGCGAAAGGGTTCTCGACCTCGGCTCCGGCGGCGGCATCGACGTCCTCCTTTCCGCCCGCAGGGTGGGCCCCACCGGCAAGGCGTACGGACTGGACATGACCGAGGAAATGCTCGCCCTGGCATTGGCCAACGCGAAGAAGGCCGGCGCCACGAACGTCGAGTTCCTCAAGGGCCCCATCGAAGCCATCCCCCTCCCGGCGAACTCGATCGACGTCGTGATCTCCAACTGCGTGATCAACCTGTCCACCGACAAGGCGGCCGTCTTCGCCGATACCCATCGCGTCCTCAAGCCCGGTGGCCGCATCGGGATCTACGACGTTGTCGCCGACGACGCCCTCACTCCCGAGCAGCGGGCCGAGCGCGGCGACTACGTCGGCTGCATCGCCGGCGCCCTGTCCTTCACCGAATACCGCCAGGGCCTCGAAGCCGCCGGGTTCACCGATGTCGAGATCACTCCGACTCATCAGGTTGCCGACGGCATGCACTCCGCCATCGTTCGCGCCACCAAGACCGAGCCCGGTTGCGGCTGCCAAAGCTGAGCGCCAAAGCGCCCAGCCCCCTCAGCTCAAGGCCGCGCGCACAGCCCGGAGGACAGGGCGTCGAAGAAGTGGGTCGCGGTCGTGAGGCGGGGGCCCATGGTGGAGTTGACCTCGATGACCGTGGCCCGCTCGACCTTGCCTCGGCTGTCGAGGGTGATGCCGGAGATGGTCTGGAAGCCCTGGGTGGTACCGGCGTTGCCCCACGCGTAGCCGCCGCACGGCAGTGTGAAGCGCCCCAGTCCCAGCCCGTAGGCGAGTTCCGGGGATCCGGGAGTGGGCGGTGTGGCGATCACCTTCTTCATCTCGGCGAGCAGGTCGGGCCGGAGCAGCCGGCCGCCGAGCAGTGCGGTGTAGAACCGGGTGAGGTCTCCCGGGGTGGAGATGCCGTCGCCGTTGGCGTCACCGCGTGAGGGGTCGAGGTGGGTGACGTCCGCCTCCGTCATCTTGGTGCCCGTGGCCGGGAGTTGGAGGTAGCCGTGGGCGTGTGAACCGCGGAGACCGTATTCGTACTCGTTCGGGAAGTAGCTGTCGCGCATCTCGGCGCGGTCGAAGACCCGTGTGGTGACCTCGTTGCGCCACGGATGGCCGGTGACCTTTTCGATCACCAAGCCCAGCAGGATGTAGCCGGTGTTGGAGTACTTCCACTTCGCACCGGGCGGGAAGTCGGGTCCCTTGGCGAAGGCGCGACGGAGCAGATCGTCCCGGGTGTAATGCGCGAACGGCGCGAACTCCCAGTGATCCGGTATGCCTTCGGAGTATTCGTGCAGGCCGCTGGTGTGCTGCAGGAGCTGCCGGATGGTGATCCTGTTCGCGTCGCCGGCGCTCGGTGGCACCACGCCCGGAAGGCAGGTCGCCACCGGTGTGTCCAGCGAGAGCCGCCCCTCGCCCGTCAGTTGAAGAATCACGGTCGCGACCATCGACTTGATGTTGCTGGCCATCCGGAGGTGGCCGTCGCGCGGCATCGGGCTCTGGGTCTCCGTGTCGCCGACCCCGCTGGTGAACGTCGATGTCCCCCTGGACCGGTCGGTCACTCTGGCCACGGCGCCGGGCAGGCCGTCGTCATGGGTCAGCTTGTCCAACGCCCGTACGACGTCACTTGCCCCGGTCGATGCCGCGCTCGGCGCCGACCCTCCCGAGAACGCCACGGCCGTGCCGAGCATGACGGTGGCCAGCACCGTGTGGAAGAGCCGCTTCACGCCCGCTGCCCCTTCCTGCCGTGCTCATCGCCGTCGCACAGCGCATGTGCGACGGCGAGGTCACCGGCCTTGCCCGCGGGGTCACCCCTCAGCACCGTGGACAGCGAGAGCACGATGCCCCGCCGCCCGTCTTCGCTGAAGCCGTTACGGGTCGAGTAGCCGGGAATGCCGCCGTCGTGGGTCCAGTACCAGCCGCTGGCCTTTCCACCGCAGGTGAGCCGGAACCTCATGATCCCCAAGCCGTCGCGGGCACCCGGCCAGCGCTTGTGCAGCGGTACGGCATCCACGGTCCCCTTCATCAAGGACAGCTCGTCCGGACGCAGCAGCCGCCCGCCCAGCAGCGCCTGCCAGAAACGCATCAGGTCACTGGTTGTGGTGACCAGATCGCCCGCCCCGCCGGTCAGGCTGGGGTTGAGGACCGTGGTGTCGACCAGCGGGCCACCTTTGGTGAACTGGGTGTAGCCCTCGGCATGGGGAGTCGGCAGATACGGCCGGGTGCCGGGCGAAAATGTGTGACGCAGCCCCAGCGGGCGGAGAATCCGGTCCCGGATCTCTCCTGCCCATGACCGGCCTGTGGCCTTCTCGATGATCATCCCGGCGAGGGCGTAGTTCGTGTTCGAGTATCGCCAGCGTTGTTCACCGGGCTTCGGCACCCAGCCGGGCCGGTGCCGCATCGCCATCGCCACCAGTTGCCCGGGCCGGTAGGTGTCGAACCGGTGCTTGGCGTACTCCTCGGCGGAGGTCAGAACAGCGAGGTCGTCGGCGTAGTCGTACAGACCGCTCGTGTGCTGCAGGAGGTTGCGCAAGGTGATCTCCCGGCCGTCGTTGCCGTTCCCGGCGACCACCCCCGGCAGCCACTTCGCCACGGAGTCGTCCAGCGAAAGCCTGCCCTCGCCGACCAGTTGCAGCACGACCACCGCGGTGAACGTCTTGGCGTTGCTCCCCATCCGGAAGTATCCGCCGTAAGGCACGGGCCGACCGGTGCTCACATCGGCGACCCCGCTTCGCCCGGTCAAGCGCCGCGGCCCGTCCCGTACCTCGCCCAGCACCCCGGTGACGCCCCGGTCATGTAACTCGTCCAGGTCGTGCTGCAGCACGACCTGGTCATAGTCGCGGGACGGGCGGGCGGCGGCCGCGGGCGGTAACGCCCCGATGGAGATGACGGCCGCCACACCGGCCACCAGGGCGACTTTCCTTCGACAGCGTCTGGCCAGAACCAACACTTCGATCATCATCGAGCCCCTTCCTTCCGGAAAGACCGATGCTCCAACACCCGTTGCACTGTGTACAGTTGCCTACCAGGGCAGAGGGCCCGCCGCGCCGAAGTAGCCGCCGGTCGGGCCGTCCGGCCCCAGCTGGGCCATCCGAACGATGATCTCGGCGCCCTGTTCGACGGTCTGCGTGCCCTCGTGCCGGTTCAGGTCCGTCGCGGTGTAGCCGGGCTCCACGGCGTTGATCCGCATCTGCGGGAACGCCTTGGCGAACTGCACAGTAAGCATGTTGACCGCGGTCTTGGACGCCGGGTAGGCGACCCCCGGGTACCCCTTGCCTGCCTGGGCCAGCGAGGCCGTGCCGCTGCTGATGTTGACCACGACCGGGGCGGCGGAGCGTTCCAGCAGCGGCAGGAAGGCATGGGTCACCCGGACCAGGCCGAAGACGTTGGTTTCGAACACCTCCCGCATCACATCGGCGGTCAGCTCTGCGGCGCCGATGATGTCACCTCCCGGTGAACGCACCTCGATTCCGGCGTTGTTGACCAAGACGTCCAGGCCGCCGTCGGCCTCAATGACAGCCACCGCAGCGGCGACCGACGCGTCATCGGTGACATCGAGCTGCACGAACCGGGCGCCGAGCCCGGCCGCGGCTGCCGTGCCCCGCTCCGTGCTGCGCGCCCCTAAATAGACGGTGTGACCCGCGGCGATCAGGCGGCGGGCGGTCTCATGGCCGAGGCCCTTGTTGGCCCCGGTGATCAAGATTGTCGTCATGGGGCACAGCTTCTCCCCGCGGTGACGCGATCGGCCAGTGATTTAGGGCGGGACCGGGACACAATGCACAACTCCCCGCCCCCGCCCCCCACATCACGGCACCCGCGTCACCGACGGTGTGCCCAGGCCCCGCAACGCGCGGCCCGTACCCGGAACCGGCGGTGCGCTGCCCTGCGTGGCCCGTACGAAGGCCGCGTGACCCCCGACGAGCGGCAACGCCGCCGCCGTGCGCCGCAGGTCGAGCGTCAGCTTCGGTGTCGTCGCGGCCGGCTGGATCAGGCCCGCGTCCGTGCCGGCGACGATCAGGGCCAACCGGTGCCCCGCGGGGACGACATGGTCCGTGGCCGCCAGGTCGAGGGTGATGGTGTACGGCCGACCCGGGATCACCTCGCGCGCGTCACCGGCGTAGTGGCCGAGATCGGCCCAGCCTCGGCTGAAGACCGTGTAGTCGACGTTCTCCTTGTCCGCGGCGGTCCGCCGGAAGCAGCCGGTGTCACCGGAGTTTCCGCTCCCCCAGCAGTTGCTGTCCGGCAGTGTGGTGATGCCTTCGGCGTCCGCGGCGTAGTTACGGATGACGGCCGGGCCGAGGTCGACGAGGACTGCCGACAGGTGAGCCGACGCAGTCGACGATGACGCCCGGAGCGTGACCTTCGAGGAGCCCGACAGGCGCAGGTCATGACTCAGAGGCCGGGTGACGAACCCGGCCTTGTCCGGCGTCGGTTGGTCGATGCGCGCCAACCAGTCACTCTCCGAGTGCTTGGGGTCGTCGCTGAAGTCGGCCGTCGTACCGCGCGGTGCGGGCTTGAGGCCGAGCGTGCCGACGCCCGCGACCGGGCCGGCGGACGGGTGCAGCGTGGTCGTCCGGGTCGCGCGCGGCGGCCAGACGTGGTCGGTCGACCACTGGTCGGGCGAGCGCTCGATGTCGGCCATCGGCTCGCGCTCGATGCCGTTGTCGTAGCCGAGCAGGTAGTGGTCGAACCAGCGGTGCAGCGTGGGCACCCACGCCTCGCGGCGGAAGTCGAACGGGTCGACGTGCCCGGTCTGCGACAGCCAGATCTTGCGCTGCACGCCGTGCGCGGCGAGCGCGTCCCACCACTGGCCGAGGTGCTTGGTACGGACGTTGAGGTCCTGCATGCCGTGGACGGCGAAGACGCTGGCGCGTACCTTGCCCGCGTCGGCGACGTAGTCGCGCCCGCTCCACAGCCGGGTCCAGTCGCCGTTGCGCGGCGCGCCCTTGACGAGGGCGCTCTGGACGTCCTGGCAGCGGCCGCGGGCCTCGGGGCTCTCGACGTAGTTGGACAGCCAGTCGGGTCCGCCGTCCTGGAGGGCGGCGCCCTTGGCGAAGTAGTAGTCGTACCAGGAGCTGATGGCGCTGATCGGCACGATGGTCTTCAGGCCCCGGACACCGGTGGCGGCGACCCCGTTGGCGATCGTGCCATCCCAGCTTTTGCCGATCATCCCGACGGCGCCGGTGGTCCAGCGTGCCGGGACGGCGGTGTGGCCGGTGCGGGAACTGTACGCACGCGCCCGGCCGTTGAGCCAGTCGACGACCGCCTTGGCCGACTGGACGTCGGAGCGTCCGCCGACGTCGACGCAGCCGTCGGAGCGGTTGGTTCCGGCGAGGTCGACGAGCACCACGGCGTAGCCGCGGGGCACGAAGTAGTTGTCGTAGAAGAGGGGGAACTGGACGGGCCTGCCCTGGGCGTCGTAGGTCTTTTTCTGGCTCTCGTTGCCGCGCCCGCAGCAGGAGTAGTAGGGGCTGGCGTCCATGATGACCGGTACCCGGCGGCCCTGTTCGGCGGCTTCGCGCGGCCTGATGATGTCGACGGCGACGCGGTCGGTGCGGCCGGCGGCCGTGCGGGCGTCCACCCACACCGACTCGCGTATGGCCTTGTCGTAGGAGTAGACCGGTCTGCTCTCACCGCCCCGGCTCCTGACGGGCGTCGCATGGGCCGCACCCGGTGGTGCGGCGAACACGGACAGCAGCGCTGCCACGGCCGTCAGGGCGACGGCGATCCAGGAGAAGCGGGTGTTCCGCAATGGTTTCAGCACGGCCGGAGAGTACGCGCGTCAACTCCCGCACAGAAAGGGTTAGGGGCGGCCTCCGGTGAGACTCCGGGGAGACAAGAGGAGACGGAGACCGCCCCCGGCCGTCACTTCAGTGCACGCGTGAGGGCCTGGTAGCCGCCGACGAACGGCACGTTCGCCGAGGTTCCGGCCAGGTCGACCGTCAGCTTCGGCGTCGTGGACGCGGGCTCGACGAGCGGGCTGTCCGTACCGGCCACGATCAGGCCCAGCCGGTGACCGGCCGGAATCACATGGTCGGCCGTACCGAGGTCGAGCGTGATGGTGTACGGCTGCCCCGGGGTCACCTCGCGCGGGTCGTGGTCGCCGGCGTAGTGGCCGAGGTCGGCCCAACCGCGGCTGAAGATGGTGTAGTCCACCTTGGCCGTGTTGGCGACCGCCTTCTTGAAGCAGCCGGTGTCACCGGCGTTGCCGCTGCCCCAGCAGTCCTTCTCGTCGAGCATGGTGACGCCGCCGCCGGACGAGTAGTTGCGGATGGTGGCCGGGCCGAGGTCGACGAGTACGGCCGACAGGGTCGCCGAGTTGGTGGAGGGGGTGACCCGCACCGTCACCGAGCCGTGGCCGGACACCCGCAGGTCCTTGGTGAGCGGCTGGGTGGTGAAGGAGACCTTGTTCGGTGTCGGCTGGTCGTTCCGCGCAGCCCAGTCCTTCTCCCCCAGCTTGGGGTCGTCGGTGAACTCGGCGGTGGCACCGGACGATGCGGGCCCGACGCCCAGCTTGCCGACCCCCGCGACGGAGCCGGGCGCGGGTCGCAGCGTGGCCGGCCTGGTGCTGTTGGGCGGCCAGACGGCGTCGGTGGTCCACTGGTCGGGAGCGCGCTCGATGTCGGCCATCGGCTCCTGGTCGATGCCGTTGTCGTAGTCCATCAGGTAGTGGTCGAACCAGCGGTGCAGGGTCGACACCCACTCCGCGCGGCGGAACTCGAACGGGTCGGTGTGCCCGGCCGTCGACAGCCAGATCTTGCGCTCCACGCCGTTGGCGGCGAGCGCGTCCCACCACTTGTTCAGGTGATGGGTGCGCACGTTGAGGTCCTGGAGCCCGGCCACCTGGAAGACGCTGGCCTTGATCCTGCCCGCGTCCTTCACGAAGTCCCGCTCGGACCAGAAGTCGTTCCATCTGCCGTCGCTCGGCGCGCCCTCGACGAGCTTGCGGTGCACGTCCTGGCACTGGGCCACCCGCTCGGGCGTCTCGACGTAGCGGGCCTGTCCGTCGGGGCCCTCGGTGTTGTGACGGGCACCGTTGTAGAAGAAGTAGCCGTACCAGGAGCTGACGCCCGACATCGGGACGATGGTCTTCAGGCCGTCGACCCCGGTGGCGGCCACCCCGTTGGCGACGGCCGCGTCCCAGCTCTTGCCGAGCATGCCCACATTGCCGGTGCTCCAGTCGGCGCCGACCTCGGAGCCGCCGGTACGTGAATCGAAGGCACGCGCACGGCCGTTGAACCAGTCGACGGCCGCCTTCGCGGACTGGATCTCGGACCGCCCGCCGACGTCTTCGCAGCCGTCGGACCGGTTGGTCCCGGTGATGTCGACCAGCGCCACGGCGTAGCCGCGGGGCACGAAGTAGTTGTCGTAGAAGAGGGGGAACTGGACGGGCCTGCCCTGGGCGTCGTAGGTCTTCAGCTGCTTCTCGGGGCCCCGCCCCGCGTCGGCGAGCGCGTAGTAGGGGCTGGCGTCCATGATGACCGGCACCTTGAGCCCCTGTTCGGCGGCTTCCCGGGGCCGGATGATGTCCACCGCCACCCGGTCGGTGCGGTTCTCACCGGTCTTGGCCTCCACCCACACCGACTCGCGTATCGCGTTGTCGTAGGAGTAGACGGGGGTGCTCTCGGTGCTCTCGGCGAGCGGCCGTTTCGCGGTGGCGGACGCGGCTCCGGCCGTACCCGGTGGTGAGGTGAGGACGGCAAGCAGCGCTGCCATGGCCGTCATGACGAGTGTGATCAAACGGATGCGGGTGTTCCGCACTGGATTCAGCACCGCGGCAAGGTACGTCAGTCAACTCCTGAGAAAAAACTCGATATTGAGAGATGTTGAGAGCGCACCAATAGCGCACCAATAGCGCACCGATGACGGGGGCATGTCGATCACATGTCGGGATGCGCCATGGACATACCCCTGCCCCAGATGAGTACATAGGCTGCGGTCAGTCCAGCTAACGATCTTCTTCCCCCTACGAGTTGGAGTGTCTCGTGCGTCACAGACTCCTCGTCCCGAGCGCTGCCGCTGCCGCCGCCTTCCTGCTGGTGGCCGTTCCCGCCTCCGCGGCCGACGCCAAGCCGGGTGCGCCGAGCATCGGCGACTCCTACTACCCGGAGGCCGGCAACGGCGGTTATCACGTCTCCCACTACGACCTCCGGCTGAAGTACCAGCCGAAGACGGACCGGCTCGACGGCACGGCGACGCTCACCGCGACCACCACCCAGGACCTGTCCCGCTTCGACCTCGACTTCCTGCTGGACGTCAACGAGGTGCTGGTCAACGGGAAGAAGGCGGCGTTCGCCAAGACGGGCGTCCACAAGCTGGAGATCACCCCGGCCTCGGCCCTCCCCCAGGGCAAGCAGATCTCCGTGGTCGTCCGCTACAGCGGCACGCCCTCGGCGGTGAAGGTGAACGGCTTCTCCGCCTGGCAGCACACCCCGGACGGCGCGGTCGCGGCCCAGGAGCCGGAGTCGGCGGCCTGGTGGTTCCCGAGCAACGACCACCCGCGGGACAAGGCCACGTACGACATCTCGGTGTCGGTGCCCGACGACGTCCAGGCGATCAGCAACGGCGTGCTCGCCTCCAAGAGCTCCAAGCTGGGCTGGACGCGCTACAACTGGCGTTCCACCAAGCCGCAGGCGCCGTACCTGACCACGCTCGCCGTCGGCAAGTTCGACATCACCACCGACACCACCTCCAACGGCCTGCCCGTCGTCAACGCCTACAGCAAGGACCTGGGCGACAACCTCGACTCGGCGAAGGCCAGCGTCGAGCGCACCGCGGAGGTCATCGACTGGGAGAGCACGGTCTTCGGCCCGTACCCCTTCACCGCGGTCGGCGGCTATGTGCCCAACGTCCCCACGCACTTCGCGCTGGAGACCCAGACCCGGCCGTTCTACAGCCCCGCGCAGTTCGCCAACGGCGCGAACGTGTCGGTCGTCGTGCACGAGCTGGCGCACCAGTGGTTCGGCGACAGTGTCTCGGTGCACGACTGGCGTGACATCTGGATCAACGAGGGCTTCGCGTCCTACGCGCAGTGGCTGTGGTCCGAGAAGGAGAACGAGGGCACCGCGCAGCAGCTGGCCGACTACACCTACGCGCGCTACGCGGCCGACGACAAGTTCTGGACGGTCAAGCCGGGCGACCCGGGCGCGGACAAGCAGTTCGACTCCGCCGTCTACGAGCGCGGCCCGATCGCGCTGCAGGCGCTGCGCAACCGGGTGGGCGACCGGGTCTTCTTCGAGATCCTCAAGGGCTGGACGGAGAAGAACCGCTACGGCGACGCCTCGGTCGGGGACTTCGTGTCCTTCGCCGAGGAGACGTCGGGCAAGCCGCTGAAGAAGCTGTTCGACACCTGGCTGTTCACCACCTCGAAGCCGACCGCCGCCGAGGCCGCGGCGTACGGCATCGGTCTGCCGCCCAAGGCGGCGAAGGGCGCCAAGGGTGCCCGGGGTCTGGCCGCCGCCAAGCCGGCCGAGCCGAAGTCCTGGAAGCAGATCCACGCGGCTCTGGCCTCGCACCGCAACTGAGTCCAGCGCGATTCGAGCCCGGCTCCGGGTGTCTCCTCCATCGTGTGCGGGTCAGCCCCTCACACGATGGAGACCAACCCGTGCGCCGACGTCCCGCGTGGTTTCGGATCCTGTTCCTGAACGACCTTCTGGAACGGTTCGGCTTCTACGGGATGCAGGCGATCCTGGTGCTGTACGCGGCGGCCCCGCGCCACGAGGGAGGGCTCGGCCTGCCCGAGTCCGACGCCGCCGCGCTCTTCGGCGCCTGGATCGGCCTGTCCTTCATGCTCTGCCTGCCCGGTGGGCTGCTGGCGGACCGTCTCCTCGGTACGCGGCGAGCGCTGTTGCTGGGGTCCGGGCTGGTGGTGCTCGGCTATCTGGCGCTCGCCGTGCCCGCGCTGTGGCTCGTCCCGGTGGGGCTCGTCCTGCTCGCCGCGGGAACGGGCCTGTACAAGCCCAACTACCAGGCGCTGCTCAGCCAGATGTACGGTGCCGGGCGGCACCGGCTGGAGTCCGCGATCTCGCTGATCTACATCGGCACCCAGTTCAGTGCACTCGTCGCGCCACTGGCCACCGGCTTCCTCGGCGAGCGCGTGAACTGGCACCTCGGCTTCGCCCTGTCCGGCCTCGCCATGGCGCTCGGCACCGCCCAGGCCGCCTTCGGCACACGGCACTTCGAGGGCCGGGGCGAGCGGCCCGGCCGCCCGTTCGAAGCGGCTTCCGCACGCCGGGCCGCGCGGACCGGCGTGGTCGTCGCCGTGCCGGTCCTGCTGCTGGTGGGCGCGGTGGCGAGCGGCGGGCTGCGCCCCGGCGTCGCGATCCGGTTCGTGGGGGCGTGCAGCGTGCTGCTGCCGGTGGCCGGCTATCTGACGCTGTACCGCAACCGGCAGCTGACGGACGGCGACCGGCGCCGGCTGCGGTCGTCCCTCTGGCTCTTCCTCGGCTCCACGCTGTTCTGGCTGCTGATCTCGCAGACCGGCTCGGCGCTGACGCTGTTCGCCCGCGACTCCACGGACCGCCAAGTCCTCGGCCACACCGTTCCGGTGAGCTGGCTCCAGGCCATGACCCCGCTGTTCATCCTCGTCCTGGCACCCGTCTTCGCCTGGGCGCTGCCCCGGTTCGGCCGGGGCCCGGCCGGTGCACCGCTGAAGTTCTCGGCCGGGCTGCTGCTGGCGGGCTTCAGCTTCGTGCTGATGGCGGTGGCGGCGGCCCTGGCCTCCGGCGGGCACCGGGTCTCACCGCTCTGGCTGCTGGTGGTGTACGGACTGCACGCGTGCGGCGAACTGATCGTCGCGGCCGTGGGAGTCGCGGCCGTGACCGAGGTACTGCCCAAGGCGTTCGTCTCCCAGGCGCTGGGCCTGCTCTGGCTGTTCGCCGCGCTCGGCGGCGCGGGCAGCCAGCTGGTCCGGCTGATCGGGGTCGTCCCGGAGCCCGTCTACTACCTCGCGCTCGGCCTGGCCGCCCTGGCCTTCGGCACGGCCCTGGCGCTGCGCCGGGCCACGGTGGCCCGCGGCCTCACGGCCGACACGGCGGACAGGCCGGCCGCCACGGAACCCGCGCCGGCCCGTTGATCCGTCGATCCGTTGAGACGCAGCCGGTCAGGTCAGTTCGCGGACGACGCGGGTGAGGACCATCCAACCGCCGGTGCGGTACGGCCGCAGCCGGCGCCGGTGCTCGACGTGGGCCTCGCTGTGCTCGAACTCGCGGACCACCCGCCTCCGGGGCTCCTCGAGGCCCGTTGCCGACCATGCCTGAGCCCGAGAAACAAAGCCCGAAAGGACGGCAAGGGATGACGGCTCAGGCCGGCCCGGCCACGGAGTCCGCCCCGCGGGAGAAGCTGGGGCTGCGCCCCCGGGGCGCCGGGGACTTGCAGACCTGATCGCGGTCAAGCGCGGTGCGCCGGCCGACGACCTGCTGACCGTACTGATCCAGGCGCGCAAGGACGACGACGCGCTCTCCGAGGAGGAGTTGCTCGCCTTCGGACACACCCTGCCGGCGGCCGGCTATCACGCGAATACCGGGGAGATAACCAGCGCGCCGCCGACATCCCCCAACGCCACAACGGAGGTGACATGTCCCCGAGTTGTCCATTGCTCCCGGCGAACACCGCCCTGTCGGCGCTCGGTGACGGCTAGCGCGACGACGCCCAGACGCTACGCAAGGACATCGCCGATGTGCTGCAACCGCTCTGCCTTCGCCTCTCCGAGGCCAAAACACAGGTAGTCCACATGTCGGACGGGTTCGGCGAGCGGCACGGAGAAACGGACCGGTGGCAACACCGACACCGCGCTCCGTGCCGACTCAACAGGCCCCCCGCTCAGTCGCCACGCCGGCAGATGACCAGCGTGTCGTCATCACCGAGCGGTGCGTCCTCGCAGGAGGTGAAGCCGACAGCTCCGGCGTGCTCGTGGATCTCGCTCGCCGGATACTCCGAACCGCCCTCGCTGACCAGCAGCATGTCCAGGCTGATGACCAGGTTCTCCACATGGCGGGATTCGCCGTCGAGCATCCTGTCGTACACCAGCAGCGCGCCACCGGGGTTGACCGCCCGGCACGCCTTGTGCATCAGGAACCTGCGCTGTTCGCGGTCGAAGTCGTGCAGCACATGGCCGAGGATCACCACGTCGGCCGACGGCAGCGGATCGTGGAAGAAGTTGCCGCCGTGGAACTCCGTCCGGCCGGTGAGGCCGAGCCCGGCCATGTGCTCGGTGAAGTGCGGCTCCAGCTGCGGCAGATCGAAGACATGGCCGGTCAGCCCCGGGGACGCCGCGACGATCTGGCCGAGCATGTTGCCCCGGCAGCCGCCGACGTCCAGCACCGTCCGATACTCGGACCACTCGAACGCTGCGATGACCCGCGGGACGAGCATCTGAGTCAGCGCGTCCATCATCCGTGTGAACTGACCGAGCACCAACGGGTCGTTGACGACCCTTTCGAAACCTCCGGTCACCTGCGGCTGACCGGTACGCAGCGCTGCGGTGAGTCCGCCCCAGGCCGGGTAGAGGTTGTCGTTGGCGCGGAGGATGAACCCTCCGACGAACTCCGGCCGGTCCCGGACGAGGTAACGGTCCGTCCCGGAGGCGTTGCGGTACTGGTCGTCCTTCTTCTCCAACAGGCCGAGGGCGACCAGCAGGTGCAGGAAGTCCCGTAGGCCCCGGCCGTGCAGCTCCAGCCTCTGCCGGATCTCCTCCTCGGCCAGCGGCCCCGGGCACAGAAGGGTGAACAGGTCGAGTTCAACCGCAGTGTGCAAGGCCTTGGCATCGCAGAAGGAATTGCAGAGCCTGAGGATCCCTCCCGGAGTACTGACGTCCGGAGTGGTACTCGTCATGTGCTCGCCTCCCTGGGTCGGAACACCGGTGGCCCTGACACCGTGCCGGACCGCGTCCAACAGTTCCAGAGCGGGGTGGAGCGGGACTTGAGACCCATTGGAGGAGGCCGCACCGGCGGCATCAGGCGTCCCGGAGGTCCTCTCCACCCGGTTTCGAGCGGTGGTTAAGCGGCCTCTGCCAGCATCGGCACTCCATCACACGGAAGGTCGGCCGGCCGAGAGAGGTGGCATCCGGTGGATCAGGGACTGCGCGGCAAACGAGTGCTGGTGACCGGTGGTACCAAGGGGATCGGGCGGGTCACGGCGCTCGCGTTCGCCCGCGCCGGAGCACAGGTACTGGTCTGCCACCACAGCGGCGACGAGGCGGCGGAGACTCTCTCCCGCGAGCTGAAGGACCTCGGGGACCGGCACCGGGTGGTGCGGGCCGACGTGACCGGTCGGCGCGAGGTGGAGAGGCTGGCGGGCGTCGTGCACGAGGCGGCGGGCGGGCTCGACGTCCTGGTCAACAACGTCGGGGTGGACGGCGGTGTGTCGTTCGCCGAGATGACCGACCACGAGTGGCACCGGTTGATGGACCACAACGTCACAGCGGCCTACCTGGTCACGCAGTCCATGCTGAAGCTGCTGGCGGACGGCGCGTCCGTGGTCAATGTCGGCTCTTCGGTCGCCCTGCGCGGGCGGGTCAACGGCGTCCACTACACCGCGTCCAAAGCCGCCCTGGTCGGTTTCACCAGGGGGCTTTGCAAGGAACTCGGCCCGCGCGGAATCCGCGTGAACACGGTGGCTCCCGGGCTGACCGAGACCGAACCCGGCGCGGGACTGCCTCCGCAGGTCGTCGGACGCATCGTCGGTATGACCGCGCTGGGCCGTATCTGCCAACCCGAGGACGTCGCCGGTGCCGTGCTGTTCCTCGCCGGTGACACCTCGCGCTACATCAGCGGGGTCACGCTCAACGTCGACGGCGGTGTGTGATCCGGCATGGTCCGGACCGGGATGACGCGCTCCCGGACAGGAGGAACTGATGGATATCGGAGTGGGACTGCCGAACACCGTCCCCGGAACCGACGGCCGGCAGCTGGTCGCCTTCGCCGCCCGCGCCGACGCCCTGGGTTTCAGCACACTCGCCGTGCTCGACCGGCTGGTCTACGACAGCTACGACGCCATGGTGACGCTGGCCGCGGCCGCGGCGGTGACGACGCGCATCACGCTGGCTCCCACGATCCTGTTGGCCGGCTACTGGCCGAGCCCCGCGCTACTGGCCAAGCAGCTCGCCAGCGTCGACCGGATCGCCAGCGGCCGGTTGGTGGTCGGCGTGGCCGCCGGCGGCCGGGAGGACGACTTCCGGGCCACCGGTATCGACTACCGCGGGCGGGGCCGATGGTTGGACGGACTGCTCGAGGAGATGCAACAGGTGTGGTCAGGCGGTGGAAAGGTGCCCGGCATCGGCCCGGAGCCGGTCAACGGGACCATACCGCTGTGGGTCGGAGGCAACTCACCGGCCGCGCTGTCACGTGCCGCCCGGCACGGAATCGGCTGGATCTCCGGTGGCACCCCGGTGGCCCGCTACCCCGGGCAGGTACAGGAGGCGCGTACCGCGTGGACACGGGCCGGCCGTACGGACACCCCGCGGCTGGGCGCGCTGGCCTATGTCGCGCTCGGCGACGGCCCGAAGCGGCAGGGCGGACGCTACCTGCTCGACTACTACTCCTACTTGGGGAAGAAGGCACACACCCTCGCGTCCAGGGTGATCGTGGACGAAGCCCGGCTGCGGGAGACGATCGACGCCTACGCCGCGGCCGGCTGCGACGAGTTACTGCTCTTCCCCTGCACAGCCGACGTCGGCCGGCTCGACCGGCTGGCCGAGGCGTGCTTCCGCTGAAGCCACCGGCAGCCCGGCCCCGGCACGCGCCCGGGGCCGGCGGGCATCAACCTAAGGAAGAGTCGCATGGCTGAACTCACAGTGCCGGTACTCATCGTGGGCGCCGGACCGGTCGGTATCTCGACCGCGCTTTTCCTCGGCCGGCACGGGGTCAGAACCCTGCTGGTGGAACAGCGTGCCGGCACATCGACGCTGCCGCGCGCGCCCGGCCTCCAGGCACGCACCATGGAGCTGTTCCGGTCGGCCGGTGTGCACCGGGAGATCCGTTCGCTCGAAGTGGGCGATTCGCACCCCTACTTCGAAGGAGGGATCATCCAAGTCCCCACATTCGCCGAGATCGACGACGCGGTGGTGCTGGAGGCTCCCTCCCTGGACGGCCCGACGATCAGTCCTGAGCGGGTCATGGGCTGCGGCCAGGACCGTTACGAACGGGTACTGGCCGAGCTGGCGACCGAGGCCGGGGCCGACGTGCGGTTCGCCACCCGGCTGATCTCCTTCACCCAGGACGACGAAGGCGTCACCGCGGTGGTCAAGAACCGCGACTCCGGCACGGAGACCACGGTCAGAGCCGCGTACCTGGTCGGTGCGGACGGCGCAGGCAGTCGTGTCCGGCAGGCACTCGGCGTGCAACGCTCCGGCATCGGCACGGTCTTCAACGCACTGAGCATCTACTTCCGCGCGCCCGAGCTGACCGCCCTGCTCAAGGACCGCAAGTTCATTCTCTGTTACGCCACCGCCGCACCCGGCACGCTGATGGGGCTGTCCCGACTGCACGGCTGCGACCCGTGGCTGGCCGCCCCGTTGTACTACCCGGACAAGGGCGAGACACCCGACGACTACCCGGACGAGCGCTGTGTCGAGATCGTACGCACGGCAGCGGGCAGGCCCGGCATGCAGGTGGAGATCGTTTCCAAGGTGCCGTGGCAGGGTGCGCAACTCGTGGCCGAGACGTTCCGGCGCGGCCGGGTCTTCCTGGCGGGCGACGCGGCCCATGTGCATCCGCCGGCCGGCGGCTTCGGCGCCAACACCGGGATCCATGACGCGCACAACCTGGCGTGGAAGCTCGCCGCCGTGCTGGACGGGCAGGCCGGCGACGCATTGCTGGACAGCTATGACGCCGAACGGCGGGGCGTCGGTGCCGCGATGGCCCGGCAGGCGATGGTCCGTAACCGCATCCGGCACGGCTACGCCGACCCGGAGACCCGCGCCTCGCTCATCGACGACATCGTCATCACCCTCGGATACCGTTACCGTTCGGCTGCGATCACCGGTGGAAGGCCCGACGCACCGGTGCTCTGCGCACCGCTCGAGCTGACCGGCGAACCGGGCACCCGAGCACCCCATGTGTGGCTCGACCGGGGCGGCGAAAGGCTGTCCACGATCGACCTGTTCTGGGACGCGTTCGTACTCCTCACCCCTTCGAGCCGCAACGGCTGGGCGGAAGCCGCCGAACAGGCCGCCAGGAAACTGTCGGTGCCGTTGCGCAGCCACATCATCGGTGACGGAGGCCTCGCCCCGGTGGACCGCGACTGGGCCGCCGCCTACGGGATTCGCGAAAACGGCGCGGTGCTCGTGCGCCCGGACGCGTTCGTGGCCTGGCGCGCTCCCGGACCGATGGCCGACCCCGAGCGCACTCTCACCGACGTGCTCGCCCGGGCCTTCGGACTGCCGCCGAGGGAGGGGCGGGGGTGACTGCATCGCAGCTCTCGGTCCGCCGCCGACTGGGCCATGCACTGGCCGTCGACGGTCCGCCCGCCCCCGGTACAGCGCCTGAGCTCACATGATCCCTGATCCGGATGGGAAAGGACCAACGTCATGCCCTACGCAGCCATCACCTACGACGTCGAACCGGGGCACGAGGACGAGATCGCCGAGATCTTCGCAGACTTCCAGCGGGTAGACACGCCCACGTTCCGCGACGAGAACGGCGAACCGGCCGGACGGCTCCTCGGCACCGCGGTGTTCATCAAGGACGACGTCATGGTGCGGATCATCCACTACGAGGGCGACTTCGCCGCGATCTCACGCCACATGGCCACGCAGCGCGGAGTGCACCTCGTCGAGGAGCGCCTCGCGGCCTATCTGGCCCGGCCCCGAGACACCGGCAGCCCCGAAGGCTTCGCCGAGTACTTCAGCAGCGCCACCATGCGCTGCGTCTCCCAACTGTCCGTCGACACGCATCCGGCCGAGGGGTGAGCAGTGAGGACATCACCGATCGCCGTGATCGGGCTCGGCGCGATGGGAGCCGGGATGACACACGCCCTGCTGGCCAGGGGGTTCGCCGTGACCGCCTACAACCGCTCCGCTCCGAGGACAGAACCCCTCGCCCGCGCGGGCGCGGCCATCGCGCCCTCCCCCGCCGAGGCGCTGGCGGGCGCGGACGTGGCCGTTCTGAGCCTCACCGACGAGACCGCCGTCGAACAGGTCCTCTCCGGGCTGGGCCGGGCGCTGAGCCCGGACCTGACCGTGGTGGACACCTCGACCGTTTCTCCGACGTTCGCCCGGGACATCACCGGGCGGCTCGCCGGTCTCGGGGTACGCCGGGTGGAGGCGTGCGTGATCGGGAATCCGGTGATGGCCGCGGCCGGCAAGCTGCGCGTCCTGGCGGCCGGTGACCGGGTCGCGGTGAACTCGGTGTCCGACGTACTGGACGCGCTCGGCCGGGACACACGGTTCGTGGGCGGCCCCGGGGCCGCCGGCGTCCTGAAACTCGCCCTCAACCTCCTGTTGGGTGTGCAGACCGCCGGCCTCGCCGAGGCCGTCGCGTTCGTCGAGGCGATGGGTGTGGAACGCGAGCTGCTGCTGGACACGTTCGACGACAGCGGCTGGCGGTCCCCCGTACTCGCCTTCCGAGCGGACTTCATGCGCAGGCGGGCCTACCGGCCCCCGGCGTTCCGCGCTTCCTTGATGCACAAGGACCTCCTGTTGGCCGCGCGGGAGGCACGTGGGCATGGTATCGGACTGCCGGTGACCGGCTGTGCCTCGGACCAGTTCGCAGCCGTACTGGACACCGGGCGCGCCGACGACGACGCGGCCGTGGTCGTCGAGCTGCCCCGGCCGTCGAGGGACAGGTGACCGTAGCGTCATGATCGCTGCGCTGCTCTCGGTCGAGGTGCTCGTCGGCAGCGGGGTCGTGGCGGGGGTCCTGTTCGCGGTGGCGCTCAGTGTGCTGCCCGCCCTCTTCGCGATGCCGGCGGACCGGTATGTATACGCGCATCAGCTGATCGGCCGCGGGTGGGACCCTGTCATGCCGGTCATCGTGCTGACGTCGGCCGGCACCGACATCGCCCTCGCCGTCCTGGCCGGCTCCGGCACCGCGTTGTTCGTGACCGCCGCGGTGCTGCTGCTCGCGGTGTCCGTGATCTCCCACTTCTGCAACGTGCCCATCAACCGCGTCGTCAAGTCACTCGACCCGGACCGCGTTCCGGCCGACTGGCACGATCCCCGGCCGCTGTGGCGACGATGGCATCTGCTGCGCACAGCACTGGCGTTGCTCTCGGTCACCGTCAACGCGGTCGCAGTCGTCCACGCCTGACGACCCGTACGGCCGACGGCTCAGCGCCGGCCGACGGGCCGATCCAGGCCGGAATCGGCTCCGGAGTCAGCGGACCCGCCGGCCTCCGTGTCGTGCTCGGCGGGATCGAGCTTGAGCAGGCGGGCCACGACGGCGAGCTGGTCCGCGTAGTGGTGGAGGAACTCGGGAGAGCGGGGATCGACCCCGCAAACACCTTCGATGACGTGCGGGAGCGTGGTGGTGGCCATCGCTGCGGCCATGAGCATGATCGTGAGGCAGGCGGGGTCCACCTCGGCCGGCAGCCGACCCGCTTCCTGGAGGGCACGGAACTCGTCGATGTCCCCCTGCATCCGCTCGGAGCGGGGTGCGCGGTCGGGGTCCGTGTCCGGACCGGCGTACTCCAGGCCGCTCCACGCCAACAGCCGGACACCGTCAGGGTAGTTCAGGGCCTCCAGCGCGTACCTGCGGATCTGCTCGGGCAACGGCGTACCCGACGCCATGAGCTCGCTCTGCCGCTCCCGCCAGCGCTCCGAGATGGCCTGGTAAAGGCCTTCTTTCCCCTCGAAATAGTACGAAATCAACTGCTGGTTGACACCAGCCCTGGCGGCGATCGCGGCGATCCGCGTACCCGCGTACCCGTGCGCGGCGAACTCGGCCACAGCCGCATCAAGGATGAGCTTGCGGGTGCGCTCCGGATCGCGCTGCCGTTCCTGTGGTCTGGGCGACCTACGGGGTTTCGACGGGGACATGAAGCGACTATACACGCAATCGACAGATTCAAGCACTAGGATGCACTAATCAAGAAACTGGTTGACAGTGCCGTTTATTCGGTTGACTATGGCCTCGTCGAAGTCAGTCGCCGTAGGCAAAGGAGGGCACGGTGGAGAAAAGCCCGCTCAGGTGGTGGGCGCTCGCGGTAATGGTCATGGCTGTCCTGGTGGACATGGTGGACAACCAGATCGTGACGGTGGCGTTGCCGAGCATCCAGCACCGGCTCCATACCGGCGAGGCATCACTGCAGTGGATCTCGGCCGGTTACGCGCTGGGGTTCGCGCTCACCCTGATCACCGGCGGCCGGCTGGGCGACCGCTACGGCCACAAACGGCTGTTCCTGCTGGGGATGGCCGACTTCACCGCCGCCTCCCTGCTGGCCGGACTCGCCCCCAACGTGGGGATCCTGATCGCGGCGCGGGTGGCACAGGGCATCGGCTCCGGGCTGATGGTGCCGCAGGTCCTGTCCTTCATCCAGGCCGAGTTCGACGAGGACGAGCGCCCGAAGGCAATGGCCTACTACTCGGCCGCCTTCCCCCTCGGAGGGCTGGCCGGTCCGCTGCTGGGCGGGGTGCTCACACAGGCCGATCTGCTGGGCTCCGGCTGGAGGGCAATCTTCCTGGTCAACCTGCCCATCGGGGTACTCGCATCGGTCGGCGCCCTGGTGACCCTGCCGATCCGGCCGCGCACCGACCGGCAGCATGTCGACCCGGGAGGGCTCGCCCTGCTGACCGCCGGGCTGTTCGCCCTCTTCTACCCCCTGGTGCAGGGGCGCGAGCTGGGCTGGCCCTGGTGGTCGATCGTCATGATGGTGGCAGCCCTGCCGTTGTTCGCACTGTTCGCCTTCCAGCAGCGTGCCCATGGCCGCCGCGGCGGCGAACCGCTGATCCCCCCGCAACTGCTGCGGTACCGCAGCCTGGTGGCAGCCCAGGCGGTCACGTTCGCCGTCCAGACGGCGATCGGGGTGTTCTTTGTCCTCACTCTGCACCTGCAGCTCGGCCTCGGGTTCTCGCCGCTGCGGGCGGCCATGGCCTTCCTGCCCGCGACCCTGGGCATCATCATGGGCAACGGGCTCGCCATCCAGACGGCACCACGGCTCGGACGACTGCTGACCGCCGGCGCGATCGGCGTGCTGCTGGTGAGCCTGGGAGCGATGGCGCTTCTCGTCGCGCGGCTGGACACCCGGCTGAGCACGTGGGCACTGCTCCTGCCCGCGCTGGGGTTCGGCATGGGCATGGGGGCGGCGCTGAATTCACTGATCAACACATCGATGTCGGAGGTCGGCCCGGAGCAGGCGGGGGCCGCGTCGGGAGTGGTAACCACCACCATGCAGCTGGCCTCCGCCACCGGAATCGCGCTGTTCGGCACGGTCTTCTTCAGCCGACTGCAGCACAGCGGGTTCGCCACCGCGACGGCGCAGACGACTGCGGTGAGTGTGGGGGTTCTCGTCGTGGCGCTGGCGCTGACGGCCGCACTGCCGCGGTCCCGGCCCACGGACGACTCGTCGGTCGATGGAAACGGAGTGATGACGGGAGTGGCTGGACAGTGACCGATCGCAACCGCATGACCGCAGTCCTCATCGTGGGAGGAGGTATCACCGGACTGTCCACAGCCCTGTTTCTGGCCCGGCAGGGCATCCGCCCGATCCTGGTCGAACGACACCCCTCCATCGCGATGCTGCCGCAGGCACGGGCGTTCAACCCGCGCTCGCTGGAGATCTACCGCTCCCTGCGCCTGGAGGACGAGATCCGCGGACACACGTCGATGCTCGCCGCGTTCCCCGAGATGATCGGCGCGGAGACACTCGCCGACAAGGAACGCTTCCGCGTCGACCTGCTCGCTCTCAGCCGACCGCCGGCAGCCGTCAGCCCCACCGACTGGGCGATGATCGACCAGGACGAGCTGGAGCGCATCGTGCGTGCCAACGCCGAACACTCCGGCGCCGACGTGCGGTTCGGCACCGAACTGGTCTCCCTCACCACCGACGCCGACGGTGTGACGGCCACTGTGCGCGAGCTCGGCACCGGCGCTGAAGAGCACATTCATGCGGACTACCTGGTCGCCGCGGACGGCCATCGCGCGGAAATCCGCCACCGGCTCGGGGTCGGCACGGACGGGCCCGGGGTCCTGTTCCCCAGCGTGTTCTTCGTCTTCGAGGCTGACCTCACACCCGTCCTGCGCGACCGTCGGTTCCTGCTCGCCTACCTCGACCGGCCCGTCCAGGGCTCGGCCCTGGTACCGCTGCGGGAGTTCGGACGGTGGATGCTCGGGGTGCCCTACCGCCCCGACCTGGGCCAGACCCCCAACGACTTCACCGAAGAGCGCTGCGTCGAACTGGTCCGTCTGGCCACCGGCATTGCCGACCTCCAGCTCACCCTCGTCCCCCCGGTGCCCGGGTGGAGCCAGAAGGTCTCCACCAGCACCATCGGTGGGTGGGTCGCGCGACAATACCGCTCCGGACGGGTGTTCTTCGCCGGTGACGCGGCTCATGCCGTACCGCCCACAGGCTCCTACGGCGCCAACACCTGCATCGCGGACGCGCACAACCTGGCCTGGAAACTCGCCGCGGTGGTCAAGGGCGAGGCGGGTGGGGCGCTCCTGGACACCTATCACGACGAGCGCCTCCCGGTTGCCCGGGCCACGCTGGAACACGCCATGCGGCTGTTGCGGAACCGCCGTGAGGGAACTGCCGAGGACCTGGAGAACATCGACGAGATCTCCATGATCTTCGGGTACAAGTACTGCTCCTCGGCCATCCTCGCCGAGGCCGACGCTCCGGACACACCGGTCGAGGATCCCCGCACCCCCGTCGGGCGCCCGGGCCTGCGCGCGCCGCACATCTGGCTGGACCGGGCCGGGACCAGGCTGTCCACCATCGACCTGTTCACCGATGGGTTCACCCTGCTCGCCGGCCCGGAAGGCACCGACTGGATCGCGGCGGCCAAGTCCGTGGCGGCATCGCTCCACGTCACGCTGAACACCCACCACATCGGCGGCGGACTCCACGATCCCGGCCACCGCTTCCTCGACGCCTACGGCATCACCGGTACAGGAGCCACCCTCGTCCGGCCCGACGGATTCGTCGCATGGCGCGCCATCGGCCTGCCCGCACGACCTGAGCACGAGCTGCAGCAGGCGCTGACCCGCATCCTCGCCCGTTCCTGACGGGACGGGCACTCCCGACGGCGGGCCCCACCGCTCGGCACGATGTGCCCGGCAGTGGGGCCCACTTTTCCGCCGGGAGCTCCGGAGTGCCGCCGGCGACTCCGGCGAGCTCCGGGCGCACGCACCGTTGCCCGATTCACCCGGCCGTTGCGCTGGATTCCCCCTCGAACTTCCAGATCGAGGGCAGTTGACGTTGCATCAGGCCTTATGGTCGCGCCGTCCGACGGCGCGACCCCACCGGCATGCGTGAGGAGGAGTCGACCTGGCTTCGAGGCCCTGCCCCCATACTGCCAGCCATGACGGCGCCGTTGACCTCCACGGGGAGTCGTCATCCGCCGTCGGACAGGAATCGGCTGGGCCATGGTGCGAGCATGCTGGGCAGACTGCTTCGACAGCGGACGCGCCACCGGGCCCGTCCGGACGGCCTCGGTACCGCCAGCCCGGCGAAGAACCGTGCCGCTGCTCTTCTTTCCGCCTCGCTCCGGAGGGCGTCCTGCCCCATGGCCCGGCGTTCGTCTTTCCCGTTCTCTCCGTAACTGAACGAGTCGGAGCGTCCTGTCGACGCCGCACTCGCTAGTTATTTTACTTTTCTTTCACAGCCCACATCTATTATCCCAGGCACAGGTACCAGCCGCTCAAAACCGTACCCAATCAGTTAGGCCACCACACGGTAAGTGTGCGATGAACCTTGAAAGTTCCTGGGGCGGGGGATAGCCTTGTGCAGCTCTGCAACACCGTTGAGTATGGGGGAAGTTGGATGGAATTCCGAGTACTCGGACCATTAGAGATTCTCGACGGCACTCACAACATCGCACCGACTGCATCCAAGCCTCGCCAGGTGATCGCCCTCCTGCTCATGCGGAGAAACACCCTGGTGCAAACCTCTGAACTCATCGACGAGTTATGGGAGGAGGACCCTCCCATAAGCGCGATGACCACGCTGCAGACATACATCTACAAGCTTCGCAAAGTCCTTGTCGCGCACGGCAGAAAGGGAATTATCTGCACCCGGCCGGGCGGCTACACCCTCATGGTACCGGACTCCCGTGTCGACCTCCATCGATTCGAGGACGAGGCCGGCAAGGGAAAAGCCCTCCTGGAGAGCAAGGATCCTCTGGGGGCGACGGAGGCGCTGCGCCGAGCCCTGGAGCTGTGGCGCGGATCCGCGCTCGTCGACGTGGTGTCCGGAGTGCGCCTGTCCTCCTACACCACACGGCTCGAGGAATTCCGGGACCGCACCCTCGATCTGCGGATCGAGGCCGACCTGCAATTGGGGCGCCACCAGGAGCTCGTCAGCGAACTGAAGTCACTGGTGGTCAGCCGGCCGCTGCACGAACACGTCCACGCTTCGCTGATGATCGCGCTCCACCGTTCCGGACGGCGCCACGAAGCGCTCGAAGTCTTCCAGCAACTGAGGCGCAGCATGATCGACAACCTTGGGCTCGAACCGGGCCAGCGGCTCAAGACGCTTCACCAGGCCCTGTTGACAGAGGACTCGGAGGATGCGGTGAGCCCGCCGTACGAGCAGCGCCGGGCCGTGATGGTATCGGCCGGCGGAAAGGGAGCCACCGCCCCCCGTCCCGCCCCGGTGCGCGTTCCGATGCCCGCGCAACTCCCCCCGGACCTCGCCGACTTCACAGGGCGGGCATCCCTTGTCGGCCAGGCCTCGCTCACCCTGGCGCCGCGTACGGGGGGCATGGCCTGCCGTACCGCCACACCCGTGGCCGTCATCACGGGGATGCCGGGAGCAGGAAAGACCGCGCTGGCAGTGCACATGGCACACACGGTGCGGTCGCAATTCGAGGACGGGCAACTGTACGCGGACCTGCACGGCTCGACCGGAACCGCACAGGATCCCGTGAATGTACTGCACGGCTTTCTGCGCGCCCTCGGCCTCGTCGAACCGCAGATACCCGACGACCTGGAGGAGCGCTGCAAGCTATTCCGGTCCACGACCGTCGGCCGCAAGCTGCTGCTGGTACTGGACGACGCCTCGTCACTGGCCGATGTACGGCTCCTGCTCCCCGGCGGCCCGCAATGTGCGGTGATCGTCACCAGCCGTGGCCGCCTGTACGGTCTGGGCGGCGCCTGGAATATCAGCCTCGACGCCATGGACCTCGTGGCGGGAAAAGAACTCCTTGCCCGAATCATCGGTCCCGCGCGAGTGAACAGAGAACCCGATGCAGCGAACCGGCTGGTGGAATTGGTCGGCGGTCTCCCGCTGGCTGTGCGCTGTATTGGTGGCCGACTCAGCAGGAGTCCTGAACTTCCCCTGACGGGGCTGCTCGAGCAATTGATGCGGTCCGGCAGGCTGCTGGACGAGCTCCGGCTCGGCGAACTGGACGTGCGATCCTCTTACGATTCCAGTTACGAGCGGCTGAGCCGAGGGGAACAGAGCGTTTTCCGGCTGCTCAGCCTGCTCCCGCAGAAAGAATTCGCCACCGAGGGGGTGGTCGAGCTCCTGGGCAGCGACAGCAAGACGGTGGAGGAGTTCCTGCAGCGCTATGTCGACCGGCACCTGATCAGCATCGTCCCCTCGGAGAGCGAGACCGTTCACTACGCGTTCCCCGAACTGGCCCGGGTCTACGCCCGCGAGAGGCTGGCCGGCATCCTTGCCGGGCGCCAGGGGGGAGGCGTGCCGGTCGATGACCTGTTGCACATGGCCGGTACGGCCGCGGACAACCGGCTGACCTGGGTGGAGAACGTCACATGAGGTCCCGCGGAGGTGGCCGCGACGATCCCCGGCGTCGAAGAACGATGCCGTCCGCCGCCTCCGGCGAAACCGGCAAGCGGGGCCCGATGGACCACTACGAGGCACGAAGCCGCTCGTCGTGATGGTGGCCCATCGGCGGCCGCGGCGCGGACACCCTGCCGCCGGACTTACGACGCCGGATAGGCCGCGGTGACCCTGTACACACCGAACGGCCGGCTCATCGACAGGTCCCGGTAGGGACGCAACGGTGCTGTCTGGACCCGGTGTTCGGCGCACCGCTCCCACTCCTGGAACGCGGCCATGTCCCGCCACGAGCTGACGACCACGAACCCGTTCGGGTCGTGCACCGAGCGCAGCAGTTCGTTGCCGAGCAGACCGGGAACGCCGGCCAGCCGCGTACTCGCCTCGTGGTAGGCCGACTCAAGGCCGGGGGCGTCCTCCGTCACGTGGTACAGCACGACTCGCAGTCCGCCGCTCACCCGGCCTCCTCCCACCGTCGGTGCGTACGGCCGTCTCCGGATGTGCCCGGCAGGTACGCGACCACCGTCATCGTGGCCATCGATCCCCCTGAGCGGTACGGATGCAGCTTCCGGCGGTGTGTCAGGTGCCGTTCGCTCGTCTCGAACTCGCGGAACGCCGGCTCGTCGGTCCAGTCGCTGATGATGTAGTAGACGCCGTCGCTGCCGCGTGCCAGCCACTGGCCGAGGTTGGCCGGGTGCGAGGTCACCGCGTCGCCGATCTCCCGCCATACCCGCTCGAACTCGTTCTCCGCCCCAGGCTTGATCCGCATCTGGAGGAGGACCCGGAACGGCCCCCGCGCCGCCGTCATGCGATGCCCCCGTCGACCGGGACGACCGCGCCGGTCACATAGCGGGACAGGTCGCTGGCCAGCCACAGCACGGCGTGGGCGACCTCCTCGGGCGTGCCGAACCGACCCAGGGAGGTCTTCTCCGAGTAGCGCTTGATCATGGCCTCCCGTTGGTCAGGGGGCAGCGCGTCGACAGCCTCGGTATGGATCATGCCGAGCAAGAGCACGTTGAACCGGATGCCCCTGCCGCCGTACTCCCGTGCAAGAGTGCGGTTCAGCCCATGGACGGCGGCCTTGGTCGCCGTGTAGTGCCCGCGCAGCGGAATGCCGACGTCGACGGACTTTGAGCTGATACTCACCACCGAGCTGCCGGCGTGCAGGATCGGCAGTGCTCCCTGGATCACCAGATGCGCCGCGGTGAGATTGGTACCGACCGTACGCTGCCAGTCGGCGAACGACAGCTGATCGTAGGGGACGTGGTTGATGAAGGCGGCGTTGTTGACGACCAGGTCGAGCCGGCCGAAGCGCGAAGCGCACGCACCGGTCAGAACGCCGACCTGGTCCGGATCGGTCAGATCGGCGCATATCACATGGTGCTGCCCGCCGATGTCCTTCAGCTCCTGTTCCAGCGAGGCCGCGGCCGAACCGTCCTGCCGGTAACAGGTGATCACATCCACCCCGTTGCGGGCCAGCGTCCGCACGATGCCCCGGCCGATACCCCGGGTGCCGCCGGTCACCAGCGCCTTCTTGCCTTCCAGGTCGAGATTCATCCGATGGCCCTCCCTGTCTTCGTGACTGGTCCGCCCCGCCTGCGGCTCGCTCACAACGAGAAGCCGACGGCAAGGCAATTGGCCAACAGCGCGTGCACCGACAGCACGGTCCTGGTCCGGTTCCAGCCGCCCCAGTGCCGGCGCGGATCGCGCTCGGCGAAATCGGGGGGCAGACGGTCCGGGTCGAGCGTGCGCACCCACTTGTTGACCGGTACGTTCTTGGTGAGCGAGACGGCGACGGTCCCCAGGGCCAGCGCGGCGGCCACGAGGAACAGGGCACGGATCACCGATCCGTTCACGAGCACCCCGAGCACCAGGTCACCGAGCACCGTCACCACCAGGCAGATCGGCATGAACGGGTCGTAGCGGGTGGCGAAGAACGCATGCGCGTGCACATACCGGTCCGGCGGCAGGCTGCGGAGCAGAGGCCAGCCGCCGAGCTGAGTGCCGACCAGCACCCCGGCGGCGAGGCCGTTGGCCAGCACCACGAGGGGGACGAGGACTTCACGCACGCTGTACCTCCCATCGCGGGCGGTCCCGGTCGCCGGGCACCTAGCCTCCCGGGGTCCTGTTCCGGGCCGCCGCTTCCACCTTTTCCTTGACAAGACGCATCTGGACGGCGGTGTTGCGGTCGAGCCGTTGCTGCATCGCCGCGTCGTCGACCGGTGCCGCCGGCTTCATCTCGAAGTCCTGCACCCACCGCATCCGGACCCCCCGCCCGGCCGGGACGTACTCCCAGAAGATCCACATGTACTTGAACGGGCCGGTCTCGATCCGCTGCGACCGCACCGTTCCGGTCGCCCTGTCCGGGGTACGCGCGGATACCCAGCTCCACACCGTTCCGTTCTCGTCCGGGTGCAGCGAGAGGCGGAAGACGATGGTGCCGTCCCGTTCGGACAGGACAGTCGCCTCGGAGTACTCGCTGAACAGACGCGGCCACGCGGCGATGTCGTTGGTCATCGTCCAGACCAGGTCGTGCGGCGCGTCGATAACGATCTCGTTGTCCGTGTGTCCTGCCATCTCACACCCTTGTCCTCGCGAGCAGTGCGTTGATGTACGCGACGGCCTCGACCGGTGTCAGCATCTGCGCGACGGCGTCGTCCGCGACGGACACCCCGTACCGGCGCTCCACTTGCCCGCACAGGTCCAGGACCGCCAGCGAGTCGATACCGAGTTCGGCGAACGACGCGTCGGCGGCCTCGCCGTCCAGCTCGAACCCCCCGTCGCCACCGGCGCCGGCCGACATGATCTCTTTCAACTCCACCAGGGTGAACTCGTTCATTCGTTCTCTCCTTGCCTTCTCCAGTGGTCCCGGGCACCGTCAGCCCGGCTCCGGCCGCCGCAGTACAAGCGCGGCGTTGAACCCCCCGTGCCCCCGGGCCACCACGAGCGCGGTCCGCAGTTCCGCCTCGCGGGGCTGCCCGGTCACCAGGTCGATGTCGCAGTCCGGCGCCGGCCGCTCCGTACCGACCGTGTGCGGGACAACACCGTCCCGCAGCGCCAGCAACGCGGTTGCGGCATCCAGCGCCGCACCGCCGCCGTAAAGCCGGCCCGTCAGCGTCTTCGGTGCGGTGACAGGTACCGCCCACGGTCCGAAGATGCCGACAAGCGCTCGGGCCTCGGCCAGGTCGTCCTCACGCACTCCGCTCGCGTCGGCGAAGACGACGTCCACATCCGACGGCGCGACTCCCGCGTCGGACAAGGCCTGTTCGATGGTGCGGCGCAGCACCGGAGGCCGGGGCGACCCGGGCGGCGGGTCGAAGCCCGCGGCATAGCCGACGATGGCCCCGTACCCCTGTCCGGCACCACGGTCACGGGCAGCGCCGGCGCTCTCCACGATCAGGACGGCCCCGCCCTCGCCGGGCAGATGTCCCGACGCCTCGGCGTCGAACGGGATGTAGGCCCGGGCCGGATCGTCGACGACGGACAGTCGCTGGCCGGCCAGTTGGGCGGCCAGGCCGTACGGGCACAGCGAGGCGTCCGTGCCACCGCTGACCACCAGGCGCGAACCGCGCCGGATCAGGCGACGTGCCTGCCCGAGCACGTCCAGCCCGCCCGCCTGCTCACTGCACAGCACCCCGCACGGTCCACGCATGCCGTGCCGGATCGAGATCTGACCGGTGGTCGCCGCGTAGAACCACGCGATCGACTGGTAGGCACCCACCCATGACGGGCCGTTCAGGTACAGCCGTGTCATTTCGCGCTGTCCGAACTCCGTCCCGCCGGACGAACTCGACGTGACCACCGCCATCTCGTACTCGGGTACGCCGGACGGATCGACGCCGGCGTCGGCGAGTGCCAACGAAGCTGCCTCCAGGCCGAGATGGGTTCCATGGTCGGTCTGCGGGATGAGCCTGGGAGGGATCCGTTCCTTCGCCGAGAACCCGGGAACCTGCCCCGCGTACCGGACGGGATACGGCGTCGGGTCGAAGCGATCGATCCTGCGGATTCCCGATTTCCCCGCCAGCACCGACTGCCAGTGCCCCTCGATGCCGATCCCCGTCGGCGCGCACACGCCGATTCCCGTCACGACGGGGCCCGTGACCGCGTTTTCCGTGCTCATCCGTGCCCTCCACGCGAGTGACCCAAGGTTGGGGACAGATCTTCGGTACGGGGCTTCCTGATCGTGTCGTTCACACTGGCCACCGTGGTTGGTAGCCACCTCGAGCCGCACTCGACAGCCCCTGCCGGGCCGGTCGTCACACCACCCGGGCAGGGCATCAGGTCCCCGCCGCTTCCGGGCGGGCGAGCAGCATCGCGGTCTGGAAACCACCGAAACCGCTGCCCACGGTCAGCACGACGTCCATGGCATGCTCGCGTGCGGTGAGCGGGACGTAGTCGAGGTCGCACTGAGGATCGGGATGGTGCAGGTTCGCGGTCGGGGGAACGACCTGACGTTCGAGGGCGAGCGCGCAGGCGGCGACCTCCAACGAGCCGATGGCGCCCAGCGAGTGACCGATCATCGATTTGATCGAGCTGACCGGAATCTCATGGGCGCGCCGGCCGAGGCCGCGTTTGAACGCTGCCGTCTCGTGCCGGTCGTTCTGCTTGGTGCCGGAGCCATGCGCGTTGACGTAGTCCACATCGGCCGGGTCGATCCGGGCCCGGTCCAGCGCGACGCGGATGGCCTCGGCCATCTCGCGCCCGTCCGGTTTCAGGCCGGTCATGTGAAAAGCGTTGCTGCGGCTGGCGAACCCGACGACATGCGCGTACGCGCGGGCGCCACGCCGGCGGACGGCCTCGGCCTCCTCCAGCACCAGGACCGCGGCTCCCTCACCGAGAACGAACCCGTCGCGCCGGGCGTCGAAGGGCCGGGAGGCGTGTTCGGCGTCGCCGTTGTTGGGCGAGGTCGCCCGGATCGCGTCGAAGCACGCCGAGGTGATCGGGGACAGCGGCGCCTCCGTCGCACCGGCGATCACGACGTCGGCGGACCCTTCCTCGATCAGCGCGGTGCCGTGGCCCACCGCGTCGAGCCCGGAGGTACACCCGGTGGAGATCAGCGCCGCCGGCCCCTCCGCGGCCACCTCCCAGGCGACTTCCGCGGCGAGGGTACTCGGCACCATGTAGCCGTACAGGTGCGGCACGCCCAAGGTGTGGTCGACCAACCAGTGCCGGCCCTCGTCGGCGAGCACGGCGTACTCCTCCTCCAGGCCCATGGTGCAGCCGACGGCGCTGCCGATACTCACCGCCACGCGTCCCGGGTCGAGCCCTCCGAAGTCGACACCGCTGTCGGCCACCGCCTCCCGGGTGCAGACCATGGCGAACTGGGCGGCCCGGTCCATCCGCCGGACCTGCCGGGCGGAGAGGCCGGCCTCCTTCGGGCAGAAGTCGACTTCGGCCGCGATCTGCGAGCGGAACTCGCCGGGGTCGAACAAGGTGATCCGGCGAGTGGCCGTCCGCCCCGCGGTCAGCAGCTCCCAGAACCGTTCCCGGCCGACCCCGCCCGGCGCCACGACACCGATTCCCGTGATGACGGCCGTCCTGCTCATGGAGCACCTTCCCCGACCACCGGGTCCGGCGCGTCCGGCTGCCGCGGCGACTCGGTATCGACATGGCCGAGTTCGGGACTCGGTGCCAGCGGGGACAGGTGGAAGACGGTCTGTGCCGTTGATGTACCGGTGTTCACCAGCCGGTGCCGGAGGCCGGTCGGGACGATCAGCGAGTCGCCCGGGCCGAGCCGGATCGGCACATTGTCCACCGTCATCTCCAGGTCACCGGTGACGACGTGCAGGAACTCCTCGGAGTAGGGGTGGTAGTGCTCGGTGACGAACTCGCCGGGCTCCAGGAAGAGGAAGCCGCCGAAACCGGAAGTGGAACCGACCGTCCTGGGGCTCAGCGTGATCCTGATGTCGCCGCCCCGGCGGCGGTTCGGTACCACGTCCCCGGCGTTCACCTTCCGCTTCCGCGCACGAGCGGCCGGCACCGACGCGCCTTCCTCCGCTGCGGACGTCATCGCACCCGCCCCTCCCCGGCCGTCCATGTGTAGAACGGTGACGCCATCGCGTCCTTCGGCTCCCGCCAGTCGGGGTCGTACGGCAGGACGAGCCCGGCGAGCTTGGTGTTGACGTCCTGGTACAGCGGGTGGCTCCGCGCTTTGTAGAGGTCGGGGGCGATGTCCCGGTCCGCCTCGACCAGATGGAAGTACAAGTCGTGGAAGCTGAACAGGGTCCGCCGGGACACCCCGACCATGTGCGGCAGATCCGTGGCGTCGGACTCGGCGAAGACGTCCGCGATCCGCTGGGGGTCCTCGGTCCTGAGCCTGGCGACGATCAAAGTACGGTGCACGGTCTCTCCTTCTCCACAGGGGATCGAACGGGCCCGTTCATGCTCGCTGTCCGTGATGGAGACCGGCTCGATCCCGCCTCCACACCGGCTGTGGGCGGGCACTCGCGGTCACCACTCGACGAGTTGTCCGCCCCTCAGAAACGCCCCCGTCGGACCGTCGTCCGGGAGAACCGCCGCGTCCGCGACGTCCACGGCCGCGTCCTCGGCGAGCCGGACCGCGGTCGGTACCATCCTCGTCCGCACCTGACCGGGATTGACCGCGTTCACCAGGACCCCGGTGCCCCTGGTCTGCTGCGCGAGCAGGGTGGTCAGGCCGTTGACCCCGGTCTTGGACAGCGAATAGGCCGGTGCGCCGGCCCACAGCCCGAGGTGGAACGACCCGGTGCCGCTCGAGACGAACACGACGCGGCCCCAACCGCGTCGCACCATCCCGGGCACGAACGCCTGGGCGACTCGCCACCCCCCGAGCAGGTTCACCGCCAGCGTGCGCTCCACGAGGTCCAGGGGAACTGTGAGCGGGTCGTGGCCGCTGTCGAGCAGCACACCAGCATTGCACACGAGGACGTCCACACCGGGTAGTTCACCGGCCGCCTGCCTCGGGCCGACCGGGTCGGTCACGTCCAACCGGTGCGCTCGGACGTCCGGTCCGATCCCGGCGGCGGCCCGCCCGGCGGACGCCTCGTCGCGCGCGGTCACGATCACCCGCAGGCCCCGGTGGGCGAGTTCGGCGGCGACGGCGAGCCCGAGTCCCCGGTTGGCCCCGGTGATCAGTGCGGTGCGTGGTCCGGTCACGGTGTCCCCCTTCGTCGGCCAGGGTGCGGTGCGCGTCCATGGTCGCCGGACCGGCTCGACCCGTACTGGTGGACGGGCGTGTCCCCGGCCTTTCCGATGCCATGGGCCGGGACGTCGTCGAGCCGGGCTTGAGCGCGGTTTGCCAGGGTCTCCATCGGCGGTCCGCCGGTGGCGGAGGACGGCTGAGGAGGTACCGGTCATGCGGGTCCTGTTCACGGCGTGGGCGTGGCCCACACATCTGTACGCGCTCGCGCCGCTCGCCCGGGCGTGCCGGGCGGCAGGACACCAGGTGGTGTTCGCCGGTGAGCCCGGGCTGTTCGACGACATCCTGCGTACGGGGCTGCCGGCCGCGGTGGCCGGCACGGACATCGACACCGTCGGCATGGTGCGCGAGTACCTCCTGCCGGCTGCGCCCGGCGGCTCAGCCGGCGGTGGCCGCCCCCGCGCCGTCCGTATGCTGCTCGCCCATGCCGAGTCCATGGTCGACGACCTCGCCGGCCTGGTCCGCGATTGGGCAGCCGACCTGGTGGTCTACGACCCGACCGCACTGGCCGGCCCGCTGGCGGCCGCGACCGCCGGCGTTCCCGCTGTGCGACACCTCTACGGGGCCGACCTTCTGTCGCGGATGGGCCCGGTGCTCACCGAGGCATTCGCCCCCCTGGCCGACCGGTGCGGCGCCTTGGCGTTCGAGCCGTTCGGGGCCGCCACCGTGGACCCGGTGCCGGCCAGCGTGCAGGTGATCGGGGAACATCACCGACTGCCCATGCGGTACGTGCCGTTCAACGACTCCGGCATGAGGCCGACCGGCCTTCCTCCGGACCGCGGCCGCCCCCGGATCTGTGTGAGCTGGGGACACACCATCGCCCGGGTCGAGCCGAAACGGTTCCTGGCCGACCGGGTCGCTGCCGCGGCCACGGGCCTGGATGCCGAGGTCGTACTGGCCGTCTCGGCCGCGCAATGCGCGCTGCTCGGCCCGCTGCCGGACACCGTCCGGGTCCTGGTCGACACGCCTCTCCAGGACGTCCTGGCCGACTGCGACCTGCTGGTCGGCCACGGTGGTGCCGCCGGCATCCTCACCGCCCTGCGAGCCGGCGTACCGATGCTGCTGGTACCGCAGTTGCCGGATCACGCCGGCCACTCGGCGCGGGTGGCCGCGCGCGGCGCTGGCCTGGTGCTGGACGCCTGTGAGGCCGAACCCGCGATCCTTCGGGACCGGATGGCCCGTCTGATCGCCGACGGCGCCGAGGAGCGGGCGGCCGCTCGCGCGGTCGCCGCGGAGATGCGCGAGCAGCCGTCCCTGGCAAGCGTGGTCGCCGCGCTGGAGTCCTTCGTCCGGTGAACCGCCGTCACCGGACGGGGCGGTATTCGAGGAGGGCGAGATCGCCCGGTTCCGGTTCGTTGGCGGGCTCGAAGCCGGCCGCCGCGGCGATGCGGTTCCAGTCCTCGCGAGCGCGCTCCCTGCCGCCGATCACGGCGAGCGCTTCCACGTCGATCAGTTTGCCGACGTCCCACTCCCCAGGGCCCCGCAGCAGCAGATCGACGATCAGCAACCGAGCCGCCTCGTCGTTCCCCATGGCTTCCCTGATCCGGCGCAGGATCAGCTCGGCCTTGTCGTCATCCCAGTTGTGCAAGGTGTGCTTGACGAAATAGGCGTCACACCCCGTCGGCACCCGGGTGAAGAAATCGGTCGGCACGACCGTGACCCGGTCCGCGACACCGGCGTTCTCGAGGGTCTCCTCGGCCCCGGCCACAGTGTGGGGCTGGTCGGCGAGCACGCCGGTGCACGCCGGGTGCCGGCGCAGGATCTCTGCGAGGAACTGGCCCCGGCCGCCGCCGATGTCCGCGATGCAGCGGAAGCGACCGAAGCCGAACTCGGCGAGGATCCGGTCGGATGCCGGCCAGCGGTTCTGGAGCATCGCCCGGTTGAACAGCTCCCAGGTGGCCGGATTGGCCCTGAGGTACTCGTAGAACGACATGCCGAAGGTGTGGGAGAGCGCCGTCCGGCCTGTGCGGAGGGTGTGCGCCAGGTCCTCGTACGGGCGCCAGAACATCGGGTCGGAGGCGAGCAGGAGCATGTCGCGAATGCCGTTACGGGAGTCGGAGGTCAGGCCCGTGGACAGGGGCGTCAGCGCGAAGCGGCCGTCGGCCCGCTCCTCTAGGACTCCGGCTGCCGCGACCGCGCGCAGCACACGATAGAGGGCGTCGGCCTGGGTGTCCGTCTCGGCCGCGATCTCCGCCGCGGTCCGCGGCCGGCCAGCGAGCACATCGGGCACCTTGAGGTCGACCAGGGCACGGAGCGCTCCGAGGACCCACTTGCCCTGGAGCAGGCCGAGCACCTGACGCTCCGGAGGCAGATCTCGTTCGAACAGGCCGGCTTCCTCATGATCCTGACGCGGGTTGCCCTGTTCGTCCATCGAGTCCGCCTCTCCGAGCCCATGTGACCGAACGCGCCGCGGAACTTCTCAACCACCGGCACAACGCGGGAGGTTACAACTGACGATCGTGGCGCAGCCGCCACCGGATGGCAACCCGCGTTCCGGACGACGGCAGTGACGGTCGCCGGCCCGGCAGCACGCCCGGTCCGTCCGCGCTGTCGAGAAGCTGTCAAGCCTGTGTCGAGCGTCGGCGCCCACGATCCCAGTGGCCTGTTCATCACCGCGGACATGCTGGACCTGGAGGGCTGTATGTGCGGCATCACCGGCTGGGTGGATTTCTCACGGGACTTGACCGCCGCGCGCTCGACCGTGGAGTCGATGACCCAGGCGCTCGGCAACCGCGGCCCGGACGGCGAAGGAGTGTGGCTCGACCGGCACGCCGCGCTGGGGCACACCCGGACCGCCGTGATCGACCCGGCCGGTGGTGCACAGCCGATGGTGGCCCGGGAAGACGGCCGGACCCGGGCGGTGCTCACCTACAGCGGCGAGGTCTACAACGCCGGTGAGCTGCGCGACCGGCTGCGGCGTGGCGGGCACCGCTTCCGCACCCGCAGTGACACGGAAGTGGTGTTGCGCGCCTTCCTGGAGTGGGGCCGGGACTGCGCGCAGCACCTGGAGGGCATGTTCGCTTTCGCGGTGTGGGACCCGCACCGCGAGGAACTGTCGCTGATCCGCGACCGGCTCGGGGTGAAGCCCCTGTTCTACGCCCGGCTGCCCGAAGGCCTCCTGTTCGGCTCCGAACCCAAGGCCTTGCTGACGAACCCGCTGATGCGTCCTCGGGTCGACCGGGACGGTCTGTGCGAGCTGCTGTCCACGGCCAAGACACCGGGGCGGTCGGTCTTCCGCGACATGCGCGAGCTGCCGCCGGGGCACGTCGCGGTGGCCGGCCGCCGGGGCGTCCTCGAGACCGGATACTGGGAACTGCGCACCGCGCCCCACACCGACGACCTGGACACGACGGTCGCCACAGTACGCGGTCTGCTGGAGGACATCGTCCGCCGTGAGCTCGTATCGGACGTCCCGCTGTGCACGGCGCTGTCCGGCGGCCTGGACTCCAGCGCGCTCGCGGCGCTCGCCGCCGATGCCCTGGCGGATCAGGGCGGTTACCGGGGACGGACGGTCACCACCACCTTCGAGGGCTACAGCGACCACTTCCGCCCGGACGACAACCGCACTACGCCGGACGCCCCGTTCGCGGCCGAGGTGGTACGCAGGACCGGTAGCGAACACCGGGACATCGTGCTGAGCACAGCGGATCTCACGGACGGAACCACCCGGCTCTCGGGGGTGTGCGCCCAGGACATGCCCACGCCGTACGGGGACATGGATGCTTCTCTGTTCCACACGTTCCGCCGCATCAAGGAGCACTCCACCGTCGCGCTCATCGGCGAAGGCGCGGACGAGATCTTCGGCGGCTACATCTGGCTGCACCGGGACGAGTTCGTCCGCGCCCGGACGTTCCCGTGGGTGGCGATGGACGACCTGTACGGCGGTTGCCGGCCGGCGGGTCTGGGGCGTGGCCTCCTCGCACCGGGGCTGCTCGCGAAGATCGACATGCCGGACCACTACGCGGAAACGTACCGGCAGGCGTGCGCGGAGGCTCCCCATCAGGACGGGGAGGACGCCGGCGAGCACCGCATGCGCGAACTGTGCTATCTCCACCTGACACGTTGGCTGCCGATGCTGCTGGACCGCGACGACCGGCTCAGCATGGCCTCCGGGCTCGAGGCCCGTGTCCCGTTCTGCGACCACCGGCTGGTGGAGTATCTGTACAACGTTCCATGGTCAATGAAGATCTATGACGGCAGGGAGAAGAGCCTGCTGCGAGCGGCGGTGGCCGACCGATTGCCCCGGCGCGTACTGTACCGGCCGAAGAGCCCATGGCCGGTGACCCAGGACCCCGCCTACACTCATGCCCTGCACCACGAGCTCATCGAGCTGCTGGCGCGCTCAGACGCCCCCGTGCTGCCGCTGATCGATGTCGGCAACGCCCGCCGGGCGGCGGCCGACACCTCCGACGAGGCGTACCGCTGGTTCAGCCGCATGAACATCGAGCTCGTACTCCAACTCGACCTCTGGCTCCGAAGGTACGACGTCGAACTCGTCCTGTAACGGTGTGACTTTCCCAGGGAGACCGTGATGACCCAGAGCCCGCGACCTCTGCCGCTGGACCGGAAGTGCCCACTGGATCCGCCGACCGAGTACGCCGGCCTCCGTGCCGAATGCCCGGTCAGCCCACTGGCGTTGCCGGACGGAAACACCGGCTGGCTGGTCACCCGCTTCGCGGAGGTGACGGAAGCGCTGACCAGCCCTGCGGTGAGCGCCCAGCGGAAATTCCAGACCAACATCTCGTCGGTCACCCTCACCGCCGATGAATGGGAGGCCTCCGGTTTCGGTACCTCGTTCATCGGGATGGACCCGCCCGAGCACACCCGCTATCGCCGTTTGCTGACAGGAGAGTTCACGGTCCGTCGGCTCAGTGCGCTGGCCCCGAGGATCGAGAAGATCGTGGACGAACGCCTGGACATGATGGCCGCCGCCGGCCCACCGGCCGACCTCGTGCGGGACTTCGCGACGCCTGTCCCGTCACTGGTGATCTGCGAGCTGCTCGGGATGCCGTACTCCGAAGGCAAATGGTTCCAACAGCACGCGGACGTGATGCAGCGACTCGAGCGGACCAAGGAGGAGCTGCTGGCGGCGATGACCGGCATGGCCACCTGCATGCGCGCCCTCGTGCAGGAGAAACGCAGGCATCCGGACGGCCGGATGATCAGTGGCCTCATCCGGGCGGAGCCCGCCGACGGCATACCGCTGACCGATGACGAGCTGGTGGCGATCGGCAATCTGTTGGTGATCGCGGGGTACGCGACCACCGCCAACATGCTCGGTATGGGCGCCCTTGCCCTGCTGACGCACCGGACGCAGTGGGAGGCACTGCGCGACCGTCCGGAGCTCGTCGAGCAGGGTGTCGAGGAGATCCTGCGCTATCTGTCGGTCGCACCGTTCGGGCTGCCGCGCACCGCGCAGGCCGACTTCGAGATCGGCGGACAGCGGATCCGGGCAGGGGACCCGATCGTTCTGTCGATAGAGTCGGCAAACCGGGACCCCGCGCAGTTCGACGCGCCGGACGTCTTCGACGTAGCACGGAAACCCAAACGGCATGTCGCCTTCGCCTACGGTGCCCACCAGTGCCTCGGTCAGCAACTCGCCCGGATGGAGATGCAGATCGCGTTCGGCAAGCTGGCCCGGCGCTTCCCGGACCTCCGTCTGGCCGTCCCGGCCGAGGACGTGCCGATGCGTTCCGACATGCAGATATATGGCGCACATGAGATTCCGGTCACCTGGTAGCGGCTCCACGTTCCGCCGTGGTGTTCCGCCGCCCGGAGCAGGCCGGGAAGCGGGCACCGTGTCCCCCGTGCCAAGAACCAGGCGATTGGAGCCACGCGGTGAAGGTCCCCGTCAGAGCCCTGTTGGTCCTCGTCGCGGCACTGCTCATGGGGTGCCTCCCGGTCCCCCTCGCCGCAGCGGGACCCGTGATGTTCCAGACGTACTACATCGATTGCGCACAGGGCGACGACAGCGCGTCGGGAACCGACGAAACCCACCCCTGGCGCACCCCGGCACGCGCATCGACGATGACCTACCAGGCACGCGACCGCATCCTGTTCCGGAGCGGGACCACGTGCACGGGCACGTTCGCCCCGAAGGGCTCGGGCATGGCCGTGGCCCCCGTCACCGTGGACGCCTACGGTTCCGGTGCGAAGCCGAGGATCGTGGGAGGCGGAGCCTTGGCCACCGTCCTTCTCCGCAATGTCGAGGGCTGGGAGATACGGAACCTCGACGTCTCGAACCAGGGGCCGCCTCCGGGTCCCGACGTGCAACGCTACGGCGTGCTGGTGCAGTTGGAGGACTACGGGACCGGCCACCACTATGTCGTCGAGAACGTCTCCGTGCACGACGTCAATGGATGCGACTGCCAGGAGCGGCACACAACGGTCAGCAGCGCCGGCATCGCGGTGCAGGCGGCCGGGAGTACGGCCCCGACTGCGGTTGACGACGTACTGATCCGGAGCAACACCGTCAGCCGGGTGGGACCCGAAGGGATCGCCACGCAGTCGGACTGGCAGCACCGGCCCGAGTACCCCCGCGGCAAAGGCACACGGTACGTCCCGCTGACCCATGTACAGATCCTCGGCAACACCGTTGACACGGTCGCGGGAGACGGGATCCTGGCGTTCAACACGTCCGGTGCGCATGTCGCGTTCAACGTCGTACGGAACTTCGGAGCCGACACCGCGTTGTACCGCTCCGGCGTCGCATCGGTCAACGCGGACGACACCATAGTGGAGTCCAACTCCGTCACCGACGCGCACGGCCGCCTCCCCAGCATCGCCTACGACATCGACCATGCGAGCAACGGAGCGGTGTTCCAGTACAACTTCAGCCGCGACAACAACGGCGGGGCCCTGTTCGAGTGCAACGCGCCCGGTGAGAAGGCCGACCGCAACCTCTTCCGGTTCAACATCAGCCAGAACGACGGGTACGCCAACCGGAACGGGTTCGGTGTCATCTTCCTGCCGTGCGGTCCGGCCGGGAACATCGCGGTCTACGGCAACACCTTCTACACGACCAAGAGCGACCGGCTGATCGCCGCGCCGGGTACCGTATCGGTCGAGTTCTCCGACAACATCTTCGTCGGAAGATCCGGTGGCTCGGCCATCAACGACTCCCACGGGGTCTACCGCAACAACCTCTACTGCTCCGTCCCCGCCATCCCGACCGGTGACCAGCACCCGGTGACCGGTGACCCCCTCCTCGTCGCACCCGGCACCGCCACCGGACCCGCCGACGCACAGGGCTACCGGCTGCGTTGGGGATCACCGGCTCTGGGTACCGGCGCCTCCCTGACGAACCCGGGCTGGCACGACTTCTACGGCAACCTCCTGCCCCCGTTCGCCCCGAACGAGGGGGCTTACCAAGGGGCCGGCGTCACGGGGAACTGACGTCGGCACTCCGGCGAACTCCCGGGCGACTGGAGACTCCGGCTGCCCGGGAACAGGAGTCGCAGACGGCGCATCAGGTCGTCCGGGAGTCCAGCGCATTTCCAGTTGTCGTCCAAGTCCGGTGTCCACCATCGGGTTCGGCCACCGGGCGCCGGGAGCGGCTGCAACAGCCACCTGTCGGTTCTCCCAAGGCTTTCGGCCCGATCGGAGGCGCGGCGAGATGTCATCACCGAGGACGAAGACCGCCATGAGGCGCGGAGTACGGACGGGAACGGCAACTCGACGCGCGACCGCCACGGACCCGTCCGATCCCGAGACCGCGGGTCCGTTCGCGGCACCGGGTGGGGAGGAAGGGGACCGGCGAGAGCTGCTGGAGCGCGGTCTTGTGCCGCTGACCTCCATGCTGGCGGCAATCCTGTCGCTGGACGGGAGAAGGGCATCGGATTCGCTGCACTGGGCGTCCCGGTGAGGCCATGCTGCCGCCTCCGAAGCCGGGCCGCCGCGGAGGCCCGGCTCGTCGTCGACCGGCCGTCAAGCCGGGCCCGAGTGGACGATGCGACCGTGCGGTCCAGGAACGGTATCGAGGAACCACGACGGCGAGTACGCCGTCGGCGAACCCGGCCCGTCGTCCTCCGCGGCTCCCGGGCGGGCAGCCACCCGCGCCGTGGGGACCGGGCGGGCATCGGGACTCGGGAGGTTTTCGCATGACACACGCTGAAGGATCCCTGCAATTCCCGTTCACCACAGAACATCCGCTTCTGCCGCCCGACGAGTACGCCCGGCTGCGGGCCGAGCAGCCGGTCGCCCGGGCGAGATTGACCAACGGGCATGCCGTCTGGCTGGTGACCAGGCACGCCGATGTGCGCAAGGTGCTGGCCGACCCGCGCCTGAGCCGGAAGGCCATCACCCTGCCGGACGCCCCACGGCTGCTGCCGGTTGCCGCGGGATCCAAGTCGATCTTCGTGATGGACCCGCCCGAGCACACGAGGCTGCGCAGGCTGGTGGGCATGGCCTTCACCACCCGGCAGGTGGAGGGTCTGCGACCGGGCGTCGAGCGGCTGGCCGACGGGATGGTGTCCCGTATGGTGGCCCAGGGACCGCCGGCCGACCTCGTCGCCCACCTGGCGCAGCCCCTGCCCCTGACGGTGATCTGCGACATGCTCGGCGTCCCCCAGCAGGATCAGCGGCTGTTCTCGGAGTGGACGGATGTGATGCTGAGCGTCGGCACGCACTCCTCGGCCGAGGTGGTTGACGCCGCCGGCCGACTGCGCGGATACCTGACCGGACTGATCGAGGCGAAACGCCGGTCCCCCGCCGACGATCTCCTCGCCGTGCTGATCAGCGCACGCGACGAGGACGGATCACTCAGCGACGAGGAACTGCTGGCGTTCGCCGAGACCATGCTGATGGCCGGCTACCACGCGACCACGTCGGAGATCGCGCACAGCGTACTGGCCCTGGCCGAACGCCCCGCCGCCGTACAGCGGTTGATACGGCACCGGGACGAACTCCCGGCGGCTGTGGAGGAGCTGCTGCGCTACTCGCAGGCCGGCGGCGGCGTCGGCCCCATCCGTATCGCCCTGGAGGACGTGGAGGTCGGCGAGGTCGTGATCAAGGCGGGCGAGGCAGTGCTGCCGTGCATCAACTCGGCGAACCGCGACGAAAACGTCTTCACCGACGCCGGTGAGCTGGACCTGGCCAGGAAGCCGAACCCGCACGTCGCCTTCGGACACGGAATACACCGCTGTCTGGGGGCGCATCTCGGCCGGGTGGAACTCGCCGTCGCGCTGGACCGGTTGCTCGACCACCTCGGCGCGTTCCGGCTCGCCGTCCCGGCCGAGGAACTCGTGTGGCAGCCCGAACGGGCCTTCACCAGGCCGGAGACCCTGCCGCTGCAGTGGTGAGAACGCTTTCCGATACCGGCCGAACCATCTCCCCCGACCGACGGTGCCCAGGAAGGACCGCCATCATGACCACCACCGGCAAGAACACGACGACTGCCCCGGAAGCACGGAGTGCCCCCAGCGCACGGCCGATCATCGAGCTGGGAACGGCGTTCTGGGCCGCGAAGGCCCTGCTGACCGCCGTCGAGATCGGGCTGTTCACCGAACTCGGTCCCGGGCCGGCGGACGAGGAACGCCTGCGGGAACGGCTGGGCCTGCACCCCAGGTCGGCGCGGGACTTCCTGGACTCCCTGGTCGCACTCGACATGTTGGAGCGGGAGAACGGGCAGTACCGCAACACGGCCGCGACCGGGCACTTCCTCGACGAGAACAAAGAAACCTACCTCGGCGGGTGGATGCGGCAGGCCGGCAAGCACCTGTTCAGGGCATGGGGCGGCCTGACGGAGAGCCTGCGCACCGGCAAGCCGTACATCGGCTGGGACAGCCAGGACTATTTCGAGCGCCTCTACGAAGACCCGGAGGAACGGCGCAGCTTCATCGCGGCGATGGACGCCTGGACGACGCACATCGCCACGGAGCTGTCCGACGGCATCGACTGGAGCGCGTACCGTACGTTCGTCGATGTCGGCGGCGCCCGGGGCAACCTGCCCGCGGTGCTCGTCAGGGCGCATCCACACCTGCGTGGAACCGTCTTCGACAGGCCCGAGATCACCGATCTCTTCGACGAGCACATGCGACGCAGGGGAACATCGGGTCAAGTCCGTTTCGTGACCGGGGACTTCTTCGCCGACCCCCTGCCCTCCGCCGATGTGCTCGTCTTCGGGCACGTCCTGCACGACTGGGACGACGGACAGCGGGCCGAGCTCGCGCACAGGGCCTACGAGGCGGTGAATCGCGGTGGTCTGGTGGTGATCTACGACCGGATGATCGACGACGACCGCCGGGTGAACGCCATCGGCCTGCTCGGCTGCCTGAACCTGCTGGTGGTGACACCGGGCGGTGCGGAGTACACCGTGGCCGACTGCCGACGGTACTTGAGTGCGGCCGGATTCGTCCCGACTGCGACGCTGCCGTTGTTCGACGGCCTGGAGACCGCGATCATCGCCCGGAAAGCAGGCTGACACCGTCCGGGGCGACGGAGCGGGGGAGCAGCCAGTCGCCGAGCCGCGAGTACTCCGTGGTGCCGAGGGACCGCTGGATCGCCCGCCGCTTGGCCGGCACATTGGCGTGGGCGACGACGATGCCCTTAGGCTCGCTCACCGAGCCCAAGGTGTACTGCAGTACAGCCGGTTCACCGAGGCGTGCCGGGGGCCAATTCCAGTCCCCGGCAACTCCGGGGCCCGAGCGGTCGGTTGCGAAGCACACGACCCGCGACAGCCCGGAAGCGACCAGCAGCCACGAGGCAACGGCTTTCGCCGAGCGGTCCAGTTCTCCGTAGCTCACGCCGGTGACGCCGGTCTCCCGCACGAAACAGAAGGCCTCGCGGCCCGCCAGTTCCTCGCCGCGCCTGAGCAGCAGATCCGTGAAGTCAGCGTCTTCCGGCTCCTCGCCCGAAGGAGGCTCAAGGCTCGTGTGACCATCGGTGGCCGAGCTCGCGCTCCAGGACCGACTCGACGTCGCTGAGCGGGAGATCGGGCCTCAGCCGTTCGGGGTGCGCGGCCGACGGACGGCCGGTCGGGGGCGGGGCCGGACCCGCGAACTGCCGTACCGCCTCCGGGTGCACCATGAGCCCGTGCATGGTGCCGTAAACGGCCAGCGCCTGGGACACGCCGCTCAGGAACCGCCGGACGGCGGCTCGCCACTCTCCTCTGCCGCGCATGCGGTCACACTCGGGCAGCCGCCTCGTGGAAGGCTGGAAGGCCGGTCGAGGAGGACCCTCGGAACCAGCCCGCCTCACGGGCGATGCGCACCGCGTCCAGCCGGTCGCGCGCGTTGAGCTTGGACACGGCGGAGGTCAGGTAGTTGCGCACCGTGCCCACCGACAGACAGAGGCTGCCAGCGATCTCGGCCGCCTCCGCCCCGCCGGCCGCCAACCGCAGTACGTCGGTCTCGCATAGTCAGCGGGTTGTCACCGTTCTCCCATGCGGCCACCACGAGCTCCGGGTCGGCGACCCGGCCGCAATGGGCAACTCGCCTTATGGCCTGGGCAAGTTGACGTGGCGGTGCGTCCTTCACGAGGAACCCGCGCACCCCGGCCGTCACCGCCCGGCGAAACGTTCCTGGACGTCCGAGGCTCACCAGGATGATCGTGTTGCACTCGGGCAGCACCTCCTGCAGCCGGGCCGCCGCGGTGAGTCCGTCGATGTCCGGCAGGTCCGCGTCGATGACCGCCACGTCCGGGAGGTGTTCCAGGGCCTTCGGGACAATGTCCGTACCTTTGGAGAGTTCCGCTATGACCTCGATGCCTCCTTCGAACCCGAGCAGTGCCACCAGGGCACCTCGCAGCATGTGCATGTCTTCGGCCGGCAAGACCCTGATGGTCACGGAAACATCCCCGACTGTCCGTACCAGCAGTACTCAAGTGGCGTCTCAGGGAGCAAAGCCGATCGAATCTCGAGGGCACAGCAACAGATTCGGTCGTTTCCACGAATTTCTCACATCAGTCGATCCACTCCGCCGTCGCTCACGGCACGACGGCGGCACTTTGGATGCGTGACTTTTACCTGGGCCTCCGGAGGATGCCCCGTGCACGGGCATGTCAGACTGCGCCCATGACCAGCACCGCGACCGTGACCTTCTCCCAGCTGACCGCTCCCCCGGAGGTCACCGACGACCTCCGGCACGCACTGATCGACTGCTGGGCCGAGGTCACCAACGCGGGCGGCGCCGCCGGATTCCCGTTCCCGCCCGTCGACGCCGCGCAGGTCGCCCCGGCGGCCGGCCGGATCATCGCGGGACTCGACCCGGAGAGCAGCCGGCTGCTGGTCGCGGCCGACGACGGCGGCCTCGCCGGGTGGCTCGTCGTACGCCGCGACCCCAGCCCGCTCATACGCCACTGGGGCACGATCCATCACGTACAGGCCCGAACCCGCGTGCGCGGCAAGGGAGTCGGGGCCGCCCTCATGCGCCGGGTCCGGGAGATCGCCCGTGAGGAGATGGGGCTCGAGCAGCTCCACCTCGCGGCCCGCGGCGGGATGGGGCTGGAGGACTTCTACGCCCGGCTGGGCTGGCGGGAGATCGGCCGCAGGTCCGGCGTGCTGCGGTTCGCTCCCGGGGAGGACCGCGACGAGGTGCTCATGGCCCTGTCCCCGCTGTGAGGTTCAGGTCCGGGTCGCACGGAGGAAGCCGCCGTGGGTCGGGCCGGTGCCGGGGCGGCCGTAGTGGGCGGCCACCCGGTCGATCGGATGGTCCTCGACGCTCCAGCCGTGCTCGGAGAGCCAGTCGCCGGTGCCGAGACCGAGGCCGCCCTTCCAGAGTGAGACGAGCTGCGCGACGCTGGGGTCGGCGGTGGCCGGCGGTACGGGCCGGCCGCGCTCGAGGCAGAGACGGCTGCCGGGGGCGGAGAGCTCCGCCACCGTGCCGAGGAGTGCGGCGGACTGCTCGGCGGTGAGGTACATCAGCAGCCCTTCGGCCAGCCACACCGTCGGCGCGGCCGGGTCGAAGCCCGCGCCGGTCAGCAGGCCGGGCCAGTCGTCGCCGAGCAGGTCGGCGGCCAACACGGTGCGTTCGCACTGCGGTTGGGCGCCCTGTGCGGCGAGTACGCGCTCCTTGAAGTCCAGCACCGGGAGCAGGTCCAGCTCGTACAGGCGTATCCCCTCCGGCCACGGCAGGCGGAAGGCGCGGGCGTCCAGGCCCGAGGCGAGCACCACCACTTGGCGCCGCCCCTCCGCACAGGCGGCGAGCAGGCTGTCGTCGTAGAAGCGGGTGCGGATCACGGTCTGGAAGGCGAGCTTCGTGGCGTACGGCCCGGACACCCGGGCGGTGGCGTAACCGGCGGCCTCGGTGAACGCCGCGGCGTACGGGTCGGTGAAGAGGCCGTCGGGCTGCTCGTTCTCCCGCGCCCGGACGCGGGCGACGGCAAGTGCCGTACGGCTGACGGGGTTCAGCGGCTCGGGGGTCGTCGTCATGAAGCCTCAGCGTACGGCGTGCCCGTTTGCACCGGCGCGGCGGGCAGCTCGCGCATGGTGCGCAGCGGCGAGAGGAAGACGGGGAGCACGGCGAGGAGTTCGGCCGCCGCGCCGATCAGCATGGTGGGACGGGCACCGACCGCCTGGCCGAGCGCGCTGCCGACGAACGCGCCGACCGGCATCGCACCCCAGATCACGAACCGGACCGTGGCGGTCATCCGGCCCAGCAGCGGCTTCGGGCACAGCCGTTGACGGAAGGCCACCGAGTTGATTTTGAAGGTCGCGAACACGACCATTCCCAGGCCCTGGAGAGCGACGGCGACGCCGAACCTCCAGTCGGCCTGGTACAGCGGAATCGCCAGCACCCACAGCACACCGCTGAGGATCATCGAGGCGCACATGGCCCGGCCCTGGCCGACCCGGGCGGCGATCCGCACGGTGAGCAGGCTGCCGAGCAGTCCGCCCACGGCCTCCGCGACGAACACCAGGCCGCACAGGAAGGGCGAGAGCCCGAGATCCCGGCCCAGCAGCACCATCAGCATCGAAGAGCCGATCGTGGCGCACATGTTGGAGATCGCGGCGGTGAGCGTGATCGCGCGCAGCAGGGGGTTGCCGAAGACGAAGCGCAGCCCCTCGGCGATCTCGGACCGCAGCGTCACCTCCAGCGCCCCCTGCGGCCTGGTCTCCGGGTGACGGACGCGCGTCAGAAGGAGCGCGCAGGCCACGAACCCGGCGGCGTCGACGAGCAGCGCCACGGGGGCCGTCAGCGCGCCGACCAGTGCGCCGCCGACGCCCGGCCCGCCGACCTGGGCGATGTTGCGGGTGGTCTCCAGCTTGACGTTGGCCTCCACGAGCCGCTTGTCGGGCACGAGGCGCGGCAGGAAGCTCTGGTAGGCCACGTCGAAGAACACCGTGCACACGGAGACGCCGAAGGCGACGGCGTACAGCTGAGGCAGCGTCAGGGCGTCCAGCCAGTACGCCACCGGGACCGACCCGAGCAGGGCGGCCCGGCACAGCGCACCGGCGATCAGCACGGGACGGGAACGGACGCGATCCACCCAGGCACCGGCCGGCAGGCCGATGAGCAGGAAGGCCAGGTACTCGAACATGACGAGCAGGCCGGTCTGGAAGGGCGTGGCGTCCAGGGCGCCGAGGGCGACCAGGGGGAGCGCGACAAGGGTCACGGCCGCTCCGGCCTGGCTCACCGAATCGGCGGCCCAGAACTTGCGGAAGTCGGGGTGGAAGAACAGACCCGAACGGGCCTGTTGAGGCGGATGCGGCGGTGTCATGGCAGGCAGCCCACCATCCGCGGCGTGCTGCCACCATTGTTTTAGTCTGGGCGAAAACATCAACGGGGGCTGACGGTATGGGCATGTTGCGGTTCGGGGTGGAGGACGTCGTCAACGTCCGTTTTGCGATATCGCCGTTGTGGGAGACCGTCGCGGCGTTCGAGGCCGTGCTCGATCCCGGGCGGCATGCGGTCCACCTGCCCTGGATCAAGGAGGCACGGGCCCTGCTGCGGGACCGTGAACTCGCGGCACGGACCACGCCGTTGCACGGCCTCGTCCACAACGGCATGCTGCCCGCCTCCCTGACGCCTCCCCCGCGCTGCCCGCTGGCCGAGTTCGAGGAGGAGCTCGCCCTCGTGGAGGCGCGGCCGGAGCCGGCGGGTGCGCTGCGTGCGTGGTGGCAGGCTGCGGTCGAGCCGTACTGGCCGCGCATCCGCGCGGTCCTGGAGGCGGACATCGCGCACCGGGCCCGACTGCTCGCCGAGGACGGCATCCAGCAGGTGTTCGCCCGCCTCCATCCGACGCTGCGGTGGACGGGCGACCACCTGGTCTCACCGGACCTGCCGCTGGGCGGGCTCGAACTGGGCGGCGCCGGCATCACGTTGACGCCGACCGCGTTCGCGACCCGCTGCCGCCTCCTGCCCGGCGACAGCACGACGGCACCCGCCGCCGTCTATCCCTCGCGGGCCGTGGGCACGCTGTGGGAGAGGCGCGCCACCGCCGACGACCGGCTGGCCCGTCTGCTGGGCCGCAGCCGGGCCGGGCTCCTCGCCCAGGTCTGTTCGCCGAGCACGACGACCCAGCTCGCGGCCCGTGCGGGGCTGAGCCCGGGCGCGGTCTCCCAGCACCTCGCCGTCCTGCGGGACGCCGGGCCGGTGACGAGCCACCGCTACCGGCGCGAGGTCGCCTACACGGTCAGCGACCTCGGAACGGCCCTGCTCACACCGCGTTGAACGCCCGCGCGAGGGCAAGGCTGTCCTCGAAGGTGATATAGCGGACGACCTTGCCGCCCTCGACCGTGAGGTGGAAGGCGAAGGGCGAGTCGAAGACCTTGCCCGTCGCCTTCACGGTCTGCCGCATATGGCCGAGGGCCACCGCATGGGCTCCGTCCACCAGCACGTGCGAGACGTTGAGCTCCTCCCGGTCCAGGTGATCGGGAAGGGTCCGGATGAACTCGGCGACCTCGGCACGAGTGGTGCGCCGCCCGGTCCACGGCACCTCTTCCGCACCGTAGACGTCGAAGTCGATCTCGTCTGCGACCAGTTCGGCCACACCGTCGATGTCGCCCTCGCCTACGCGGCGGAAGAACTCGTCGACGACTGCACGGGTCTCACTCACAGGGATTCCATTCATGATTCAACGAATGATGCGAGACCGACAGCATCGACGGCGGCCGGAACATTCCTCAGCCCCGCCAGTCCCGTCAGACGCGGTCCTGCCGTCCGGCGAAGGCCCACAGCGGGCAGGGCAGCGGGTCCCGGGCCCCGTCGCGCAGCCGGCGGCCCAGCTCCAGGTCGGCGCGGGTCGTGGCCAGTACGGACCGCAACAGGTCCGGGCGGGCGAGCAGTTCACCGGGCAGGCCGCCCAGGTCCCGGAGAATGCCCAGGAGTTCGGTGTCGGTCAGGCCCTCGGAGACGATGCGCGGTGCGGGCAGGTGCGGGGCCATGCAGGCCCCCACCACCACACCGGCCGGCGCCCGCCCGCCGGACCGGATCCGGTGCTCCGCGAACCGGTGCGCCACCAGGGCGCCGAGGCTGTGCCCGTACAGGGCGTACGGCCCCTCCTCCAGCAGGGGCCCGAGGTGTTCGTCCAGCTCCGCCAGCAGGAGGTGGTCCTCGGTGATCGGCTCCTCGCCGAGCCGGCTCTCACGGCCGGGCAGCCGGACGGGCAGCACCGACACCCGCGGTCCGACGGCGGCCGCCCAGCCGGCGAAGGCCAGTGCTCCGGCACCGGCGTGGTGGAAACAGAAGAGCCTGAGCGGTGCCCCGGACCGCGGCCGGGATGCGACGTAACGGTTCATGCGAGCCCCCTCTTCGCAGCGGTGCCCGGCGATGGTCGCCAGCGGCCCTACAGGAACACTGGACGCCCGCTGAACCTCCCCTCGAGGACGCCTTGTCAGGACGGCAGATGCCCGGCCGGGAAGCCCCGGCCGGGCATCTGTCCGAACTGCTCGTGATCAATACACCTAGCGCTTGCGGTAGATCGACACCGACAGCGGGGCGAAGACGGCCACGAGGCCCGCGGTCCAGGCGAGGGAGCGCGGAATGTAGTACGAGGCGCTGTGCCCCAGGATCGCCTGGGCGTGGTCGCCCAGCGTCAGGGCGCGGACGGCGTCGACCATCACGGTGAGCGGCTGGTTGTCGGCCACCGAGCGGAGCCAGTCGGGCATGGTCTCCGACGGCACATAGGCGCTGGAGACGAAGGTCATGATGAAGACCACCATCATGAACGCCTGGGCCGCCTTGGGGTCGGCGGTGAACAGGCCGATCGCGATGAACACCCAGACGAAGGCCAGGCCGAACACCAGGCACATGCCGAAGGCGGCGAGCCCCTCCAGGGCCGTGCCGTGCAGGCGGAAGCCGATGGCGAAGCCGACGCCGGTGGTGAACGCGAGGCTCCAGGCGAGCACGGTCATGTCGGCCAGCATGCGTCCGGTCAGCACCGCGGCACGCGGCATCGGCAGGGAGCGCATGCGGTCGATGAGGCCGTTGCCGAGGTCCTCGGCCATGGCGACCGCGGTGCCGAGCATGCTGTAGAGGATGCCCGCGGTGACGAAGCCGGGGACGGCGTAGTCGACATAGGGCACGCCGGTACTGTGCCCGATGGCGCCGCCGAAGACATAGCGGAAGCCGAGCAGGAAGACGGCCATCTGTGTGGTGCTGAGCACCACGAGCTGGGGGGTCCGTACAAAGTTCAGCAGCGCCCGCTTCGCCACGAGCAGGGTGCTCGTGGGAAGCGTGGACCTGCGCTTCTCGGTGATCGCGGGAGCGACGGCAGCAGCGGCGGCGGTCACAGTGTTCTCCTGTCCTGGTCTCAGTGGGATGCCTTGTCGGGCGTACCGGCCGTGCGGTCCGCCGCCTGGTGTCCGGTCAGCGCGAGGAACACCTCGTCGAGCTTGGGCTGGCGCACACTGATGCCGACGAGTCCCACACCTCGCTCCTCGAGTGCCCGTACTCCCATGACCAGTTGACTCGTCGCGGCCTCGGTGCCCGCGCCGACGCTCACCCGCCGGGTCCCCTCGTCTATCTGCGGCCGCTGCCCGGCGTGGTGGTAGAGGACCTCGGCGACCCTCGGGATGTCGGCGCGGTCGCGCAGCTCCACCTCGAGCACATTGCCGCCCACCCGCTGCTTGAGTTCGGCGGGCTCCCCGGAGGCGACGGCGCGCCCCTGGTCGATGATCACGAGGTGGCTGGCGAGGCGGTCGGCCTCGTCCAGGTACTGGGTGGTCAGCAGCACGTCGGTGCCCTGTCCGACCAGTGTCTCGATGGAATCCCACAGATCCATCCGGCTGCGGGGGTCGAGCCCCGTGGTGGGCTCGTCGAGCAGCAGCAGGTGCGGTGCGCTGACCAGGCTGGCGCCGAGGTCCAGCTTGCGCCGCATGCCGCCCGAGTACGTCCGTACCAGCCGGCCCGCGGCCTCCACCAGGCCGAACTGCTCCAGGACCCGGGTGGCGTTGGCACGCGCCGTGCGGGCGCTCTGGCCGTAGAGCCGGGCGACCAGCTCCAGGTTCTCCCGGCCGGTCATCGCGGGCTCCACCGCCGCGAACTGGCCGGCCAGGCCGATCAGCCGGCGTACCGCCTCCGGTTCGCGGACCGCGTCGTGGCCCACCACCCGAAGCTCTCCGGAGTCGGGCTTGAGCAGCGTCGCCACGGCGCGGACGAAGGTCGTCTTCCCCGCGCCGTTGGGGCCGAGCACCGCCACCACCTGACCGGGCTCGACCTGGAGGTCGAGCCCGTCGAGCGCGGTCGTACGGCCGAACCGCTTGGTCAGCCCCCGAGCCTCGATCGTGGGCGCCATAGGTTTGCCCATCCCTTCTCGAACGGTGTTCCTGACTCGAATGCCATTCTGGAACCCGATCGCTCTTCGAGTCAAGGTGGGCTGCTCAACCCTTGAACGCTGTTCGACCGGAGGTATCCTGAGGACGTGAGTGAGCCCGCTTCCCAGCACGAATCCGCTGCTCCCGGCGCTGTCCCCGAGACGGACGGCGGCGCGGAGCCCGTCTGGCGCGCGGAGTCCCGCCCCGCCAGAGCACCTCGGGTGCCCCTCTCGCAAGAGGCGATCGTCGAAGCCGCTCTGCGAGTACTGGACCGTGAAGGGCTCGAGGGCCTGTCGATGCGCCGGGTGAGCGAGGAGCTCAAGACCGGCGCCGCCTCCATCTACTGGCACGTCCGCAACAAGGACGAGCTGCTCCAGCTGATCTACGAGCGGGTCAGCGGGGATGTCGAGCTGCCGGAGCCCGATCCCTCGCGGTGGATGGAACAGCTCATGGACCTGGCCCGGCGGATGCGGTCCAACATGCACCAGCACCGCGACATCGCCCGGATCTCGATGGGCCGCCTGCCCTCCGGGCCGACCATCGCCCGCTACACGGAGTGGCTCTTCGAGCTCCTGACGCCGGTCGGCATCCCGGACCGTACGATCGCCTGCCTCGGCGATCTCTTCGGGCTGTACATCGGGGCCTATGCCTTCGAGGAGAGCCTCGGTGTCGCCTCGCCCACCGGCGAGGAGCAGTCGCCGGACGAGCTCATGACCATGTTCCACGAGTACATGAGCTCGCTGCCCTCCGAGAAGTACCCGCACATCCACCGGGTGTTCGGGCTGCTCTTCGGCCCCCGGCCCGACGACCGCTTCGACTTCGGCATCGACTTGATGCTGCGCGGGCTGCAGACGTACGCCAAGTCCCCGGCGGAGGGCGGCACTTCATAACCGGCTCACAACCGGCCCCGTGAGGTCCCGCTCCCGCCCGGCCCTCGAGCAGCGCTGGAGCGGCCGGCCAGCGGCCGGTGCTGCTATGGGCGGATGCGGATACTCTTCACTGCCTGGGCGTGGCCTTCACATCCGTGTGCGATGACCCCGGTCGCCTGGGCTTGCCGGGCCGCGGGACACGAGGTGCTGGTGGCGAGCCAGCCGGAACTCACCCGTGCCGTCCTCCGTACCGGGCTCCCCGCCGCTCCGGTCGGCCGGGACGTGGCGGCCGTCGAGGTCTTCAGGGACATCGTCCGGCCACGGCCCGCCGTCGGGACCCTCCGGCGGACCGAGGGTGCTCGGCCTACTGGTGGCGCCGGCCGAGGCCATGGTCGGTGAACGTCTCCCCCTTCTCCGCCTTCGCCAGCAGCAGCGCGGGCGGCTCGAAGCGCTCGCCGTAGGCCGCCGCCAACTCGCGGGCGCGGGCGACGAATCCGGGCAGACCGCCCTCGTATCCGTTGATGTACTGCAGTGCGCCGCCCGTCCAGCCGGGGAAGCCGATGCCCAGGATCGAGCCGATGTTGGCGTCGGCGACCGAGGTGAGGACGTTCTCCTCGAGGCAGCGGACCGTGTCGAGGGCCTCGGCGAAGAGCATCCGCTCCTGCATGTCCCGGAACGGAACGGCGGCTTCCGTCGCGCCGAAGTGCTCGGCCAGGCCCGGCCACAGACCGGTGCGGCTGCCGTCCTCCGCGTAGTCGTAGAAGCCGGCGCCGCCGCCGCGGCCCGTGCGGCCGAACTCGTCGACCATGCGGTCGAGGACGGTGTCGGCGGGGTGGGACTGCCAGGTGCCGCCCGCCGCCTCGACCGCGCGCTTCGTCTCGTCGCGGATCCGGCGCGGGAGGGCCAGGGTCAGCTCGTCCATCAGGGACAGCACCTTGGCCGGGTAGCCGGCCTGGGCGGCGGCCTGTTCCACGGACGCGGCGGGCACGCCCTCGCCGACCATGGCGACGCCCTCGTTGATGAAGCGGCCGATGACGCGCGAAGTGAAGAAGCCGCGCGAGTCGTTGACGACGATCGGCGTCTTGCGGATCTGCCGGACGAGGTCGAAGGCGCGGGCCAGGGCCGCGTCGCCCGTCCGCTCGCCCTTGATGATCTCGACGAGCGGCATCTTGTCGACGGGCGAGAAGAAGTGCAGGCCCACGAAGTCCCCGGCACGCTCGACGCCTTCGGCGAGCATCGTGATCGGGAGGGTGGAGGTGTTGGAGCACAGCAGGGCGTCCGGGGCCACCACGTGCTGGATCTCCTGGAAGACCTTGTGCTTGAGGGCCGGGTCCTCGAAGACGGCCTCGATGACCGCGTCGCAGCCGGCCAGGTCGGCCGCGTCGGCGGTCGGGGTGATGCGGGCGAGCAGGGCGTCGCGCCTGTCCTCGGTCGTACGGCCCTTGGCCAGGGCCTTGGCGAGGAGGCCCTCCGAGTAGGCCTTGCCCTTGCGGGCGTTGTCGAGGGACACGTCCTTGAGGACGACCTCGATGCCGGCCCGCGCGCAGGTGTAGGCGATGCCCGCGCCCATCATGCCCGCGCCGAGGACGGCCACCTTGCGCACGGGGCGCGGCTCGGTGCCCGAGGGGCGGCTGCGGCCCGCGTTGACGGCCTGGAGGTCGAAGAAGAAGGCCTGGATCATGTTCTTGGCGGTCTGGCCGGTGGCCAGGTCCACGAAGTAGCGGGCCTCGATGGTCTGCGCGGTCTCGAAGTCGACGAGGGAGCCCTCGACCGCGGCGGCCAGGATGTTGCGCGGGGCCGGGTAGGGGGCGCCGGCGGTCTGCTTCCTCAGGTTGGCCGGGAAGGCCGGGAGGTTGGCCGCGAAGCGCGGGTTGGCGGGCGTACCGCCGGGGATCTTGTAGCCGTCGGTGTCCCAGGGCTGGCGGGACTCGGGGTGGGCGTCGATGAAGGCGCGGGCCTTGGAGAGCATCTCCTCGGGCGTGGCGGCGACTTCGTGGACGAGCCCGGCCTCCAGGGCGCGGCGCGGGTCGTACTGGGTGCCCTGGAGCAGCACCTTGAGCAGCGCGTCGGTGATGCCGAGGAGCCGCACGGTGCGGGTGACGCCTCCGCCGCCGGGCAGCAGGCCGAGGGTGACCTCGGGCAGGCCGATCTTCGAGCCGGGGGCGTCGAGGGCGATGCGGTGGTGGCAGGCGAGGGCGATCTCGTAACCGCCGCCGAGCGCCGAGCCGTTGACGGCCGCGACGACGGGCACGCCGAGGGTCTCGATGCGGCGCAGGTCGCGCTTGATCGCCATGCTGGAGGCGAAGGCGGCCTCGGCGTGCTCGGGGGTGATGGCGATGAGCTCGCGCAGGTCTCCGCCGGCGAAGAAGGTCTTCTTGGCGGAGGTGACGACGACGCCGCGCACAGAGTCCTTATCGGCGCCCAGCTCGGCCTCCAGGCGGTCGGCGACGGCCGCCAGGGACTTCTGGAAGTCGCGGTTCATGGTGTTGGCGGACTGTGCGGGGTCGTCGAGGACGAGGGTGACGATGCCCTCGCCGTCCTGCTCCCAGCGGATGGTGCTGCTCTCGCTCATGTCGGGGGTCTCCATGGAGGATTGGTGGCTGCCGGGTCAGACGCGCTCGACGACGGTGGCGATGCCCATGCCGCCGCCCACGCACAGGGTGATCAGGCCGTAGCGCTTGTCCTGCCGCTCGAGTTCGTCGACGACGGTGCCCAGGAGCATCGCGCCGGTGGCGCCCAGCGGGTGGCCCAGGGCGATGGCGCCGCCGTTGACGTTGATCCGGTCCAGGCCGATGCCCATCTCGGCCGCGAAGTGCAGCACGACGGCGGCGAACGCCTCGTTGATCTCGATGAGGTCGATGTCGTCGATGGTGAGCCCGGCCTTGGCGAGGGCCTTGCGGGTCGCGGGGGCCGGGCCGGTGAGCATGATGGTGGGCTCGGAGCCGGAGACGGCGGCGGAGACGATGCGGGCGCGGGGCACGAGTCCGTAGCGCTCGCCGATCTCGCGGCTGCCGATGGCGACGAGCGCGGCGCCGTCGACGATGCCGGAGGAGTTGCCGGCGTGGTGGACGTGGTCGATCTTCTCGACCCAGTGGTACGTCTGCAGCGCCACCGCGTCGAAGCCGCCCGCGTCGCCGATGGCCGCGAAGGAGGGCTTGAGGGAGGCGAGCGTCTCGGCGGTGGTGCCGGGGCGCAGGTGCTCGTCGCGGTCGAGGACGACGAGGCCGCTGCGGTCGCGGACGGGGACGACGGAGCGGTCGAAGCGGCCGTCCTTCCATGCGGCGGCGGCGAGTTCCTGCGACCGGGCGGCGAAGGAGTCGACGTCGTGGCGGGAGTAGCCGCCGATGGTGGCGATCAGGTCGGCGCTGATGCCCTGGGGGACGAAGCCGGTGTCGAGGTTGGTCATGGGGTCGCCGAACCAGGCGCCGCCGTCGGAGGCCATGGGCACCCGGGACATCGACTCGACGCCGCCCGCGAGGACCAGGTCCTCCCAGCCCGAACGGACCTTGGCGGCGGCCATGTTGACGGCCTCCAGGCCCGAGGCACAGAAGCGGTTCTCCTGGACGCCCGCGACGGTGTCCGGCAGCCCGGCCGCGATGGCGGAGATCCTCGCGATGTCCGAGCCCTGCTCGCCGACCGGGCTGACGACGCCGAGCACGATGTCGTCGATCGCCGCGGGGTCGAGGTCCGGGTGGCGGCGGCGGAGCTCGTGGATCAGGCCGGTGACCAGGTCGATGGGCTTGGTGCCGTGCAGGGCGCCGTTGGCCTTGCCGCGCCCGCGCGGGGTGCGGATCGCCTCGTATACGTACGCTTCGGTGCTCAAGGTCAAAAGCCTTTCAAGGTGGGTTTCACGCTCGGTTTCACGCAAGGAGGGAACGGCCGATGATCTCTTTCATGATCTCGGTCGTGCCGCCGTAGATGGTCTGGATGCGTCCGTCGGTGAAGGCCCTGGCCACGCGGTACTCGGTCATGTAGCCGTAGCCGCCGTGGAGTTGCAGGCAGCGGTCCGTCACCCGCTTCTGGAGCTCGGTCGCCCACCACTTGGCCATCGAGGCGTGCACGGCGTCGAGTTCGCCCCGGGAGTGGTCCTCGATGCAGCGGTCGAGGAAGGTGCGGGTGACCGTGCACTCGGTGGCCATTTCGGCGATCTCGAAGCGGATGTGCTGGAGCTTGGCCAGCGGCCGGCCGAACGCCTCGCGCTCCTTCACGTACTGCGTGGTGATCTCCAGCAGGTGCTCCGCGGCCGCGATGGCGCCGACGGCGATGCTCAGCCGCTCCTGCGGGAGGTTGTTCATCAGGTGGACGAACGCGCCGTTCAGCTCGCCGAGCAGGTTCTCGCGGGGCACGCGCACGTCGTCGAAGAACAACTCGGCGGTGTCCTGGGACTTCTGGCCGATCTTGTCGAGGTTGCGGCCCCGCTCGAAGCCCGGCGTGCCCCGCTCGACGACGAACAGGCTCAGCCCCTTCGCCCCGCCCTCCGGCGTCGTGCGCGCCACGACGATGACGAGATCGGCGAGGATGCCGTTGGAGATGAAGGTCTTCGAGCCGTTGAGCACCCAGTGGTCGCCGCGGTCCGTGGCCGTGGTGCGGATGCCCTGGAGGTCGGAGCCCGCACCCGGCTCGGTCATGGCGATGGCGGTGATGCGCTCGCCGGTGCAGAAGCCGGGCAGCCAGCGGCGCTTCTGCTCCTCGGTGGCGAGCGAGGTGAGGTAGGGGCCGATGATGTCGTTGTGCAGCCCGACGGCGAAGCCCGCGGCTCCGGCGCGCACGAACTCCTCGGTGAGCACGGCGGCGTAGCGGAAGTCGGCGTTGCCCCCGCCGCCGTACTCCTCGGGGACGGCCGGGCCGAGCAGGCCCTGGCGGCCGGCCGCGAGCCAGGCGTCGCGCGAGACGATGCCGTCCTTCTCCCACTGCGCGTAGTGCGGGGTGACCTCCTTGGCCAGGAAGGTCCGCACGGTCTCACGGAAGGTCTCGTGCTCCGGGGCGAAGAGCCGGCGTTTCATGACTGGTCCTGTTTCATGACTGGTCCTCCAGGGAGTCGACGCCCCAGTCGCGGGCGACCTCGGCGGTGTCGGCGCCCGGCTGCGCGGGCGGGCGGCGCAGGGAGCCGGGTGTGGCGGAGAAGCGTGGTGCGGGGGCGGGCTGGGTGATGCCGTCGTGGTCGGCGAAGGTGCCGCGCGCGGCGAGGTGCGGGTGCTCCGGCGCCTCGCGCAGGGACAGGACGGGCGCGACGCACGCGTCCGAGTCCGCGAAGACCTCCGTCCACTCGGCGCGGGTGCGCTGCCGGAAGCGCGCGGCGATGGCGGTGCGCAGCTCGCCCCAGCGGGCGGGGTCGTCGCGGGTGCCGGCCGCCTCTTCGATGCCGAGCCGGCGGACGAACTCGGCGTAGAACCGCGGCTCCAGCGCGCCCACGGCCATGTGGCCGCCGTCGGAGGTCTCGTACGTGCCGTAGAAGGGCGCGCCGCCGTCGAGGAGGTTGGCCCCGCGGCGGTCCTGCCAGCCGCCGGCCGCCATCATGCCGTGCAGCATGGCGGTCAGGTGGGCGGTGCCGTCGACGATGGCGGCGTCGACGACCTGTCCGGTGCCGGTGGTCCGGGCGTGCTGGAGTGCGGCGAGCACGCCGATGACCAGGTAGAGCGAACCGCCCGCGTAGTCGCCGAGGAGGTTGGCCGGGGCGTACGGCGGCCCGTCGGCGGCGCCGGTGAGCCCCAGCGCGCCGGTGACGGCGATGTAGCCGATGTCGTGCCCGGCGGTGTGCGCGAGCGGTCCTTGCTGGCCCCATCCGGTCATCCGGCCGTACACCAGGCGGGGGTTGCGGGCGAGGCAGGCGTCAGGGCCGACGCCGAGGCGCTCGGCGACACCGGGCCGGTAGCCCTCGAGCAGCACGTCGGCCCGCTCGACGAGGTCGAGCACGGTCCGCGGCCCGTGTTCGGACTTGAGGTCGACGAGCACCGAGCGCTTGTTGCGGTTGGTGATGTCACGGCGGGGGTCGATGTGCAGCCCGGGCCCGCCGGGACGGTCGACGCGCACCACGTCGGCGCCGAGGTCGGCGAGGCACATCGCGGCGAACGGGCCCGGCCCGATCCCCGCGAGCTCGACCACGCGCACTCCGGCGAGCGGGCCGTGCTGTGTCGCTGCTCCCGCCATGCGGTCCCCCGGCCTTCCGACGAAACAGTCCTATGACAAAACCGCTGTAACACTCGAGATAATAAGAACGTGTTTCAGTTTTTCACAAGCCCCTCCGGGGCGACCGCTGTTGGCGAGGCGCTACTCTCTGCAGGATTTCATCAACGTCGCTTCGTGGGTGGGAAGTCGCATGTCGTGGTTCGAGAGTCTGCCGGAGGTCCTGACGCGGTCCGACTTCGCCTCGATGGTGGGGCGCGAGCCCCGCAGCGTCGAGCTGATGGCCGGCCGTGGGCTGATCGCCGATCCGGCCTACCGCAACCGCGGGAAGCTCGTATGGGAGGAGAAGTCCGCGGTGGGCTGGTTCCGCACGCTGCACGAGCACGCCGTGATCGTGCCCGCGAATGAACTGGCCTTGGATGAACTCGCCGCGTATGGCGCGTACTTGTGCCCGCTCAGCAGCAACCACGTCGGGCTCGCCCGCCCCCGGCTCCTCGTGATGTACCGGCCGGGCGGCCAGGGCCTGGTCTTCGACGTCACCGCGGTGGAGACCATCAACCAACAGGTTCCCGGAACCAGGGCGTTGACGTCGACCAGCAGGAGCATCATGCGCGATGGGGAGACGCTGGAGGCGTCGCGCAAGCCGTGGACCGTCTTCTGCCTCAGCGAAGCCGGCACGATCAACAAGATCACGCCGACGATCCAGCAGGGACGGTACCTGCCGGTCGACCACGCCCGGAAGGCGCTGACGTCCGGCCACCTCGCCGTCCCCACACTCGATGAGGCGTTCCCCGCCAGGAAATGACCCCGACCGAACCGGTGAGCGGCCAAACGCTCGCCCTGCCCCTATCCGTCGAGCTCGGCGATGAGCCGCTTGGGCGCGATGGTGCGGTAGCTCTCCTCGACCCAGTCGCAGAGCAGCTCGACGGGGGCGCTCTCCCCCGTCAGCGGAATGGTGACCCACCCGGCCCTCCCCAGCCCGTACCCGGTGGGGGCCGCGCCGGGCACGGCGAGCGCGTGGCCGTGTGCCTCCTCGTCCTTCAGTTTGACGCTGATGCGCGGCGTCTCGGCATTGTCCTCGGCGCCCAGGAACACGAAGATCTTCTTGTTGACCTTGACAACCGCGTCCTCCTCCCAAGGGAACTCCTCGACGGCTCCTGGGAGCGAGAGCGCGAACTCACGGATTTCGGACCGGGTCTTCACAGGTGTGGACATGCCCCCACGCTAGACCGGACCACTGTCAGAGCAGTCCGGCCGCCACGAGGTGTCCACGCACCCGCTCCACGGCGGCGTCGGACAGCGGCCGTTGGGGGGCGGCGGTGGCGGCGCAGTCGATGACGCCGAGCAGGCGCAGGGCGGCCTTGAAGCCCCCGAGCGCGGCGGCACCTCCGCTCATCTGTGCCGGGTCGCCCGCGTCGACCAGTGCGAACAGGGCCGCCAGGCGGTCCTGTTCGGCGGCGGCCCGGTCCCAGCGGTGCGCCCGCGCGTGCCCGTACAGGCGCACGTACCCGGCGGGGTCGACGTTGCCCAGCCCGGGCACCACCCCCTGGGCGCCGGCCAGCAGCGCCGCGTCGACCGTCAGCTCGGAGCCGGTCAGCACGGAGAAGTCCTCCGCCGCGCCGCGCTCGCGCAGCGCCACGAGCAGACGGCGCAGGGCGTTGAGATCGCCGCTGCTGTCCTTGAGCCCGGCGAGCGTACGGTCCTCCGCGAGCGCGAGCACGGTGGCCGCCGGCAGCTTGGTGTGCACCGCGGACGGGATGTCGTAGCCGAGCAGCGGCAGGTCCACGGCGGCACGGATGCGCCGGAAGTGGTCGGCGACCTCGGCCGGGTGGGTGGAGGCGTAATAGGGGACGGTGGCGACGAGGCCGTCGACGCCGACGTCCCGGGCGGCCCGGGCCCGGGCGGCGACCCGGGGCGTGGTCGTGTCGATGACCCCCGCCAGCACCGGCACCCGCCCCGCCACCGCCCCGACGACGGTGTCCAGCACCGTGCCGCGCTGGGCGTCGGTGAGGTACGCGGTCTCGCCGCTGGTGCCGAGGGCGAAGACGGCGGACGCCCCCGCGTCGAGCACGTGCCCGACGAGGGCGGCGAGGGAGCGCGTGTCGACGTCGCCGTCCGGGGCGAGGGGGGTGCACAGGGGCGGGATCACGCCGGCGAGCTGGAGCATCGGGTCACCTCTCGGTCGGGACGTGCGGTGCCGCGGCACCGTACGGCTCAGCGCACCGCCCCCGCCAGGGCGCGTCGGCACAGGGAGTCCGCCAGCCGGGTCGTTTCCGGCAGGCGGAAGCCCCGGGTCAGGGACAGGACGTGCGCGCAGGCGGTTTCGAGGTTCACCCGGTGGCCGACCGACACGAACACCGGCTTGACCCCGGTGCGGGTGCGCAGGGCGCGGCCGACCTCCTCGTCGCCGTCGAGCAGGGGCGAGCCGGCGCCGCGCTCCGGGCCCGGCTGCTCGTAGCGGAAGGTGAAGGGGTTCTTGGCCACCCCGACGGTGGGCAGGCCGGTCAGGACACCCAGGTGGCTCGCCAGTCCGAAGCGGCGCGGGTGCGCGAGCCCGTAGCCGTCGCAGAGGACGAGCCCGGGCGGCACGGGCAGCCGCTCGAGGGCGGCGAGGACCGTGGGGAGCTCGCGGAAGGCCAGCAGGCCCGGGACATAGGGGAAGGCGACCGTGCCGACCGCCGTCGCCTCCCCGACGACCTCGAGCGTGGCCGCGTCCAGCGCGACGGCCGCCGCCGCCACGACGTCGCGGGCGTCGTCGTAGGCGACGTCCACGCCCACCGCCACCAGGGGCGCGCCCGGCGGCGGGCCCGGCTCGTCGAGCACGACGCGGCCGCGCAGCTCGTCCTGGACGGCGCGGGCGGCGGCCTCGGTGGTGGGCCAGTCGGGGGGCAGATCGTCGGACTTGTCATTCATAACGCGGCACGTTACGGGACGGGGCCGGGCGGCCACGTAGCCTGTCGATCATGTTCGTACTGGAGCTGACCTACATCGCGCCCCTCGAGCGCGTGGAAGCCGCGCACGCGGAGCATGTGGCCTGGCTGGACGCGCACTACGCGTCCGGCGTCTTCGTCGCCTCGGGCCGCAAGGTGCCGCGGGACGGCGGGGTGATCCTGGCGGTGGGCGACGACCGGGAGAAGATCGAGGAGATCACCCGGAGCGACCCGTTCACCGTGGCGGGGGTGTGCGAGTACTCGATCACCGAGTTCGTGGCGACGAAGACCGCCCCGGCGCTGGAGTCGTACCGGCAGCAGATGCCTACGCGTTAGTAAGTAAAAGTCGTCCTTTTGGCCGGTGGCCCCTGGCCGCCCGGTCGATACCCGCACCGGGTGTGTCTGCCTAGCGTGGACGCATGGCCCTGTTCTCCCTCCCGTCACCCGTCCACCCCGTGTCCCGTACACGATCCCGTACACGCGGCTGGCTGGTGGCGGGCTTCTGCTCACTGTGGGTGTTCGAGGGACGGCTGCTCGGCAGGGCGGCGTCCTACGGGAGCCACCACGCGCATCTCGTCGTGTGGGCCGCCGGGCTGCTGGTCGCGGCGTGCGTGCTGCCGTGGGCGCAGCTGGCGACGCGGGCACTGGCCGCGGTGGGGGTGTCGTGGACGGCGACGGGTTACCTGCTGGCGGTGGGGGAGCACGTTCCGGCGTGGGGGCTGACCGAGAGCGCCGCACTGCTGGTGCTGCTGGGCCTGGTCGCCTGGCGGATGCCGGTACGGGCCGCGGTTCCGCTGGGGGTCGCCCTGGCGGCCGGGGTGCTGGCGGCACCGGTACGTGACGCGAACGTCCTGGGCGGGACCGTTGTGGCGCACGCGCTCGTCGTGGCGGGAGTGGCGGCGGTGGGCCTGTGCCTGCGTCACCGGGACGAGGAGCGGGCGAAGGCGGTCGCGGCGGCGCGCGACGCCGAACGGCTCGAAGTGGCGGGCGAGTTGCACGACTTCGTCGCCCATCAGGTGGCGGCGATGACACTGATGGCGAAGGCGACGGGCGAACTGGCGCGGGACGAACGGGTCGCCGCCTCGCTGCGCGACATCCAGACGGCCGGGGACGAGGCGATGACGACCGCCCGGCGGCTGCTCAGGGTGCTGCAGCAGGACCACCCGTACCGCAGGCCGCTGCCCGGTCTCGACCGGGTCGCCGAACTCGTGGACGCCTTCCGGCACGCACAGCCGGGGACGCGCGCCGAACTCCGTGTCGATCCCCGCTTCGGCGCCGGGCTCGCCCCGGAACTGGCGGCCTCGGTGCACCGGATCGTCGGCGAGGCACTGGCCAACGTCGCCCGGCACAGCCCCGGGGCCTGGGCCGTGGACGTCACGCTGCGGCACCTGGGCGACCGGCTCTTCGTGTCGGTGCGCAACGAGGGCGGCACACCGCACCAGTTGCCGCGCCGCGCCGCGCGCCCGGACGACAGCGGCGGGCTGGGGCTCGTCGGGATCGGCGAGCGCGCGGAGGCGATCGGCGGTTCGCTGACGGCGGGCCCGGTGCCCGGCGGGGGCTGGGAAGTACTGGCGGTGCTGCCGGTGCGGAACTGACGCCGGAACCGGCAACTGGCGTGGCCGGCGGGGCGGATGGGCATAGGCTTCAACTCCACGGGAACAAGCGGAATATGCCTCCACCATCAAAGGGCAGTGACGTATATCACGCTCGAATCCAGCACTACGCCGATCCATCCGCCGTCTCACCCTGCGTGGAGCCACGGCCCCATGACCGGAAGCCAACCAACCGCAAGGGAGCAGGCGTTGTCCACCGTCATCGACCAGGCCGTCCAGGCACGGCTCATCGCCTCCGCCACCCGTCCCCGTCAGGTTCCCGCCCGTCTGCACTACGTGTGCCACGACCCCTTCGCCGTGCACATCGCCTTCCCGCCCGTGGCCTCGCTCGACGGTGCGGAGGTCAGCTGGACCTTCGCCCGTGAGCTGCTCGCGAGCGGCCTGCTGACCCCCACCGGCCGCGGGGACGTACGGGTGTGGCCGTGCGGGCCGCACCGCACCGTGCTCGAGTTCCACGCGCCCGAGGGCGTGGCCATGGTGCAGATCGACACCGACGAGCTGCGCCTCTTCCTCGCCCGCTCGTACGCGCTGGTGCCGGTCGGCAGCGAGGGTGCGCTCCTCGACGTCGACAGCGACGTCGCCGCCCTGCTGGGCCAGGCGTGAGAGGGGTTCAAAGGGTTCAGGGGACGTACGCGGTCCAGTCCGTGCCCGGGATCGGGTGCGGGTGCCAGCCGCGGGCGTACGGCGGCAGATATCCGTCGACCGGGTCGAAGAGAACGGCGGTGGGCTCCGCCTCGGCGGTGCGCAGGATGTCGGCGGTGGTGGCGTTGCGGTTGTTGCCCATGGTCTGTGCCGAGGCGCAGCCCGCCTCGTAGCCGATGGGCTGGGCACGCGGGCCGGTGACGAGGCAGGGGGCGCGCAGGCCGAGCCGTCCCAGCTCGTGGGCGGCGCGCCGGTAGCGGACGGTGGTGTCGCGGGCGTCCGCCGTGTTGACCCGAAGTTCCTTGATCTGTACGGCGAGATGGGCGGCGAACACGGCGCACAGCAGGGCGGCGGTCACGGCCCTGGCGCGGGTGGCGGTCACGCCGTGGACGGCCCGGGCGGCGAGGTCGGCGACGGGCAGGGCGAGCAGCGCGTAGGCGGGGAGCAGGAAGCGCGGCGCGGAGTAGTCGAGCAGCAGCAGGTAGGGCGCGGCGAGACAGAGCGCGCAGGCGACGGGCAGCAGGATGACGGCGGCGGACGCGCGGCGGCGCACCGCGAGGGCGCAGGCGGCGAGGGCGAGGGCGGGCAGCAGCAGCCACCACAGGGAGTGGGTGAGCGGCGGCGCGGCGATGTGGCAGGGGCGGCAGAGCTGGGGGCCGTTGAGACTGCGGTAGGCGGCGCTCAGCCCGGCGCCGAGGCGGGCACCCATGCCGCCTTCGGTGTCGCTGGAGTCGGCGAGCCGCTGGGCGACGCCGCCGAAGCGGACGTACGCCTCGACTCCCCACTGGACGCCGCCCAGCGCGAGCCCGCCGAGGACCGCGGCGACGGTGCGCGGGCGCCGAAGGCCGCGTACGGTCGCGCACGCGGCGAGCATCGGCAGGGCGAGCCAGACGCCGTCGTGGGCGCGGAAGAGGGTGGCGGCGGCGAGGGTGGCGGCGAGCGCTGTGAGGGCTTTCGTACGGCCGGCGGGTTCGCGGCTGCGGAGGAGCCAGCCCGTGGCGGCGACGGCGGAGAGGGCGACCCAGAGGTTGGGCATCACCTCGGGGCCGCTGAGCACGGTGATCCACAGCGTGCCGAAGAGCAGGGCGGCGAGGGCCGCGCGGCCCCGGGTGAGCAGGGGCTGCCACACCGCGAACGCGGCGTACAGGGCCGCGGCGGAGAGCAGCACGAGGGCGATGCGCAGGGCGGGGACGGAGGTGGTGACGGCGATGAAGGGGGCGACGAGGAAGCTGACGCCGCGCGAGCGGGGGGCGCTGAAGTAGGCCGCGGGTGCGTGGGGGTCGACCTGCGAGAGGTAGACGGTCTCGTCCCAGCCGAGGTCCATGTGCACTACGGAGTAGCACAGTTGCAACACCGCGAAGGCGAGGGCGACGGCCGCGAGGCGCAGGTCGCGGCGGGGCGCGGTGACGGGGCGGAGAGCGGGGAACGCGAGGGACACGGCTCGCCGGTCGATGGTGGCCATGGCCCGTTGTACCGCATTCACGTCATGCGCGGGCAGCGCGGGTACGGGATGCGGTGATCTCGGCCTCGGCCGCGGCACGGTCCGACCAGCAGGCGTTCTCCACCGACTTGCCGGGTTCGAGCACTTTGTAGACCTCGAAGAAGTGCTGGATCTCCAGCTTGTCGAACTCGGGCAGATGACGCAGATCGCGCAGGTGTTCACAGCGTGGGTCGGCGGCGGGGACGCACAACACCTTGTCGTCCTCGCCCTGTTCGTCGCGCATGCGGAACATGCCGATCGCCCGACAGCGGATCACCACGCCGGGGAAGGTGGGTTCGTTCGTGAGCACGAGGGCGTCGAGGGGTTCGCCGTCGGCGCCGAGCGTGCCGTCGACGTAGCCGTAGTCGGCGGGATAGCGGGTGGAGGTGAACAGCAGCCGGTCGAGCCGGATGCGCCCGCGCTCGTGGTCCATCTCGTATTTGTTCCGGCTGCCTTGGGGGATCTCCACGACGACGTCGAAGTCCACGGGGCGCTCCTCGGATGGTGGCGGAGCACCATGGTGGCGCGGGGGCGCGGCCCCGCGCCACGGGGCGCAGGGCGGCCTTCACAACCCGAAACGATTCAGCCGGAGTTCGGCCCGGAACGGGCGAGGCAGTCGTGGGAGCGGGCCGCGGGCAGCACCGCCTCCGGCCCTCCGGACGCGACCGGCTCCGGGACGGCCACGGGCTCGCGTTCGGCGCCCTGGAAGGTCAGGACGATCACGCCGACGGCGGCGACGGAGCCGGCCAGGGCGGCCAGCAGCTCCCCGGTCAGGCCGTAGCGGAACGCCTCGCCGAGCACCGCTATCCCGACGGCGGCGGCCACCACCGGGTTGACGACGGTGACGGTCGCGAGCGGGGCGGCGAGGCCGGCGCCGCGGTAGGAGGCCTGGGAGATCAGCATGCCGGCCGAGGCGAGGAGCGCTATGACGCCCATGCACGGCAGCAGGGGCCCGGTCTCGTGCGCGGCGAGGTCCTCGGCGGCGGCCTTGGTGAAGACCGAGGCCATGCCGAAGGCGGCCCCGGCGGCGGTGGCCAGCACCACGCCGCGGACGACGGTCCGGCGCGTGTGCCGCGCGACGAGCAGCAGCAGGGCCACGGCGCCGAGCACCACCGCCGTGAGCGCGGGGCGCTCGGAACCGGGGAGGTGCTCGGTGCGCGGCGGTCCGGTCAGGGTGAGCAGCCCGGCCAGCCCCGCGGTGGCCAGGAACGCCCCCCGCCTGCCGGCCGCCCCGACAGGACGGTGGACGAGGAGTGCGGCCATCGGCAGGGCGAACACGATCGTCAGCGCGCCCAGCGGCTGCACCAGGCTCAACGGCCCGTACGCCAGCGCCACCACGTGCAGCCCCGCTCCGAGCCCGGTCAGGGCCACGGCCCCCCACCAGGCGGGGCGGCGCAGCGGGGCACAGGCACCCTCGCCGTCCGTGGCGGCAACCCGCTCCTGCACGATGGCCGCCGCCGCGTAGCAGGCGGCGGACACCAGGCAGAGCAGCACCGACACCACGAGTGCGCTCACGACTCGCCTCTGCGGTCCGTACCGTCTTCGTCCATACCTTCCACCATGCCTCGCACCGGCGCTTTAGTCGTCGTCCCTGAGTACGGGGTGCTTCCTACTCCCGTTGGAGTACGGGTCCCCTAATGGACGGAGGGATCACGCGTCATGAGCCGGGCCGACCGGCCGACGACAACGCTCTGCGTATTTTTCCTGGTTCGCCCAACTGTGCGCACCGGATTTTGCGTGTCCTGAAATAGCATTGCCTTTCGCAAGGATCACACGAAATCTCCATGAAGCCTCATACATGGAATAGATCAGCGTTTACGGGGGGAATCTTCCATGTCCGACACGCTCCACCTGGGACCATCCCGCACCTTAAGGGCACGGGTGCGCGGGCGACACGCGATCGTCATAGGCGCCGGCATGGCGGGGCTGGTCGCGGCCCACGAACTGGAGAAGCGCGCTTATCGCGTCGAGGTCCTCGAGGGAAACACCCGTATCGGCGGGCGCATACACACCCACCGTTTCGGAACCGGCCCCGGCGCTCCGTCCGTGGAGCTCGGGGCCATGCGCATTCCGGACCGTCATCTGCGGACGCTGGAATACATAGAACTCATGGGGCTGGGGAGCAAACTGCGCCCGTTCACCACTCTTCTGGCGGAGGAGAATGCCTTTCTGCCGGGCCCCGCCGGCGGCTTCACCCGTGTCCGGGACGCCTCCGGGCCGCTGCTCGAGAGCTTCCGCCGGGAGCTGGCCGCCTGCCACCACGGCCGACGCCACGACGACGCGGTCGTGGTCTTCGGCGCCTGGCTCACCGCCGTCGTCGACGCCATCGCCCCGCCCGACCTGCGCGGGGAGCTCCGGGAGGACCTGCGCGGCCGGCTGCTCGACCTGGTCGGGCTCGTCGACCTCACGCCCCATCTGCGCGGCGCGGCCCGCGACCGGATCGACCTGCACGCGCTGTTCTCGGCCCACCCGGGCATCCGCGCCGGGTGCAGCAGCCGCCTCAACAGCTTCCTCGACGACATCCTCACCGAGACCAGCCCCGCGCTGCTCCGGCTCGAGGGCGGCCTGGACCAGCTCCCCCTGCGGCTCGCCGGGAGCCTGCGGCGGGAGGTGTCCCGCGGGTGCCGGGTCGTGGGGATCGACGCCGGAGAGAAGGAGGTCCGCGTCCACGTGCGCACCGGTGCCCGTACGACCGTCAAGAGCGCCGATGTCGCCATCTGCGCCGTGCCCTTCGCCGCGCTGCGCGGCATGCGCCTGACCGGCCTTGACGCCGACAAGCGGGCCGTGCTGCGCGAGGTCGTCTACTGCCCGGCCACCAAGGTCGCCCTGCACTGCCGGGAGCCCTTCTGGCTCGAGGAGGGCATCCGGGGCGGGGCGTCCTTCACCGGAGGGCTCATCCGCCAGACCTATTACCCGCCGGTCGACGGCGCCCCGGGCAAGGGGGCCGCGCTGCTGGCCAGTTACACGATCGGGGACGAGGCCGAGCGCCTGGGCCGGCTGCCGGTGCGCCGGCGGCACCGCGCCGTCATCGAAGAGCTCGGCGCCGTGCACCCGCAGCTGCTGCGGCCGGGCATGGTGCGGAGCGCGGTGAGCACGGCCTGGGGCCACGAGCCGTGGAGCGCGGGCTGTGCCACGCGCTGGGGCAAGTCACCGGCCGCGTGCGAGGAGGAGCGGATACGCGCGGCCCGGCCCTCGGGGCGGCTGTTCTTCGCGGGCGAGCACTGCTCCACCGCCCCCGCCTGGATCGAGGGGGCGATCGAGTCCGCCCTGCACGCCGTCGCATGCGTCGAGGCCGGCGTCGGGAACACCGTGCGCGCCACCCCCGCGGGGGTGCGGTGATGAGCGTCTTCGACCTGCCCAGACTGCACTTCACCGGCATCGCGGTGACCAAGCTGCCGACCGGCCCGCGCAGCGGGCTGGTCGACCTGGCCACCCAGACGGTGCTCACCGACGACGACGGCGTGCCCGCCCCGTACCCGGCGGAGCGCCCCGCCGCCGGGTACCACGCCTGGCTCCAGCGGCGCGGCCCCCGCTTCGACGGCGCCGGACAGCCGTGCCCCGACGGCGTGTTCAGCGCCGCGAAGGGCTGGAACTTCGACGGCAACGGCCACTTCTGGTTCGACGCCGCGATCACCGCCGTGGAGGGCCCGGACGGGCGGACGGACGACTCGGATCCGGTCGTGGGCAGTTGCGTGGACGTCTGGGGCCACTACAACCCCTACTTGCGCACCACCGTCAACCGCGCCCGGATCCTGGACCTCGACCCGGCCTCCCGCTGGACCACGGCCCTGATGGCGGGCCGGTTCGGCTTCGGCCGCCGGGGCCGCTCGCACGACGACGGCTACCTGTTCACCGGCGGCGTCACGGGCCTGCAACCGCCGCGCTGGGCCGGCTTCGACCGCATCGTCGACGTCGGCGAGCACGTCCTGGCCGACCAGCTGCGCTACAGCGCGGTGCACCAGTTCGTGGTCGCCTCCGACGACGCCGCGTGGCTGCCGGACGTCCGCCTCTCCCCCGCGACCGCCGCACTGCGGCGGGCCGTGGCCGAGGGGGCGGACGGCCTCGTCGTCCGGTTCGCGCTGGACAACATGGCCTCGCCGGTGGCCCCGGACACCCCGAGCCACTGGCGTGTGCGCGGAACCGTCGCGCCCTGGCACGCGGACGAGCCGCGCACCTGTCCCGCGGGGCGGCTGCTCGTCCCGTGCCCGGGCTCGCCGCTGCGCCACCTCAGCGTGGACGTGGCGGCCGGGCGGGCGGCCTTCGACCTGATCACGGCCGTGCCGCTCACCCGCCGCGCGCGGCACGCCGGTCCGGGCCCGCTGCACCGCCTCGGCCCGCCCGTCGACGCGGGCGACCTGGAGCTGCGCACGGCCGGCGACGACACGCTCGTGGCCCGGCTGCCCGCGGGCGCGTACCCGGGCGACGCGACCTCCGGGATCGTCACCGTGCCGGCCACGCCCGGTGCCCGGGCCGCGGAGCGGCAGCCGCTCCTCCTGACCGGCACCACGCCCGACGGCCGGCGGGTGACGCTGCTGACCGAGCACGAGACCGTCGTCGAGAGCGACGAGGCGCTCCTCGTCCTGCACCACCCCGACCACGCCCGCGGCGAGGACCACGCCGTCGACGTCCCGCTGCACGCCCGCGTACGCGGCCGTCCGGCCGCCGTGACGGTGCACGTGCGCCAGCGCTTCAACCCCCGTGCGCTGCCCGCCGATCCCGTCGCGGGCGCGCCCGGGGCGCGGGCGGACGCCACGACGGTGCTCGGCCTGCGGGCGGCGGACGGCAGCGCCTACGCCCGTACGTGCACCGTGCGGACCGACGAGCGCGGGCACGGCGTCCTGACCCTGCGCGGAGAACGGGCGGGCACCTGCCGCGTCGTCCTCGCCTCCTCCGACGAGGAGCCTGTGGCCGACGCACAGGCGGCCTACGACCACGACTGGGCCGGCACCGGCTCCCTCGCCGTCCGCGTCCTGCCGGACGACTGGCACCTCGATCAAATACCGCGCGAAGAAGTCGACTTCGCGCTGCTCCACCGCGAGGTGTTCGCCTACTACGAGCTCGTCTCCACCTTCATGAGCTCCGAGGTCTTCAGCCTCGCCGACCGGTGCAAGGTCGAGACGTACGCCGAGCTGATCTGGCAGATGTGCGATCCGGGCAACAAGCCCGCGACGTACTACATGCCGCCCACCCGCGACCTGACCGACCCCAAGGCCCGCCTGCTGCTGGCCTATCTGCGCAACTGCCAGAGCCGGATACGCCCGCCACTGCCCGCGCCCGCACCGGCCGCGGCACCGCCCGCCGTCACCACCCGCGGCGAGCTGTGCGCCCTGCTCCGGCAGGCGGCCACCCTCGAACTGGCGGTGATGCTCCAGTACTTGTACGCCGCCTTCTCGGTGCCCACCCACGGCGCGGGCCGGCAGTACGTACGGCGCGGGCTGTGGACACCGCGGCAGCTGGAACTCGCCTGCGGACAGGGCGGCGAGACCCTCGACGACGGGATCCGCGGCAGCCTGCTGACCGTGGCCCGCGAGGAGATGATCCACTTCCTGGTGGTGAACAACATCATCACGGCCGTGGGCGAACCGTTCCACGTCCCCGCGATCGACTTCGCCACGCTGGGCGCGCAGTTGCCCGTCCCGCTCGACTTCGCACTCGAGGGGCTGAGCATCGGCAGCGTGCAGCGCTACATCGCCATCGAGCAGCCCGCCCGCCTCACCCCCGAACTCCGGCCGGACGGTACAGGCGGTACGAGCGGTACGGGCGACGCCCCGTGGGGATCGGTCAGCGAGCTGTACGCGGCGATACGCGAGGGGCTCCAGCGCATCCCCGGCCTGTTCCTGGTGGACAAGGGGCGCGGCGGCGGCGAACACCACCTCTTCGCCCGGGAGTCGGTCAACACCGCGCACCCCGACTACCAGTTGGAGGTCGACGATCTGCCCAGCGCTCTGTTCGCCGTCGACTTCATCACCGAGCAGGGCGAGGGAGGAACAGCGGACGACACCGAGGGTACGGAGTCGTCCCACTTCCGGACCTTCCTGCGGATCGGCGAGCTGCTGACCACCGAGCGGGTCCCCGGGCCGTACGGGAGGATGCTGCCCTGGAGCCCGGCCTACCCGGTGCTGCGCAACCCGACCCTGGGCACGGCGGACGCGGCGAAGGACACCGTCCGCGACCCCGAAGCACGGTCCGTGGCACAGCTGTTCAACCGCTCGTACCAGCTGATGCTGCAGTTGATGGTGCAGCACTTCGGGGAGAACCCGGACGGGAGCCTGCGCCGCTCGAAGCTGATGAACGCGTCCATCGACGTCATGACGGGCATGATGCGCCCGCTGGCGGAGCTGCTCGTGACGATGGAGTCGGGCAGGCGCGGCCGGACGGCGGGGCCGACCTTCGAGCTCGAGGAGATACCCGCCCCCATACCCCGGCCCGACGTGGCCCGCCGCGCGTTCGCGCTGCGCTTCGAGCATCTGTCGGCCGCGGCCCGCTCCTGTCCCGTCGTGCCCGTGCATGTCGCCGAGTTGATGACGTTCTTCGCGGACTTCTTCCGCCGTGGAGGAGGACTCTTATGACTCCCATGACCACTGCCGACATGACCACCGCCGAGACGGACGTACTGATCGTGGGCGCCGGCCCCGTCGGCCTGGCGCTGGCCCTGGACCTCGCCCAGCGGGGCGTGCGCTTCCTCGTGCTGGAGGCTTCGGACGGCGCGGTCCCGCATCCGAAAGTGGGCACGGTCGGGCCCCGTTCGATGGAGCTGTTCCGCCGCTGGGGCGTCTCCCACGCCATCCGCACCGCCGGCTGGCCGGGCGACCACCCGCTGGACATCGCGTGGGTGACCGCGCTCGGCGGACACGAGATCCACCGCCTGGACTTCGGCACGGCGGACACCCGCCCGCCCCTGTCCCACACCCCCGAGCCGGAACAGGTCTGCCCCCATCACTGGCTCAACCCGCTGCTGGCCCGCGCCGTGGGCGTCCACCCCGACGGGCCGCTGCGGCAGCGCTGCGGGTTCGACGGCTTCGTCCAGGACGACGACGGGGTCACCGCCGCGGCCACCGACCTCACCGACGGGCGCCCGCTGACGATCCGCGCACGCTATCTCGTCGGCTGCGACGGCGCCTCGTCCACCGTGCGCAAGGCGGCCGGCATCGAGGCCCCCGCGTTCCACAGGACGCGGGTCTTCCGCAACATCCTCTTCCGCGCGCCCCGGCTGCGGGAGCAACTCGGTTCGCGCGACGCCCTGGTGTACTTCCTCACCCGGCCCGCCGCGCTGCGCTACCCGCTGCGCGCGATGGACGGCCGCGGGCTGTACCGGCTCACGGCGGGCGCGGACGGGCCCGGGCACCAGGACGCGATGGCCCTCGTCCGTACGGCCGTCGCGCTCGACACCGAGCTCGAGCTGTGCTCCGAGCAGGTGTGGCACCTGACCCACCGCGTCGCCGAGCGCTTCCGCTCCGGCCGGGTGCTGCTCGCCGGCGACGCCGCGCACACCCTGTCCCCCACCGGAGGGTTCGGCATGAACACCGGCATCTGCGACGCCGCCGACCTGGGCTGGAAGCTCGCCGCCGACCTGGCGGGCTGGGCGGGCCCCGGGCTCCTCGACTCCTACGACACCGAGCGCCGCCCCGTCGCCGTCCGCAGCCTGGAGGCGGCCAACGTCAACCTTCAGCGGACGCTGCGCCGCGAGATCCCCGACGAGATCCTGCTCGACACGGCGGCAGGGCGGAAGGCCCGGGACGAGCTGGCCGTGGAGCTGGAACGCACCGGCGTACGCCGCGAGTTCGACGACCCGGACGTGCACTTCGGCTTCCGCTACACCTCGCCGGTGATCGTCCCCGACGACGGCCCCGGCGACGGCGACTGGCGTACGGACGCCCTGCCGGGCGGCCGGGCCCCGCACGCGTGGCTGAGCGGCGGGACGTCCGTGCTCGACCTCTTCGGCCCCGCGTTCCGGCTGCTGTACTTCGAGGATTCCGGCCGACTCGCCGGTTTCGAGGCGGCGTTCGCGGAGCGGCGCGTACCGCTGCGGACGGCCCGGTGCCACGACCCGCGCCTGGCCGGGCTCTACGGCAGGCCGTACGTCCTGGTCCGCCCGGACGGCCACGTCGCCTGGCGCGGCGGCGGGCTCCCGGCGAACCCGGGGCCGCTGGCCGACACGGTACGGGGTGCGCGATGACGCGGCCGACTCCCTTCCGTACGGCGGACGTTCCCGTCCGCGACCCGTACCCGTTCTACCGCCGCTACCGCGAGAGCGATCCGGTGCACCTGGCCGCCGACGGCGCCTGGTACCTGTTCCGGCACGAGGACGTGTCCCGGGTGCTCGCCGACCGCACCTTCGGCCGGGGCGCGCTGCCCTCCCGCCTCCCCGCCGACTGCCCGCACCTGCGCGGGACCGTCGCCAACTGGATGGTCTTCATGGACCCTCCGGAGCACACCCGGATCCGCGCGCTGGTGGCCAAGGCCTTCACGCCGCGCATGGTGGAGGAACTGCGCCCGCGCATCCGCCGGATCGCGGGCGAGCTGGCCGGGGGCCTGTGCGAGGAGCCGGAGGCGGACCTCGTCGAGAGGTTCGCGGCGCCCTTTCCCATCCTGGTCATCAGCGAGCTGCTCGGTGTCCGGGCGGCGGACCGGCCGTGGTTCCGCGCCCGCGCGGTGGACCTCCAGCAGGCCACCAGCTCACGCGTCGCACGGCGCCCCGACGCGTTCGCGGTGGCGGAGGCCGCGGCGCGGGACTTGGACGCGTACTTCCGGGCCGAGCTGGCCCGGCGCACCCCCGACGGGGACGACCTGATCGCCGCCCTGCTGCGCGCGTCCGCTCAGCAGCCGCTGGGCGATGACGTGTTGACGGGCACCTGCATCCACCTGCTGACGGCCGGCCACGAGACCACCACCAATCTGGTGGGCAAGGGGCTGCTGGCCCTCCTCGCCCACCCGTGCCAGCTCGCCCTGCTGCGCGAACGGCCGCGGCTGATGCCGGATGCCGTGGAGGAGCTCATCCGCTACGACGGGCCGGTGCAGATGATCAGCCGCTGGGCGCACGCGGACGCGGTCGTGGGCGGACGGCGGATCCGGCGGGGCGACAAGGTCGTCCTGGTACTCGGCTCGGCCAACCGCGACCCCGCCCGCTTCCCCGACCCCGACCGGCTCGACGTGCGCCGCGACCCCCGCCGTCACTGCGGCTTCGGCATGGGCATCCACTACTGCGTCGGCGCCCCGCTGGCGCGCGTGGAGGCGGAGATCGCCCTGACAGAGCTCGTGTGCGGCCTTCCAGGGATCACGGTGTCCGGTTCCGGTGACGAACCGGTGCGGTACGCCGAGGACTTGGTCTTCCACGGGCCGGAGCGGATGATGGTCCGTACGGCCCGTCAGGTCGGCACGAACCACGTGCGCAGGTAGGTGTCCAGCGCCTGCCGGTCGTCCGCCCGTGCCCGCAGGCCGAGGTGGCCGTCGGGACGGACGAGCAGCATCGTGCCGCCGGGCAGCACGTCGTGCCGGCCGGGCTGCGGCCGGATCCGGTGCACCGCGACCGGGATGGCGAACCGGCCGGCCAGGCGCCGGGCGTCGCCCGCCTCGGCCTCGCCGCCGTTCTCCCCGGGGACCAGCAGCAGGGTCCACCGCCAGTAGGACAGCAGGTCGTGGAGGTGACAGGGGCCCCGGTCGGCGACGACCGCGAGATCGGGCATGCGGTCACCGGCGCGCAGCGACCCGCGGCCGCCCGCGTCGGCGGACAGCGCGCTGCCGCGGTGGTTCTTCCCGAAGTCGCTGAGCAGGATGCGCCCTTGGCGCTGTCCTCGTTCGCTGGCCATCATGGCGGGCAGCAGCAGGCGCATCGCGGCGAGTGCCGTGCGGCCGGGCGGGAGTTCGAGGCGGTTGCGGCGCATCTCCTTGAGGACCTGCCGTGCCGTGCGGCGCTGTTCCGTGGAGTAGGTGTCCAGCAGGGCGTCGGCGGCCCGGCCCCGGTGGACGGCCGCGAGCTTCCAGCCCAGGTTGTGCGCGCCGCGCAGGCCGGTGTTGAGGCCGTGTCCGCCGACGGGCGCCCACACATGGGCGCTGTCCCCGGCGAGGAGCGCGCTGTCGCGGCGCAGCTCGGCCGCGATGCGGTCGTGGAAGCGGGCCCGGTTGATCCAGGACGGGCTCGTGGGAGCCAGGCGGACGGCGGCATCGCCGGTGGCGGCGGCGACGAGGTCCCGCATCTCGTCGACGCCCGGCGGTCCGTCGAGGTCGGGGTCGGGGTCGGGACAGAAGGCGAAGAAGCGGTAGCCGCCGCCCGGAACGGGGCTGGCGATCATCGAGACGCCGCGGTTGACGAAGATGCGGGAGACATCGGGCGCGTAGGGGTGGCTCCAGTCGGGCTCGGCGTTGATCTGCAGGCTCTGGAGGTTCGCCCGGCGCTCGCCTTCGAAGGCGATGCACTGCGACTTGCGCACGATGCTGTGCGACCCTTCGCAGCCGACCACCCACCGGCAACCGACCGTCCGCATACGCCCGTCGGGGCCGCGGAGCGTCACGTGGGCGCCGTCGTGCTCCGCCCGGACGGCCTTCGCCTCGGTGGACCACTCGACGTCGGGCCCGAGTTCGGCGTACCGGTCGCGCAGCAGGCGTTCGATGGCGTCCTGCTCGATGGAGAGCGGGCCGGGGAAGGCGGTGTCGGGCATCCCCATCTCGAACACGCCGACGGGGCGCCCGCACAGGTGGAGTTCGGCCCGGCGCAGCGGGAGTCCTTCGGCGAGGAAGGCGTCGGTACAGCCCAGGTCGCGCAGGCCCTCGAGGGCTCGCTGCCAGATCACGCAGGCTCTGGGCTCGCGCTTGGAGGTGGTCTCCTTCTCGACGATCAGCGTGTCCAGGTCGTAGTGGCGCAGGGCGATGCCCAGCAGCAGGCCGACGGGCCCGCCCCCGACGATCACCACGTCCCGCTCTTCCCGGCAGGCGCTCACTGGCGTGTCTCCCCCCTAGGAACCTTTGCCCAGATTGTGAGGGAAGAGAAGCCCGGCCCTCAATGGGGCCTTTACGGCTGATCCGGAGCGCGATCTTCTGCCTGCCATTGACCTCGAGCGGACTTGAGGTCGCAGGATGGCCGCGCACTTCGCTTCCCCGCTCCCCAGGAAAGGTCCACCCATGAAGGCAGCGGCGATCAACTCCTTCGGCGGCCCCGAGGTCGTGGAACTCCTCGACGTCGACACCCCCGAGGCCGGGCCCGGGCAGGTCCGGGTCCGGGTGGAGGCGGCCGGGATCCAGCCCTTCGACACCGCGTTCCGGCGCGGCCAGATGAAGGTTCCGGGCACGGGCGAGACGTTCCCCCAGCTGCTGGGCAACGAATTCGCGGGCGTCGTGGACCAGGTGGGCGCGGGGGTCACGGAATTCGCCGTCGGCGGCGAGGTCCTCGGCTGGTCCGCGCTGTCCTGCCATGCCGAGTACGTCGCCGTGCCCGTCGACCAGATCGTGGCCAGGCCCGCGGCCATGCCCTGGGCGGAGGCCGGGGCGTTCCCGGCCTCCGCCCAGACCGCGCACACCGCCCTCGAGGCCCTCGGAGTCGGCGCGGACGACACGCTCCTCGTGCACGCGGCGGCGGGCGGTGTCGGGACCGTGGCCGTGCAGCTGGCCAGGGCGTACGGCGCCACCGTCATCGGCACCGCGAGCCCGCGCAACCACGACTACCTCCGCGCGCTGGGCGCGATTCCGGTGGCGTACGGCGAAGGGCTCGCGGAACGGGTGCGGGAGCTGGCACCGGGCGGCGTCACGGCGGCGCTCGACGGGGCGGGCGGCGAGGCACTCGACGTGTCGGTCGAACTCGTCGCGGACAAGGGGCGGATCGTGACGATCGTCGACCCCGAGCGCGCCGAGCGGCTGGGCGTGCGCATGCTCCGCAGCCGGCGCTCCACCGCGCGCCTGGCGGATCTGACGGCGCTCTACGAGCAGGGTGCGCTGCGGGTGGAGATCGCCCGGACCTTCCCGCTCGCCCGGGCCGCCGAGGCGCACCGCGAGTCGGAGACGGGACACGTGCGGGGCAAGATCGCGCTCGTCATGCGGTGAGCGCGGCGAGGACCGCCGAGCGCGTCGTACCGTGGCGCAGCAGCTCCGCCCGCTCGCACGGCATCCGCAGTTCCCGCCAGGTGCGGGCGGGGCGGGCGCAGGCGTCGTCCGGTCCCTTCTCCGAGACGATGTGCAGGACGTCGCCCTGAAACGGTGCGCTGTCGCACCGGTGGGCGGCCACCAGGTGACAGAGCCAGTCCATGTGGGAGTCGGCCATCTGCCGGGCGCTCTCGGCGGTCTCCTGCGGGCTGCTGCCCATGGCCTCCAGTGCGGCCACCGCCGCCCGTTCGAGGTCGTCGGCGCGTGCGGCGACCCAGTCGCCGGGCGCGCGGGCGAGGAGCGCGGCGTCGACGTCGTACGGCGGCTGCCCGCCCAGGCGGGCGAGGGCGTCCCGGTGGCCGGCCGTGATGGAGGCCGGGGTGGCGGCCTCGGCGTCGAAGAGGACGACGAGGGGCGGCTCCCCCCGCGCTCCGGCGGTGAGGGCGGCGACCTCGAACGCCAGGGGCGCGGACGCGCAGTAGGCGGCGATGGCGGTGACGCGGCCGTCGCCCGCCGGGGCGTGGGACAGGAGGCGCCCGGCGTAGTCGGCGCCGTCGGTCACCCGCGGCAGCGGGTGCCGGAGCAGCGGGACGACCTGTACGCCGTGGTCCTCCAGCCGGAGGTCGGCGACCCGTGCCTCCTTGCGGTAGCCGGGGTAGTCGAGCGTGAGCAGCAGCGGTTGCATACGAGCGTTCCCTTCACCGGTCGCCTTCGGCCCGTGCGGGCAGCACCCGCAGCTGGGCCGTCATGAGAGCGGACACCCCGTCGAACAGCCGTCCCATGGCCGCCAACTGGTCGTGGGCGAGCCGGGCGGCGGATGTCTTGGACCGCTCCTCGGCTTTCCCGGGCCGCTCCTCGGCCGGTACGGGCACGGCGTACCGGTCGCGCCGGAACGGGCGTCCCGGCAGAGCGACGCGCCTTCCCCGTGCGGCGATCGCGGCCCAGTCCAGGGCGGCGCCGCGGCGGTGGAGCGCGCCCAGGGCGTCGCGTACGGCCGCCTCGCTCCCCGTGTCCCGCACCTGGGTCGCGGCCCACCACGCCCGCTCGGACGCGGCGCGTCCGATGCCGGTCAGGGTGTCGGAGGGGCCCAGCTCCAGGAAGTCCTCGCAGCCGAGCGCCCGGAGCGCGGACAGGGCCCGGTGGAACAGCACGGGTTGCCGGGCCTGGCGCACGAAGTGGTCCGCGTCCAGGACGGTCCCTGCCGCCAGGACGTCTCCCGCCGCCCCGTCGGCGCAGGCGACCGACAGCGGCGAGAAGTCGATCGCCGCGGCGGCTTCGCGCAGTCGGGGCAGCACGGGGTCGATCAGGGCGGAGTGGAATGCCCGGCCGACGCCCAGCATCCGGCACGGCACGCCCTCGGCGGCGAGGATCCGCCGGGCCTCCTCGATACGGTCCTCGGCGCCCGAAACGACGTGGGCGCGTGGCCCGTTGACGGCAGCCTGCTCGACGCCGACGGCCCGGCACACGCGGTGCACGGTGCCGGCGTCCGCGGCGACGGCGAGCATCCGCCCCGGCGGGGTCTCGGCCATGAGCCGGCCCCGGACGATCGTGAACCGCATCCCGTCGGCGAGGGAGAAGGCTCCCGCCGTGCAGAGGGCGGCGATCTCGCCCAGGCTGTGCCCGACCGTGAACGCGGGCTCGATGCCGTACGAGCGCCACAGCCCGGCCTGCGCCATCTGGAGGGCGAACAGGGCGGGTTGGGCCACGGCCGCCGGAAGATTCTCCTGCTGCCGGTGCAGCAGGAGATCGAGCAGGCTGCCCCGCTCCTCCCGGCGGTAGGCCTCCTCGCACGCGTCGAGCGCCTCGCGGACGGCGGGATACCGGGCGTACAGCTCACGGGCCATCCCGGACGCGGCCCTGCCCTGTCCCGAGAACGCGAAGGCGAGCGGACCGCCGCGGGGAGCGCCGGTCTCCTGTGGCGAGCGCAGGAACTGGTCCAGTTCCGCGGCCAGTTCCGCGGTCGTACGGCCGTGCACCAGGATGCGGTGCCCGAGGTGCGGGCGGCCGTGGGCGAGGCTGTACTGCACGTCGGCGGCGGACGTGTCCGGCAGGCCGGCCAGGTGGTCGCGCAGCCGCCCCGCCCAGACGCGGAGCGACTCGGGGTCCCGGGCGCTGACGGGCACCGGCACCGCGTCCGCCTCGGGCGGGGAGGCGGGACGCGGCGGCGCCTCCCCCAGCACCACATGGGCGTTGGTGCCGCCGAAGCCGAGTGCGCTGACGCCCGCGCGCAGCGGCGTGCCGTCCTCGTTCCGCCATGCCCGGGCCTCGGTGGCGAGGCGGAACGGGCTGTCGTGCCACGGGAGTCGGGGGTCGGGGCGGGTGGCGTTGACGGTCGGGACGATCGTCCGGTGCCGCAGCATGAGCACGGTCTTCAGCAGCCCCGCCATCCCCGCGCAGGTGTCGAGGTGGCCCACGCCCGGCTTGACCGACCCGAGGCCGCAGAAACCGGTGCGGCCGTCGGCGGACCGGTACGCCCGGGACAGGGCCTCGAACTCCACCGCGTCGCCCAGGGCGGTGCCCGTCCCGTGGGCCTCCACATGGCCGACGGCATCGGGGGTGATCCCGGCCCGTTCGAGCGCCTGCCGGGCGGCCTCGGTGTGGCCCCGTACGCCGGGGGCGGTGAAACCGGCTTTCGCGTCACCGTCGTTGTTCACCGCGGACCCGAGGATCACGGCATGGATGTCGTCGCCGTCGGCCAGTGCCCGGTCGAGCCGCTTGAGGACGACGGCCGCGACCCCGTTGCCGCCGACGGTGCCGTCGGACGCGGCGTCGAAGGCCCGGCACACTCCGGTGCGGGAGAGGATGGAGTCCGGTTCGTAGGTGTATCCCGCCTCCTGGGGCAGGTGCACGGCGGCGGCCCCGGCGAGGGCGAGGTCGTTCTCCCCTGAGAGCAGGGACTGAACGGCGAGGTGGACGGCCACCAGGCCCGTGGAGCACGCGGTCTGGACGCCGACGGCCGCGCCGGTGAGGCCGAGCCGGTAGGCGACGCGGGTGGCCAGGAAGTCGTACTGGCCGCCGATCAGCGCCTGCATCGGCTGCGCGGCGCCCATGTGCCGGGCGTAGTAGGGCAGTCGCGGGCCGTAGAGGTTCATCCCGCCGCCCGCGTAGACGCCGATACGGCCGTGCCCGGGGCCCGCGTACCCGGCGTGGTCCAGGGCGTGCGCGCAGCACTCCAGGAAGAGCCGGTGGGCCGGGTCGGTGAGCGCGGCCTCGTGCGGGGTCATCCCGAAGGCAGCGGCGTCGAAGCCCTCGACGTCGTCCAGCACCCCGGCCACGGCGCGGTGTCCGGGGCGGCCGGGCTCCGCCGCGAAGGTGCGTACGGCGCAGACGCCCGTGCGCAGATTCTCCCAGAACGCGTCGATGTCCCCGGCCCCGGGAAGGCGGGCCGCCATGCCGACGACCGCGATCCGCCGGTCGTCCGTCGGCTGTTGCTCCGGGGCAGCAGCAGCGGTGGCCTCGCCGTCGGACGCCAGGTGGCGTGCGAGGGCCGCCACGCTCGGGTGCTCGAACAGTACGTGCGGGGCGAGGCCGATGCCCAGGTCGCGCTCGAGGCGGTGCCGGGCCCGGGTCAGGGCGAGGGAGGTGAGTCCCAGGTCGAGGAATGACGTCCGGTGGTCCGGTGTGCTGCCGAGCACCTCCGCGACGGCTTGCTCGATACGCCGGGCGAGGTCCTGTTCGGTGAAGGCCGTCATGTCACAGCCCCCGCTCGGCCGGTTGCCCGGCCGACTGCCCGGCCAGCTTCGCGGCCAGTGCGCGGAGCGTCGGCGCGGCGAAGAACTCGGTGACCGGGATCTTCTGCCCGAACTCCGTACGGACCCGTTCCAGAAGCCGCACCGCCGACAGGGAGTTGCCGCCCACCTCGAAGAAGGACCGGTCCGGCGGGATGTCGTCCCGCCCCAGTTCGAGGGCCCACACCTTGCGCAGGGCGAGCTCGGGTTCTGAGAGTTCGGGGCCGGAGAGTCCTGGTTCTTCGCTGCAAGCTGTCAGCAGCTCGCGGTCGAGTTTGCCGCTGGGCCCGGAGGGGAGCCGGTCGCAGCGGATCCACGTCTGCGGCACCAGGTAATGCGGCAGGGCGGCGGCCAGTTGCTGCCGCAGCGGTGTGCTCCACTCGCTCCCCTGCTCCCCCGTCCCTTGCTCCCCCGTCCCGTCGAGCACGACGTACGCGGCCAGTTCGGTCTCGCCCGCCGCATCGGGCCGGGCGAGGACGGCCGCCTCGCGGACCCCGGGCAGCCCGGCGAGGGCGAACTGGGCCTCGGCGGGCTCCACTCGGTACCCGCGGATCTTCACCTGGTCGTCGGTGCGCCCGTGGTGTTCGAGCGCTCCGTCCGGCCGCAGGCGCACCAGGTCCCCGGAGCGGTAGAAGCGCGCGGGAGAGCCGAGGGGGTCCGCGATGAAGCTCCGCGCCGTGAGCTCGGGCCGGTCGTGGTATCCGTGCGCCACCGCGACGCCGCCGATGAGGAGTTCGCCGACGACTCCGACGGGCACGGGCCGCCCGGTACGGTCCACCACGCGCAGGGTGACGTTGTCGACGGGCGTACCGATGGGCGGTGCCGGTTCGCCTTCCGGGTCCACGCGGTGCGAGGTGACCATGATCGACGTCTCGGTGGGCCCGTACTGGTTGTGGATCGCGAGGCCGGGACGGTCCGCGGCCAGGCGGCGCAACACTGGGGTCAGGGTGAGCTTCTCGCCGCCGATGAGCAACTGCCGCAGTGAGGGCACCTTTCCGAGCTCGTGCGCCAGATGCTGGAGCGGGGTGGGCGGCACGCTCAGGCGCTCGACGGCGTACTTGCGCAGGTGCTCGGCGACAGCGGCTGGGTCGTAGCGGGTCGCGTCGTCGAGGAAGACCAGAGTGGCGCCGGAGGCGAGGGTGGTGAAGATCTCCTGGACGCTGACGTCGAAACCGGGCGAGGCCCACTGTGCCGTGCGCGCCGCTCCGAGCGTGCGCTGCTGCCAGCGCACGAGGTTCACGGGTCCGCGGTGCGGCACGGCCACGGCCTTGGGCCGCCCGGTCGATCCGGAGGTGTAGATGTAGTACGCCGTGTCGTCCGGGTGCACGGTCACGCCCGGTGGGGTGTCCGGTGTGCCGGGGGCGATGTCGTCGAACCACTGGACGGGACATGGGAGTTCCGCCGTCTCGCCGCGGTCCGTGACGACCAGTTCCGCCCCGCTGTCGGCCAGCAGACAGCGGCGGCGCTCGTCGGGCAGCGAGCGGTCGACGGGCACGTAGGCGGCCCCGCACTTGAGCACGGCGAGCACGGCGGCGACGAACTCCGGGCCACGGGGCAGGAGGATACCGACCGTCCCGTGCCGGGCCACGCCCCGTGCCGCGAGCTGATGCGCGAGACGGTTGGCGGCGGCGTCGAGTTCGCCGTACGTCATCGGATCGCCGGCACCGGTCGTCGCGAGGGACTCCGGGGCCGTGCGGGCCTGTTCCTCGACGAGTTCGTGCAGGCAGGCCGGTGCCGCGTCGGTGCGCTCGCCCTGCCATCGGGCCACGGCCCGCTCGTCCCGCCCGGTCAGAGCGGGCAGGCGGGACACGGGGGTTGCGGGGGCGCGTACGGCGTTGCGCAGCAGGTCCTCGACGTACTCCAGCATGCGCAGGACGGTGGTCCCGTCGAGGAGCGCGGCGTCGTACTCGGCGGTGCAGCGGATGCCGTTCTCGCCGGCGGCGAGGTAGAGCGTGAGGTCGAAGGGGGTCTGCTGCCTCGGGACGTCGACGAGTTCGGCCGTCAGGCCGGCGCCGTCCAGGTGCAGGCGCTGCTGCTCCTCGAACTCGACCGCGACCCGGAACAGCGGGTTCTCCCCCGGCACACGGTCCGGGTTGACCGCGTCGACGACCTGGTCGAAGGGGATGTCCACATACTCCAGGGCCTGTGTGATGCGCGTCCTCACGCGCTCGGCGAGCTCGTCGAGGGCGGGGTCGCCCGACAGGTCGAGCCGCAGGGCGACCGTCTCGACGAACATGCCGATCACGTTCTCGGTGCCTGCCGGGCGGTGGGTGACGCCCGTTCCCAGCACCAGGTCGTCCTGCCCGGAGAAGCGGCCCACCACGGAGCCGATCGCGCCGAGGAGCGTCATGAACAGCGTGTGCCCGCGGGCCCGGCCGAAGGCACGGATCTCCTCGGTCAGGGCCGCGTCCAGGTGGTGCACCAGACTGGCCCCCTCGACCTCGACAGCGGCTCCGGCCGCCCGGGGACGGTCCGTGGCCAGGGCGGGCCGCGGGGCGCCGGCCAGCTCGCGCTTCCAGAACTCGAGGCCCTCGGTGAGGTGTCCGGCGTCCACGGCGCCGCCCGACAGCGGCCGGACGGCAGGGCGTTGCCCGGGTTCGCCCGCATAGCAGGCGGCGAGGTCGTCGAGGAGGATCCGGGTCGAGAGGGCGTCGAAGACGATGTGGTGGGCCACGAGGTGGAGCAGATGGCGGTCGTCACCGAGCGTGCCGATCCAGGCGCGGAACAGGGGGCCGGTGGCGAGGTCGAAGTCGAACCGGTCGGCGGTGTCGCGGAGTTCCAGGAGGGCCTCGTCGACCGTGCGGCCGGTGAGGTCGACGACGGGGCAGTCGGCCGGCACCGACGGCAGCGTGACCTGCTCGAGGGCGCCGTCGTTCTCGCGGAAGACCGTGCGGAGTTGGGGGTGCCGTTCGACGACGCGCCGCAGTGCCCCTTGCAGGGCGCCGGTGTCGAGCGGGCCTTGGAGGAGGACGGCCTTGGGCTCGTAGTAGGTGTGCCGGCCGGGATACATCCGGTCCAGGAGCCACATCCTGCGCTGGAGGGGCGTCGCGGGCACCACGGCCGGTGCCGCGACCGGCGCCCCGGGCGTGGCATACGCCCGGCGGAGGGCGTCCAGCTCCGGGAGGGCGGCGAGCATCAGGGCGGGGTCCACGCCGAAGTCGATGAAGCAGCCGATCTCGTTCGCGCCCGCCTCGAGCAGGGAGTCGAGCACGGGACGGACGCTGTCGGCGCTGCCGATCAGGGCGCGCGTCGCGCGGTAGCGGTCGTACGCCTGGTCAAGGACGAACGCCAGGTCCTCCGCCCCGACTTGGTCCACGTCGACGTCGATGCCCAGGCTGTTGGCGACGTTGCTGAAGAGGCCGAGCGAGGAGGCCAGGTAGTCGCAGAAAGGCTTACGGGCCTCCTGTGACGCGACAGCGGCATCGCTGCCGAGATAGGTGTGCACGAGCACGACGACACGACCGCCCTCGGGAGGAAGGCCGTGCAGGGCGCGGGTGCGGCGGTAAAGGGCGATGTTGTCCCGCAGGTCCTCGACGGACTGGGTCATGAGATTGGTGACGATTCCCAGACCGGCCCTGGCGGCCTTTTCGTAACTCTCCGGATTGGACAGCACGGCGGTGAAGACCGGAGGAGCGTCCTGGACGGGACGCGGGTGCAGCGCCACCTCCACCCGGTCGCCGCTTCCCGAGGTGGCGGGCACGGACTCGCCCGACCACAACCTCCGGAAGACATCGAGGTGTTCGTACATGACGTCCCGCTGGCGCCCGTAGTGCTGCGGCGCGAGGACGAAGTCGTTGGAGTGCCATCCGCTGGCGAAACTCAGGCCGACCCGGCCGCCCGAGAGATTGTCGACGACCGACCATTCCTCGGCGACGCGAATGGGATGGTGCAGCGGGAGTACCACGGATCCGGCGTTGAGACGGATCCGCGAGGTACAGGAGGCCAGAGAGGCCGCGAGTACGGAGGGATTGGGAAAGAGGGCGCCGAAGGAGTGGAAGTGCCGTTCGGGAAGCCAGACGGCGTGGAATCCCTTCTCGTCGGCGAACTTCGCGGCCTCGAGAAGATGGCCGTAGTTGTCGGCCGCGTTCCCGTGCGGATAGTCGCCGAAGAAGTAGAGGCTGAAGTCCGGGGTCCGGCTGCGCTGCGGATCCCCCCAGCCGCGCGGCAGCGCCACGTCCCCGACGACCGGGGCGGGCGCGGTCGCGGTCGCAGTCGCGGTCCGGGTGACTCCTCCTCCCAGCACCCGCAGCTGCTCGGTGGCGAGTTCCGAGAAACGGGTCATCATGTCCTCGGCCAGCCGCAGTTGGCTGCTGAGCACGGAGAGAACCGACTCGTCCGCGCCGGTCGGCGGCAACACCGGCACGGGCGCGGGCTCGGAGGGCCCGGGGTCCGGCTCCCTCCGCGCGGACACCGCGTCGGCGAGCTTGCCCGGCGTATCCGTCTCCGTCATCAGGGACTTGACGGTCACCTGTATGCCCAGGCGTGTCCGCAGGTTCTTGGCCAGGCCCATGAGCGCCAGGGAGTCCGCGCCGGAGGCGACGAAGGTCTTCCCGGGGTCGAGCCGGTCCGTCCCGATGCCGAGCGACTCCGCCACAACCGCCAGCACCCGGCCCGCGTTTACCGACACTGCACGCTCCCCGCTCATCCGCGGCGCCGCCAGAAGGCACCGAGTCCGTCGATGTCCTCGATGGGGTCGTCGACTCCGGACTTCTCCCGCCAGTCGTGGACGGCTTCCCGGCACACCGGAATGTGATAGTCGTCGACGATCACAAAGCCGCCGGGCGACAGCTTGGGATAGAGATGGACGAGAGTGTCCATGGTCGATTCGTAAAGGTCGCTGTCGAGCCGTAATAGGGCGAGCTGCTCGACCGGCGCGGTCGGCAGCGTGTCCTTGAACCAGCCGGGCAGAAAGACCACTTGTTCGTCCAGGAGCCCGTACTTCTCGAAGTTCGCGCGTACGGTCGCCTGGTCGGTGGCCATGAAATGGTTGTAGCGGTCACTCGCGAGTTCGCGGTCCCCCTCGTGCGCCGAGGCGTCCGAGGGCGGCATTCCCTGGAAGGAATCCGCCACCCAGACCCGCCTGTTCCCGACCCCGTGCGCCTTGAGGACGGCGCGCATGAAAATGCATGTACCACCGCGCCAGACACCGGTCTCGATGAAGTCGCCCGGAACATCGTCCTTCAGGACTGTTTCGACGCAGCTCTCCACATTGTCGAGCCGGCGCTGCCCGACCATGGTGTGCGCAATGCTGGGCCAGTCGACTCCCAGGCGGCGGTTGAGTTCGTCGTATTGGCCCGCCGGTGCCCAGCTCGCCGGAATGGGGGCGTCTTCGTAAATGGTGTTGGTCAGGACCTTCTTCATGAGGTCCAGGTACAGCTGCGCAGTTGTGGGCACAACAACCGTCCTGTGAGAGGGGCGAGTTATCGGAGCCTGTTGCGAGTGTTACCACGTTGAAGGCCCTTATCTTGTGTGGCGAGTGTGACAGGTGTCAAGATGCGCAAGATTCCATGAAGCATGCGCAGCGCATGCAGCACCACTTGCCAAGAATGTCCAAAGGGAACCTTGAGACGTACAGGCGGCCGAAATGTCCTGTCGCATTGCGGAGTTGATCACCTTTCAGGCACAGCACCGTCCGGATGCCCCCGCGCTCGTCGCTCCGGACGGACAGCTCACCCATGCCGAGCTCGACCACCGTGCGTCCGCTCTCGGAGGACGCCTCGCCCGCGAGGGTGTACGACCCGGCGACGTCGTGATCGTGCAGGCGCCCCGTGGACTCGCGCTGGGAATCGCCGTGTTGGGGGTGTTCAAGGCGGGTGGCGTGCTCTGCACCGTGGACCCCCGCTACCCCGGGGAACGCATCCGCCACATCTGGCGGCGCAGCGGAGCGCGCTTCGCCCTGACGACGGCCGATCAGCCAGAACCAGTGGCCGGATTACGGGTGTTGAAGCTCGACGACGTCTATAAGGAAGACGCGGCTCCCCTCCCCGCCCCCGGCGGCGAGGACCCCGCGTACATGGTATTCACCTCCGGCTCCACCGGCGGGCCCAAGGCGATCACGGTGCCGCACCGCTGCCTGGACAACGTCGTCACCTGGACCCTCGCGAGCACGTCGCCCGGCCCCCTGCGCACGCTGATGTTCGCTCCCCTGGGGTTCGACGTCCTCCTCCAGGAGGTGTTCACCGCCTGGGGCAGCGGCGGCTGTCTGTACATGCCGTCCGACGACGAACGCCGGAACCTGGAGCGCGTCCTCGAACTGATCGCCTCATGGCGCATCGAGCGCCTCTTCCTGTCGCCCGTGGCCCTGGCCCGGCTGGCCGATCTGGCCGGCGAGTTCGGCACCTACCCCGAGGATCTGCGGGAGGTCGCCGTCGCCGGTGAGGCGCTGCGCATCACGCCCCGCGTCCGGGAGTTCTTCCGGCGGCTGCCGCGGTGCAGACTGCACAACCACTACGGTCCCGCCGAGACCCATGTCGCGGTGGCGCACACCCTGTCGGGACCGCCGGAGGACTGGCCGGACCGCCCTCCCATCGGCCGGACCATCCCCGGGCTCGAGGCCCATGTGCGCGCACCGGAGGGTGAACTGTGGCTGTCGGGCGTGGGGCTCGCTCTCGGGTACGCCCACGAGCCGCAGCTCACGGCGGAACGGTTCCCCGTCGTGGACACGGACGGCCGCCGGACCCGGATGTACCGCACCGGCGATCTGGTGGCGCAACGCGCGGACGGCCTCCTGGAGTTCATGGGCCGCCTCGACGACCAGGTCAAGATCCGCGGCTATCGCGTCGAGCCCGCCGAGGTCGAGGCCGAGCTCGCCCGGCACCCCGCCGTGCGCGAGTGCGCCGTGGTGCCGTGGGCCCCCGCGGACGGCGACGGGCTGCGCCTCGTGGCCCACGTCGTCACCGAGGCACCGGCGACGGAGCTCAGGGCCCATCTGGCGGGCAGATTGCCCGAGTTCATGGTGCCGCACCACTTCATCGCCGCGAAGGCTCTGCCGCTCTCGCCCAACGGGAAGATCGACCGCCGGCGTCTGGCGGGCCCGGCCCTCGCGCCGCCTCCCGACAACCACGGGGGCGACGTGGCACAGGGCGTCGCCGCGATCTGGTCGGAAGTGCTGGGCGTCGGCGGCATCGCGGCCGACCAGCACCTCATGGATCTCGGCGGCACCTCCCTGTCCGCCGCCGTCATCGTCACACGGCTCCATGCGCGGTTCCGGGTCCGGATCGGCATCGAGGAGCTCCTGCAGGAACCGACCGTCGGCGCCGTCGCCGCGCTGATCGCCGAAAGGGCGGCATCGTGACCCTCTCCCGCAGCCGCTCCTCCTGGCTCCGCGCCTTCCACCCGGCACCGGACTCGGCCCGCCGTCTGATCTGCTTCCCGCACGCCGGGGCGTCCGCCGGGTACTTCTACCCGCTGTCGGAGGTGCTCGCCCCCACGGTGCCGGTGCTGGGCGTGCAGTACCCGGGACGGCAGGACCGGTCCGCGGAACCGGCGGCCCAGGACCTGGGCGTCCTCGCCGAGGCGGTCGCCGCCCTCCTCCGCCAGGACGCGCCCTGCGTCCTCTTCGGCCACAGCATGGGAGCGCTGCTCGCCTTCGAGACCGCCCGGCGCCTGGAACAGGACCACGGCGTCCCGCCCGCCGGACTCATCGTCTCGGGCATGCAGGCCCCGTCCCGGCGCCACCCGCTCACCGGGGCGGGCGACGACGAGGCCATCCTCGCCGAGCTCCTCGAACTCGAGGGGACCGACCCCTCGATCCTCCGGAACGAGGAGCTGCGCGACATGATCCTGACGGTCCTGCGCAACGACTACCGGTCGGTCGAGAGCTACCGGCCCGACGCCGTACTGTCCTGCCCCGTCACGGCCTTCACGGGACGGGCCGACCACCTGGTCGACCCCGAGGACGTACGCCGCTGGGCCGATCACACGTCGTCGGCCTTCTCCCTGCGGACCTTCCCCGGCGGCCACTTCTACCTGAACGGCTTCCCACCCGAGGTGACGAACGCCGTCCGCACCGAGACACTCCGGGCACTCCGCACACGTCGCGCCTGAACGTCCTGTCCCCGAAAGGAACATGACCATGTCCACACGGCTCCTGCTCATGGCCGCCGGGGCGTTCTTCATCGGAACCGATGTGTTCGTCATCGCCGGGCTGCTCCCGGAGATCGCGGACTCCCTCGGGGTCTCCATGGCGGTGGCGGGGCAGCTCATGACCGCCTTCTCCGTCGCCTACGCCGTCCTCGGCCCCCTGCTGTCGGGCCCCCTCGCCCGCTGGTCACCGGCCAGGGCACTGGCCGCCGCGCTCGGCACCGTGGCGCTGGGCAACCTGGTGTGCGCGGAGGCGCATTCGCCGGCGGTCGCCCTCGCCGGGCGGGTCCTGGTCGCCGCCGGGGCCTGCCAGTTCACCCCGCGCGCCGTGTCCCTCGCGGCGTCCCTCGCCCCCCGGGAACGGCAGGGCCGGGCACTGGCCGTGGTCACCACCGGCCTGGTGGCGGGCTCGGTGGCTGGCGTCCCGGCCGGCACCTGGGCAGGCTCCGCCGTCGGCTGGCGGACCGCCCTCGTGGTACTGGCCCTCGGGACCGTGGCCGTCGCCGCCGGACTCGCCGCGGGCCTGCGCCAAGTCGCCTCCGCGGAACGGCTCGGCAGCGCGCGCGAACGCGTCGCCGCCCTCCGCGGACCGCTGATCGGCACCGTCCTGCTCATCACCGTCCTGGCCGTGACCGCCGAGTACACCGTCCTCACCTACGCCGGTGCCGTGTTCGCCGGGGCCACCGGCGGAGACGGCAAGCTGCTCGCGGGCCTGCTGTTCGCCTTCGGCGTCGGAGGCCTCGCCGGCAACGGCATCGCCGGGGCGTACATGGACCGCCCAGCCGGCCGCCACCTCGTCCTCGTCTCCGTCACCGGCATGGCCCTCGTCTTCCTCGCCTGCCCGGTGCTCGGCACGTCCTACGCGGGTGCGGTGGTCTGCATGGCGCTGTGGGGTGTCGTGGGCTGGATGTACGCGGCACCGCAGCAGCACCGCCTGCTGCGCCTGGCCGGTCCCGCCGGGTCGCTGGCGGTGTCCATGAACAGCTCCGTCATCTACGTCGGAGGCGCGCTCGGCGGCGCGGCCGGGGGCCTGCTGCTCCCCCACGTGCCGGACCGGTGGCTCACCCTGCCGGCCGCGGCCGTCTGTGCCCTGGCCGTCGCCGCCGAGCTCCTCTTCCGCCGCGCGGCCCCGCCGGCTAGCGCGGAGACAGCTCCGCCATCGCCGACCAACCGGTGCCGGGAACCTCGACGTTGATGATCTCCGGCGTGGCCGCGATCACGTCGGGCATCCACGCCATGGCCGTCTTGAAGTGCTCCGAATTCACATGCACCGCTCCGGCATCGGCATCCGCGAACGCCTCCAGCAGCACGAACATGTTCGGGTCGTCCACGCTGCGGGACCAGTCGTAGAAGAGGTTGCCGGGCTCGTTCCGGGTGGCCCGGGTGAAGTCCTCGACGAGGTCCAGCCACTCGTCACTGCGCTCGGGGCGGACCGTGAACCGTACAGCGATGAAGATCATGGCTTGCTCCTGCCTGCGTCCTGGATACGGCCCGCTCACCGGGCCGCATCCATCGTGTCCGCCCCGCCCCCGGGCACGCGAACGCAACCGCTCCCGATTCCGGCTCCGCCGGAAAGCGCGCCGATAAGGGCCCCAGTCGTCACCCTCCGCCGCCCCGCAGACGTATGACCTCGTGCAGCGCGAGCCCTTCCGCGGCCCAGCGCCGCAGCCGCTCCCGGTCCACCCAGTGCACTCCGTGGCGGTCGCCCCAGCCCCGGGCGTCGCGGGTGAAACCCCCGTTCGTGACCACCACCGCATGATCCGCGCCGTGGACGGGACCGGCGGTGCCGTTCACCTCGTACATCACCGACGAGCCCACCTTGCCGCCCACCGTCGTGTGCTTGCACTGGATCACCGTCCGGCCGCGCAGCCGGTCCTCGCCTATGACGTCCGCCGCCTGGTCGCCCCGCTGTCCCACGTGCCGGGCCGCGAGGCCGTCGCGCAGCAGCAAGTCCCGTACCGCCAGCTCGAATTCGTGGTCCGACATCGCGTCCAGCTCGGCCAGGCCGTAACGGAGCCGGTCGGCGCGGGCAGCCCTGTCCCTCGTACGAACGCGCCCGTACTGCCACGCCACCACCCCGCCCACCGCCGCGAGCACGGCAAGCGCCACCCACAACGGCCACACCCGCAGCGCAAACCGCCCGGCCGCCCGCGCCATCTCGACGCCCGACAGCAGCAGAACGACCACGACGACCGCGGCGGCGGCCCGCTCGGGCCTGTCGCGCGGCATCCGAGGCCGCGGGAGCGCGCGCACCCGCATCCGCACCCGCATCACCGCCCCGCCGTCGCGGACAGCGACGGCTTCACTGACGGCGACGGGACCGTGTCACCGCTCGCGGAACCGTCGTTCCCCTTGGCCCACAGCCACAGCATGACCGCGATGACGGCCACGATGACCCACCCGCTGGCCTGCCTGCGCCGCCGCGTGGGGTTACGCCTGATGTGCGCGCGAACCTTGTGATACCCCTCCGGAACCTGATCGCCCATGTGCCCTCCCCCTTCTCCCGACTCGGTCCGTGCAAAGAGAAGTAGCAGGCCCCACTGACAATCCCGACCGGGCCTCCAACGCGCCGTGCAACGCAGGAGGTTGAAGGTGACCCCAGCATGCTGACGTGACACGTGTGCAGCGGAAGTTGTCCGGAATCCCCTTCCCCATGTACGGATTTCACCTGCGTGCCAAGGCCGTACGCAAAGAAGGGACCCCGGCCACCGGGCCGGAGTCCCTTCACACCTGTGCCTATGCCTATGCCTACGCCTGCGCCTCCGCCGAGACCGGCTTCGGGATCAGGAAGGACGTCGCGATGGCCGCGCCCAGGATGACCACACCGGCGATCATGCTGGCCGTGTACCCGTCCGGCGAGGTCGCGTCGGAGGGCAGAGCGGCGGTGTTCACCGCGTACAGCAGCGCGAAGCTGAGCCCCGCCCCCAGGTTGAACGCACCGGCGTTGAGGCCGGGCAAGAAGCCCGGGTTGTCGCTCGGGGAGTGCACGATGCCGAGCCCGTTGAGGACGATGTTCGCCACACCGGCGTACGTGATGCCCACGAGGATCGAGCCCAGCAGCAGCATCGCCTGCGAGTGGGCGGGGAGCGTGACGATCATCAACACCACCGAGCCCACGGCCCCGACGAGCCCCAGCCGCAGCACGCGGCCGTAGCCATAGGTCGCGGCGAGCCGGCCGGCGAGCGGGCCCATGGCGAGACCGGCGAGCGCGTACGGGGTGAGCGTCCACCACGCGGACTGCTCGGCGCTCATTCCGAGACCGGCCTTGGCGTCCTGCGCGAAGGCCGGGATCAGCCCGTTCATGACGGCGAACACACCGGTCATGGTGAGCACGGTGGTCAGCAGGGTCGCCCAGGTCGAGCGCTGCTTCAGATGCCGGATGGCGACGAGCGGATGCCCGCTGCGGCCCTCGGTCCGCCAGAACAGCCCGAACGCGATCGCGGCGACGACCGTGAGCCCGCCGACCAGGCCCCAGTTCGCGGCGGCCAGCTTCCCGGCCTCGTTGAGCGCGGTCAGCAGCGACCCGACGGACACGACGAGCAGCACCACACCCGGCCAGTCCATCCGCCCGGCGCCCTCGACCTTGCTCTCCGGGGTCATGACGGCGGCCATGGCGGTGGCGATGGCGGCCACGACGGCCATCGCCCAGAACACGGCCTGGAAGCCGTGCTTGTCGGCGAGGAAACCACCGGCGAGCGAGTCGACACCGGCGACACCGCCGTTGACGGCGGTGATCATGCCGAGCAGGGTGCCGTAGCGCTTGGGCTCGGTCACCTCGACCCGCAGCATGATCAGGCACAGCGGCACGGTCGGCCCGGACGCGCCCTGGAGGATACGGCCCACGAACAGCATGGGCACGCTCGTCGCCAGCGCGGCGACCACACACCCGACAGCCATCAGGGCCAGCATCCCGACCAGCACCTTGCGGCGGCCGATGAGGTCACCGAGCCGCGGCAGGAACAGCGAGAAGAGAGCCGCGGACGTGAAGAACGCGGTCTGGGACAGCCCGACCTCGGCGGCACTGGCCCCCAGGTCGTCCTGAATGCTCTTGAGCGCGGGGCTCAGCATGCTCGCATTCAGCTGGAAGGCGATGCACGCCGTGAGCAGCGCGGTGACCAGCACGCCCACGCGGACGGCACGGTTGCCGCTGCCGCCCTCGGCGATGTCATCGCGCGCGGCGGCACGGTCAAGAATGATCTTTTCGGCCAACGAAGAGCCCCTACTTGCTCAGCAAACGGTGGTGCGGAGGATCCCGCGGAGCGCGGCCCAGGGCAGCTCCTCGAGGGGGTGCGCCGGGTGCGTATGTCTCCGGCGGGGCGAATGCCGGTTTTCCCGACGCGCCAGTGATCCGGGGACAAAGGTACCGGCTGCTGTCAAATCGCCTCTGCGGCGGGGGTCACAAACGCACGTACCACTACCCTCCGCATCCGATCCACTACGACTGGTGGGTACCGCGGCCCACTAGGGAGCGGGCCGCGGTCTTCGGTTCGCGGTGCGAGGATCCGGCTCAGCAGGGGTAGAAGGCGCTCATGTCATTGGCGAACCGCTTGAACGCGGCCTTGGTCCCCGATCCGGCGATCCCGTCGTTGGCACCGCTGTAGCCCCAGCCGAACGCCAGCATGCGCTGGAGCGCCTCGATGGTGTGACGTCCGACGATTCCGTCGATCCGGTCGGTGTAGTTCCAGTACTTGGCGAGCCAGCGCTGCATCGCCTTCCAACTGTTGGTGCCCAGCAGTCCGTCGATGGCGCCCGTGTAGCTCGCGGGGGCTCCCCTCAGGAAGCACTGGGTGTTCTTGGCCTGCTGCGTGCTCAAGCCAAGGTTGTTCACCGCGAGGACGGAGACGTCCTGAACACTCACCGCCGGCTTGCCGGCCGGCTGGGACGCCGCGAAGCCCGCACTCGCACCCGCCAGACTCCCGGCCGCGATCCCGACGGCGGCGGTGACACTGACGAGCGTTCTGGCCAAGGTGTTCGATCGCATACGTTTCCCTCTCGGGTCGTAGGACGCCACCTGCCGTGACTGCCGCTCAGGTGGCGACACGAGAGTGCGCGGCAGACGGCACCGGCCACCACAACTGCCCCGGAAATGACGCACTCGTGGGACGTCCCACGTACCGGCCAGCAAAGAAACCGCCCGCCCTGACGATCCGGCGAGACGACCGGCCTCCTCTGGCTGTTCTTGTGCGGTGCCGTCCGTTTCGATCGCTGGAGGCGCGGCGGCTGAGCCCGCCCGTGTGCGCAGACCGACCGACCAAACGGGCGGTCAGACCACCAGCACCGCGTGCAGCGCATTGGCCGGAATGCGCCTCTCGACATGCCATGTACGCATTGACCCCCACAACCCTGTCGCGGTTGGATCCTTGCGCTCCTCCGGTAGTGAACTGGAGGAGGGACCGTGTCCTTCCTGGGGGGAATATGAGGAGAACCACGAACCGAAGCATCACCAGACGTGTGCGGGCCGCCCTGAGCACGGCGGTCGCGGTCTGCGCGGTCACGGCGGTGCTGCCCACAGCCGCATCGGCCGTACCCACAGCCGCGGCCGGCGGCCTCGGAGCCGGTGTCGAGAGGATCAGTGTCGCGGCCGACGGCACCCTGGCCGACGACAACTCCGCCGGCGCCTCGATCACGCCCGACGGCCGCCACATCATCTTCTCGTCGTCGGCGAAGAACCTCACACCCGGCGGCACGACGGGGGGCGACAGGGCGTACGTCCGCGACCAGAGGACGGGGCAGATCAAGCGGATGGGGGACCTGGCCCCGCTCCAGCCCCCGGTGATCAGCGGTGACGGGGAATACGCCGCCTATCCAGTGAAGTGGATGAGAAACATACGGATTCGCCAGTATCAGGTGAGCACGGGATGGACGGTTTCCACCGACTGCGAGGCTTACAGCTGCAACCAGCCTTCGCTGAACGCGGACGGCCATTCCATGGCCCTGGCCATCCTTATCAAGCGACCGTCGTCGCCCGAGCACCAGCGCATCGAGATTCAGGACGCGAAAACCGGCGGCGTCAAGGTGACCGTCGCCGAACTCGGCCACACCTCCCCGTCCCGTCCGTCCATCAGCGGTGACGGCCGCTACGTCGCCTACCAGGACAGCGAGGCGGGGGACGTCTTCGTGTGGGACCGGACCACCGGCACCACCTCCGGCCCGATCGAGGACTCGTCCGCGGGGGCGGAACTGGTCCAGCTCAGCAACGACGGCAGCAAGGTCGTCTACCTCTCGGGCTCCGACACCTACGTCTACGACGTGCGCTCGGGCACCGACCAACTGGTGCCGAACGTACGGGGCGTGGCCATCGATCCCACCGGCCGTTATCTGCTGTACGCCCCGAACGGCACGAACGGACCGTCGTCGCTCACACTGCACGACCTGCAAACAGGCACCGACGAGACCGTCTCGAACCAGCCCGCCTCGGCCGGGACCAACGCGGTCAGCGCCGACGGGCACGACGTGATCTTCCAGTCCACGGCCGCCGACATCGTGCCCGGCAACACCAACGGCAAATCGCACATCTACGTCCGCCACTTCTCCTGACCACCCGGGCACCCGGCCCGGACAAGGCCCGGAAATGCAGAAAGACCCCAGCTCAGCTGGGGTCTTTCGTCGGTGTCCGAGGGGGGACTTGAACTCTCGCCTCGGGCACCGGCCCAAAGGGATCCTGACCTGCGGAAACGCCAGCGTTGAGGCCCTTGGGGCCGCCCAGTCGTATCTGGGCTTTCCTGCGGGTTTCCGGGTGTTGCTGACCGCTGTTGGTCACGCGTTGGTCATAGGGTCATGCCACCGCTCACCGCTGATGACCTGGGCAGAGTGTTGACTCTGAAGCGGGCGCGCACAGTGGAGGGTTGGACTTCAGGAGCACAGCGGAGGAACAAGGTCCTTCCTCTTCGTGCCCGTTGACCAACTGGACGCCGGGAACACTCCCTCGGTCAACGAGCTGTCTGCGGCCACGGGGTACGACGCTCGCCTCGAGGTCCTCTCGCGCAGCGGGTTGGGCTGGGTGCTGCTACACGACGTCGACGAGAGACCGTGACTGCCTTGTCTCCAATGGCGCTCCAGGCCGTGCGCAGCCTCCGCTACGGACAGCGGGAGTCCTAGCTGCGGACGTTACGGGCGAGCCAGGGGCTGAGCATGTTGCGCAGGATCAGTTCTTTGTAGGTCTCATCGCCGGGCAAGGGGACAACCAGCCACTGACCCGGCGGGAAGAATCTCGTCTTGACGAAGGCCAGACCGCCGTAGACGGACCGCAGGAACGCCGGGACGGAGTCCCGGGGAACGTCTTCGAAGTCCACGCCGTCGAGAGTGATTTTCGCGTCGTCCTCTGGGAAGATCCGGACAGTTACGGCGGGCGAGCCCCCCAGCTCAAGGAATGCCTCGTGTGGCAGCGAGCCGTCCGGGTCGAGGACTGCGAATGCCCCAGCCGAGGTGCGACGGGACGTCTGGTCTGCGCCGATGTCGTCGGTGACGGTCAGCTCCAGGCCGTGCTCCTGCGCTATCTCACGTATCGCCATGACAGCAGCCTCGGTGCTCGGCAGATGCGGATGCTTCATGATCTCGATCATGCCTCACGGGTAGTGGCGCACCGCGCCGATCACGGGGCGCACCGTGACCCAATGGGCAGCTCTCGGGCAGTCAGACACGCGGTCGAGTGCTGACACGGCGCAGTACCCAGGGAATGCCGAGGCCGATCAGCAGTCCGCACCCGGAAGCGACGGTGCCTTCCTGGATGCGCGTGTCCGCTTCCCCTGTGCACACCTGTTCCAGGGTCTTCTGCTCGTGGGCGCTACCGCCGCTGCCCTGGTTGACCACGCTGGGGTCAAGCTCAACCTGTACGGCGTTGTCGGAGGAGGCTCCGGGCCCGCAGGTTGCCACGGTCATGCCGAAGGCTTCCACAGGCGGCAGGGGGAGTAGGAGTAACGCCAGAGTGACGATGAAGCCGATGCAGGCGACCGCCACCCCCAGCAGACGCATAGTGGGATGTTCTTGCGGAGGTCGTGCCGGGGACGGATGTGGCCGCGGCCGGGTGGGTTGGTCCCATGGAGGCTGGCTGCTCAAAAGGCCTTGCTCATCAGTCATGGCGACCGATCATAGGATTCCTCACGGCACACAACTGACCGTTTCACCCGATGGAGTTACCTGGGTTCCTCTCGCTAAGAGCGGCGTCTCATGCCGCTTCCACCCTCCCGTGCGTGGGGCTGTCGAACTGACCCTCATGCAGGGTTCCGCTCTCGCACTCCGTGACCTCGCCGAGGATGGTCACGTAGGGCCCTGCTGCCGTCTCCATGGCGGTCATGACAGCAGAAAGCCCCGCCTGGCAGCAGCCGAACGGGGCGGTTCTTGCTCTCAGGAGCTACACGTCATGCCCCTCGTCGCTGGAACCTGCCACGCATAGGGGGCAGGCGTAGAGAGTGCGGCCGGGGCCGCTGATACCGGGGGTGTGGCCGACGATGGTCCATGCGACGGTGAAGGTGCCACAACTGTGGCAGGCCACGGGTGGGTGGAGAGCGACCTCGGTCACGGGAATCCAGTCGGCAAGGCTCACGCGGACACCCCTCTACCGGCGCGGCGGGCGTACTGCTCGAAGTGGTCCCCGTCGTACCTCACCAGGTAGTCAATGCCGATGGCGGCGAACCGTGCGGCCCAACGATGCTGCCGCTGCTCCAGGCTGAGGCCCTGGTCCTCCTCGGCGTTGAAGATCGCGCGGACCTCAGCGCTACTCGGAGTGCTCCAGCCCCTGAGCCAGGGAGAGAGGGGAACGGGTTCCGGGGTGGGCAGGGGTGTCGTCGTCTTGGTGGTGGTCGGGATGGTGGCGTGTCGGCGGGTGCTGGGCAGCAGCAGCCGTAGCAACCGGTCCAAGGTGCAGAGGATACGATCGAGCGAACTCCTATAGGTACGTACAGGTACGTTCTCAGACGCGCGGGCTGAATCTCAGTTGTCTAGGCTCGCCCTCATGGCAGCGAGCGTCATCGACTACGACTCCCCGGTCCCGCCCTATCGGCAGATTGCGGCCGACCTGATCCGTGACATCCAGTCGGGTGCACTCGCGGCTGACCGCCCGGTGCCCTCAGAGGCATCTTTGATGCAGACGTACGGGGTCGCGCGGAACACCGCCCGGAACGCTGTGCGCTTCCTCCGGGAAGAGGACTACGTCTACACCGTCCCGCAGCGCGGCACATATGTACGAGACCGGGGCAAGGTGGACGGCCCAACGTAGAAGGGCTGTGCCGTCGCTACAGCCTGGACATCTGGTGCGAGAGTCCCGCCCGGCGCCTCGGGGGGAAGCGCACGAGCGGGGCCGGATCGAGGTCAGCTGCGCGTCCTGCGCGGGTCGTCGCGCCGACTGTCCGGGCCGCCCATCTGGCCGGTCCCATCACACTTGGGGCACGCGTGCACAAGCTTCGTGCCGTTCGATAGCTCCTCGGTGATGTAGCCCACCCCATTGCACGTGCCGCACATTTCGACCCCTCCTAGCTGTGTTCGATGCGCCCTGTTCCGTTGCAGCCGTCGCATTGGTGCTGCAACCCATCTTTGGTCACGTACCCGGTGCCGTTACAGGCAGGACACGGCGTGTCGCCCATGTTGGTGTTTCCCTTCTGGACGTGGCACCCGCCCATCCGACTGAGCGGGATCTTAGAGCCTTCCGGTTGTACGAGAGGCCCGCCGGAAGAGCAGTGGTGCACCCGCCCGGCCGCTGACCGTCGCAGGGGGACCGCCCGGGCGGGCAGTCCTGCCTCTCTGCGGGGGCAAGGGCACCACAACGAGCCGCTGTTGCAGGGCTCAGACAGAGGGGCAGGGGTCTATGGGGCCACCCGACGCGCGTTCGACATCTTCCCGAGCTGCGCGGTGACGACGGCCTCCGGTACCTCGGAGGCCTTGCCGCGGCCGGCGAAGTTCGGCGCGTAGAACGTCGCAACGATCGACCCGGACCGTACAACCCGGAACACCAACGGGACGGCATCACCCTCGACTTGGCCAGTGACCTGATATGCGAGCGAATCGTCTCCGGCCTTGGGCGCGGGCAGCTCCTTGACCGCGGAGTACTTCGACGGCCCAACGTCGCCACCGTGTGAGGTGAAACCGCCCGCGCACTGCTTCACCGCCTCGCGGAGGCGGGCGACGACGGCAGGCGCGTCGGTGTGGGCAGTGAGGAACAGAGTGATGCCCTGGAAGATGTCCTCGGTCTGGCTCTTCTGCGTGATGCTCCGGTAGACGGACGCAGACGCTGCGGGCTCCGGCGCACCGTTGATGACAGCAACAAGCGGCTGACAGGCAGCGGTATCGGCCTTCTCCTTGCCGGGCCCGGAATCAGCACCAGACAGCGGCCCAACGGGGAAGCCCTTCACATCGTCCTTGGTCAGCACGATCTTCTCTAACTCAGTCTTGGAAAACGTCCGTCCAGCAGCGGCCGGCGAACCGGACGACCGCACCGCGGTCGATGAACTCCCGGATGACCCGCCGCTACACGCGGCCGTGAACCCCAGCGCGACGACGAGCGCCAGACGTGCTGTCATGCGAATCCGCATGCTGTCCTCTCATTTCCTTGAGCTGCGGATGTCAGTGAGGGATGCCCTCGATGATGTCCCGCGCTCCCTGCCGCAGCAGTTTGGCGCAGACGCGGGTGCCCAGGACGCCGGGGTCGTTGCTGGCTTCACCCCAGTAGTGGGCGTGGACGAACTTGGAGCCGTCGCGGGAGAAGACCATGCCGCGCAAGGAGAGTTGGCCGTCGGACTCGGTGACGCAGTGCCCGGCGATGGGGCTGTTGCAGTGGCCTCGTAGGCCGTGCAGCATGACGCGCTCAGCGGCGATTTCCGTCATCGTGCGTTCGTCGTTCAGCCGTGCCAGCAGGTTGGCGGCAGGGTGATCGTCACGACGGCACTCGAGGCCGAGGGCGCCAGCACCAACGGCGGGCAGCATCTCGTCAACGGTGAAGACCTGCCGACCGCGATGCGGGATACCAAGGCGCTCGAGCCCGGAAGTGGCGAGCACCATCGCATCGAGCCTGGTATCGATCTTGCGTGTGCCGTCGAGCTTCTCAACGCGATGGCCGACAGTGCCGCGGACACGAACAACGCTGAGGTCAGGGCGTACGCGGTTGATCTGGGCTTTGCGCCGGACAGCAGACGTGGCGACGGTGGCGCCGGGAGGCAGATCGTCAAGGGTGCGCCGGTCGGATCCTTCGGGGAAGAGAAGGACATCGCGCACGTCATCGCGGGGAAGGTAGGCAGCGAAGATCAACCCGTCCGGCAGGGGGACATCTCCGGGCACGTCCTTGACGCAGTGCACAGCCATGTCGACGTCACCGCGTTGCAGCATCTGATCAATCTGCTTGACGAACAGTCCCTTGCCGCCGAGCTTGGCGAGGTCGCCCTGCCACATGTCCGCCTCAGTGGTGACGGGCACAACCTGAACATCAAGGTCGGGCTCGTGCTTACGCAGCAGGGCGGATACCTGCTCGACCTGGGCAAGGGCCATGGGTGAACTGCGGGTGCCGATACGCAGGGGGCGGGCAGGGAAGTCGGTCATGGTGTTCCTTCCGGGATCCGGGTTTCACGGTAGGTGGTGGCGCCGGGCGCTGGAGCCACGCTGCGATGCGAGCCGCGATCCTGGGATGCGCGAGCACAAGATCACCCACGGGTATCCAGCGCCAAGCGGCAATTTCATCGGGTTGTACGAGGATGCGTTCCGCCTCGGCCGGCTGGAGTTCGGGACCGGCGAAGACGAACGTGAGCCGGTCGCGGCGGCCTTGAGTGGTTGCTTGCAGCCACTCAACGGCAACGAGTCCGTGTATGCGCTCACCGAGGTCAAGGTTCAGCTCTTCACGGACCTCACGCTGCGCAGCGTCGAGAGGGGACTCACCCGGTTCGACGAGACCGCCGGGAAGCATCCATGAAGCATCCTGCTTCGCAGAGGTCACAACGAGCACGTCGCCCCGGGGGCTGGTGATCAGAACGGAGGACCTTACAGGGTGCCCCGGTGCAGGCTTCGGGGTCATGAGCCCTGCCCATGGTGTCGTATTGGCCGGTGAGTTGGTGTGGTTCGAGCCGGGTCCGGGTCACCACCGCTGTACCGCGTCAACCAGAATCCAGACGAACTCGACAGAGACAGCCGCCAGGACGGCACAGGCCCACACGATCGTTACCGCGACCTCCCTGTCCCCCCAGCCCCTCGCCCGGCCCCTTTGCCAGCGCCAAGTAGCCGCGGCTTCCTCGTCCGCAGAGACCCCCATTGACTCTTCCTCCCAATGCCAAGTCACCGCGCCCCCTTGTGGTCTTCGGCCAGGTGGACGCCCTTCGCCTTGCGGTACTCGTCAGCCTCCTCGTGGCTGCCCCTCCGCTCGGCAGCACCGATCAAGCGGCTAAAGCGCCCGCACACGGGGCACGGGAGCGCCGGTTGAGCGGCCCAGTTGATGCGCGGCCCGCCCGTATGCGGCCGAGGCCGGGGAATCATGAGCGTCCCCCCGGCAGAGCACGCAGCGGCCGATTCGACGCCTGACGCTCCTTGCCCTCTTCCTCGACGCACCGCGCGCACTTGCAGGGCGACCAGCGGCAACTCACCTGATCGTTCTTGGCCTCCTTGGCCGCCGACACGTGAATGGTCGGCCCCCAGGTCCGCCCGCTGTTCCGCGACACCCGCATCGTCATCTTCGTGGACGGCAAACTGCTGCTGTAGGTCATCGGATGACCTCCGACGGGGACTCCCCGGCCGGTGACTCAGGCGACGGTTCCCCCACGTAAGTGGTGAAGGCAGGCAGCGCGAGCATCCATTCCCGGAAGTGCAGCTTGCCCAGGTCCGAGTAGGCGATCTCGTCCTCGCTCCGGGCAACGAGCCCCGTGACCTGCTGGGTCCTCAGCAGACGCTCGGCCTTGTACCAGTTCCTCCGGTCGGTCCGGATGCTGGTCAGGGGTGCCACGTCGTAGTACATGGCGCGCACGAACCGGCCGCGGGCCTCGGCATCGGCGCAGAGATACGCCAACACCTCTTTGGCGACTCGCTCGTCGTCGATGCAGGCGTAGAGGACGACATGCACCTGATCAGGTAAGCCGCTGGCCGCGTTCGCGATGTTGCGCCGACGGCCTTTACAGTCAGGTGAGTTCACGCTCACGTCTGCTCCTCTCCGTAGCGCTTCTACTACCGGGGAGGTTCAGCGTGACCCACGCCAGGGCACCCTTCAAGCTGTTGGAAGAGAACGAAAGGTTGGCGAACGGCCCTTGAATCGCAAGGAGTTGAACCCAGATGCGTCGCCTCAAGCAGCCTACGGGGCGCGTTTACGCAGCTTGCGGGAGTCTCGCGGCTGGACCCAAGACGACCTTGCCGCGCGCACGGAGTATTCCAGTGTGCATATTTCGGCAGTTGAAACTGGTCGGAAGCCTCCGACTCTTCGATTCTCGCGTAGCGCAGACAAGGCCTTCGGCCTTGTGGGCACAGCAGACGCATTCGAGCGTCAGTACCGCGAGATCAAGCACGGTGCGCTGCTGGAGGGGTTCCCGGAGTACGTGAAGTACGAGGGCCGGGCCGTAGAGATCCGGCTGTATGAGATCGGGATCATCCCTGGCTTGTTGCAGACACCCGAGTACGCGCGGGTGCTGGCTGATAGCGCCGTGCGGCGGGGCGCCATTACACCCGAACAAGCAGAGGAGCGCGTCTCGTTCCTGGCGGAGCGACAAGCATCACTGGTACGGCCCCAGCCACCCATGGTGTTTGTGACGATGGATGAGAGCTGCATCCGTCGTACTGTCGGTGGGATCGCTGTCATGGACGCCCAGTTGGCGCGTCTGGTCGAGTTCGCCAAGTTACCGAACACGCTGCTACAGGTAGCGCCGTATGTGATAGGCGAGCTTCGTACGTTTGACCTGCCCGTCAACCTCTTGACGTTGCCGGACCGGTCCTTGATCTGTTACACCGAGTCCCAAGCTCAAGGAAACCTAGACCGAGAGGGTACCTCGGTAGTGCCCATGTTGACGGCCTACCATCAGCTACAGGCCGAAGCGCTGTCGCAGGCGGCATCTGTGGCCATGATCGAGCAGGTACGAAAGGGCACACCGTGACGACCGATTCCCCCCGCTGGTTCAAGTCTTCCCACAGCAACAACGGCGGCAACTGCCTCGAGGTCGCCACCAACCTTGTCACCACGCGCGGTATCGTCCCCGTCCGTGACTCCAAGGACCCGAACAGCCCCGTCATGGACTTCCCCGCGGACGCGTTCTCTTCCTTCGTGGCAGGCGTCAAAGCCGGAGAGTTCGGCACCGCCTGACCACTCCTGACTACCCGAAGTACGTTACGACGCCCGCCGCTCCACCCCCTTCGGGGCGGCGGGTTTGGCATGTCAGGCAGAGAGACCGAAGGGCACGAACAGAGCCCCGACCTGCTATCAGCCGGCCGGGGCTCCTTCACGTCCGTCAGACGGTGACGATGAGCGTCCTGTGGTCAGGGCTTGCGGTTGTAGGCGTCCATGGTGGCCTTGGCAGTGGACGCGTCCTTGAAGGTCAGTTCCCAGGGCCCCGTGTTCACATCGAAGTCCTTGCCGAAGCCGACCCACTTCCCCGCCATCTTCCGGCCCGTGGGCTCGATCAGCAGCTGAATCGCCCCGTGGTAGACAGCGCCAGCGTAGTAGCCATCCCGGGCCGTCTCCTCGCGCCATGTTCCGGTGACGACGTTCCCATCCACGGTCAGGTCCATGGTCAGCGGGGAGTTGGGATTGGAGGACCCCTCCGGGAGAGATCGCGCAGTGAGCTTGTTGCCGTGCTGGAGAACGACAACGAAGTGCTCGCCGGTGAAGTCGGCTCCGCGGCCTGATGAGTGGTACTCGTACCGCGACAGCCAGATGCCCGACAGGATGCCGTGTTCGTTGTGCTTGGTCATGGGGACAGCACCTCCTGGGGCTGTTGTGGCTCCCACCTCTACCGCCTCTCGTTGCGCTGCTCCGTGGCTGCCCGGCATAGGCAGCGTGAATCCCAGGGCCTCGACGGGAAGGCCCGTGACGCGCTCTATGGCCCTGGCGTACACAGGCCGAGGGCACAGAACTGCCCCCGACTCCCACCGCTGCACATTGCGCTTTGCACAGTCGTTTGGTTCGCCAACCTCCTTCCCGGCCTGGCGTATGGCGCGGGCCAGGTCGTCTTGCGACATGCGCAGGCTGATCCTGACAGCACGAAAGATCGCGTTGGGCTCGGCCACGTCTTCGACAGTACGGCTCCGGGCGTCAGTGGGGCAGTGGATTTGACCGGTCACTGACCCCGATATGACGCCTTGACGGTCGCCGCGCGGGCCCGCTCGGCCTCGGTACACCTGTCATCGCACAGTCACTCCACCACGAGGAAGAGGGGCAACATGACTGTTCCTTTGACGCCTGGGCAGGCTTCCGAGCCGGCCCTGGTGACCGATGTGCGCACACTGCTCGGTGACGTGTACGGCGCTGTTCGGGCCACCGTCATGGACAACAACTCCGACATGTCGGAAGAGACCGCGGGCCGTGTCGTCGACGAGGCCCTGAAGTTCATGGCCACGGCAGCGAGGTTCCCCAACACGGGCCTCGTGCCGTCGAGGACAGTGGACGAGGGCTGGCACGCCCTGATCCTTCACACCCGGACGTACGGCACGCTGTGCGATCGTCTGGGGCTGTTCGTCCATCACACGCCGGAGCGTCCCGACCCAGGTCGCTACGACGTCGCGGTCATCGAACGCACCACGGCTCTGATCGAGGAGGCGGGGTTCTCGGTCGATGCGGAACTGTGGGGCAGTCCTACGGAAGGCCTGGCCCTGGCCGTGGCGGCAAACTGCCAGCACTCTGACGACGGCGGCCCGATCGTCATCATCCCCAAGCCCCAGGGCTGAGGGCGGCGTACGCTGCTCCGAAACGGAAGGGGCAGTGGGCCAGTGGAATGGATCGACCCCAGGTATGCCGACCTCGTTGAGGCGATGCGGAAAGCCCGAGCTCTCGCCGCTCGCGAAGGTACCGACCGGCGGGTGAGAGGGTTCGTCGTCCCGACGGAGCACGACAGCACTGAGTGACCCCAGCAGGCCCCTCCTGGGCCAGCGGCCGGAGCCCCGACCTGCCATCAGCGGGCCGGGGCTCCTTCATGTCCATCAGACGGTGACGACGAGCTTCTCGAAGCCGGCGGGCAGTCCCGCGGATCCTCCTCCGTCACGAGGACCTGTTTGTCGTCGCCGTACCCATGGCCGGCGCCCACTCCCACACTTTGGCCTGCTCGAGCAGGCAGGAAAACCATCACCAGGACAGGCAGCAACTGTGAGTTTGAGGCTGCGACCCTGCGGATCAGTGGGATGCGTCGCTCTCCAGTTGCCTCGCCGCCATGCGAGCCAGTTTCTTCGCTCGCTCGGCGAAGATCGGCTCAAGGTTCTTCTCGTCCAGTGGCGGCGGGTACAGCACGGTGTCGACGAACTTCGGAAGTTCGTCCCGAAGCACCAACAGAACCTTGCGCCGCACCTGGTCGGGAAGTTCCTCGACAAAGATGTAGCCGGACATCATCGAGGCATAGACGTCCTCCCGAAGGGCGTCGTCCTCGATCCGCTGGAGGATGAACTCCCCGACGGGCTCGAACAGGCCACGCGTTGCAAACCATGCAAACTCGGTCGACGTCACGTCGCCGGAGAGCGAAATAAGCTTTGACATGCTGCTGCTTCCGCCTTCGTGGAAGGGCCTGCCGCAGCCACCATACGGCAGGCTGGCGGGTGGGGGCCCTGCATGCTCATCAGGCAGCAACCGGGACAAGCTTGCCGAGGGCCCATGGCCTGCCCAGGGGCCCCTAGACTCCCCGCATGGCACAAAAGATCATCACTATCTACACAGACGACCTAATCCCCTAGTAGCAGCAGGTCGACGAGGCTCTGGCTCTTCGGATCTGTTCGAGTACTGGGGCGTTGACATCTTGTTTCAGCCCGGCAGGCCATGCCTTCCTGCAGAGCGGTGCGAGGTCCTGGTGCTTGTGGTGGCGACCACGTGGGCGTCGAGCGGATGCCCGCATACGACTCGGCTCTCCAAGCCTTCCGTGAGAGCGGCGCCGTTCGGTGTCTTCGAGGTCGTCACCACCGGAAACGAGCTGCTGGTCGGGTGGGTGCCGGGCGAATGCCTTTGCTAGACCCGGCGTCGACGCCTTGTGCTAGAGCGGCGGCGCCCGGCGCCTTCGTGGCCGGTCGGCTTGTGTTTCGTGGTGAGCTGCGTGGGCGCCGGACGGACGCCTGACGCTGACAGTGCCCTGATACCTCCAGGCAGACCGCGCGGCGCCCGGCGCCCGCGCGGTTCACCACGGTGCGGTGATGAGTGTTGGCGCCCGTGGGCGCCGGATGGATGCCCAGTAAACGCCTGGTCGGGAAGCCCTTTCCACAGAGCGGCAGCATCCGGCCCCTTCGGGCGTCAACACCGTTACCGAGATCACTCGTTGGTGTTGGTGGTGCGAGCCCGCTGCATGGTGACCTCTTGAGAAGCCCGAGCCGTCCGAGCTCCCGGCTAGACCGAGGCCCCTGGGGTGAGCTGGTGCCACGAACGGCTACTGAGGTGGCGGACCGGCTCTTGCGCTGAGTCCTGGGATTAGGTCGCTGCGTGGCCCGCATGAGCTCGTGACCTGCGCGAACTACACCATGGGGAGGAACTCTTGATCTACTGCGGCATCGACTGGGCCGAGCGTACACACGACGTCGCCCTGGTCGACGACAGCGGCCGGTTACTGGCCAAGCGGCACATCACCGACGATGCCGCGGGCTACAAGATCCTGCTGGACCTGCTTGTCGAGTACGGCGACAGCGAGGCGAACCCGATCCCGGTCGCGATCGAGACCTCGCGGGGCCTGATCGTGGCGGTTCTACGGACCGGCAAGCGGAAGGTCTTCGCGATCAACCCGATGGCCGCCGCCCGCTATCGCGACCGGCACTCGGTCTCGCGCAAGAAGTCCGACCCCGGCGACGCCCTGGTGCTCGCGAACATCCTGCGCACCGACATGCACGCACACCGACCGCTGCCCGACGACAGTGACCTGGGCCGGGCTGTCGCCGTCCTGGCCCGCGCTCAACAGGACTCCTTATGGAATCGCCAGCAGCTGTCCAACCAGCTTCGTTCACTGCTGCGGGAGTACTACCCGTCCGCCTTGGCGGCCTTCGAGCCCTGGCGCAACGGACTGTGCCGACCGGAGGCCCGAGAACTCCTGAAGACGGCCCCGACGCCGATCCGGGCCGCGCGGCTGACCCGCACGCAGCTGGAGGCCGTGCTCAAGCGGGCCGGCCGCAAGCGGGGCATCGCGGCCGAGGCCCAGCGGCTCCGTGACGTCTTCCGCTGCGAATGGGCCCACCAGCCACTGCTGGTCGAGGACGCGCTGGGCAAGCAAATGCTTGCGCTTCTGGTCCAGTTGGAGGCCGCCTGCACCGCAACCGACGATCTCGCCGAGGCGGTCGAAGAGGCTTTCCCTCAGCACCCGGACGCTGAGATCATTCTCAGTTTCCCCGGCCTCGGCATTCAGCTCGGCGCCCGGGTGCTCGCCGAGATCGGGGACGACCGGACCCGCTTCGCGGATGCCCGCGGCCTGAAGGCATACGCCGGCGCCTCGCCCATCACCAGAGCCTCCGGAAAGAAGTCGAGCATCACCCGCAGGTGGGTGAAGAACGACCGGCTCAACCACACCGGCTACCTCTGGGCCTTCGCCGCGATCACCGCCTCGCCCGGCGCCAAGGCCCACTACCGGCGGCGCCGAGACGACCATGGAGACTGGCATGCCGCCGCCCAGCGCAACCTCTTCAACCGCATGCTCGGACAGCTCTACCACTGCCTCCAGCACCGCAAGCTGTTCGAAGAACACACCGCCTTCCCCGTCCCGCTCATCGCAGCCGCTTGACACGTAAGGCGCCTGAGGTGTCTCACGGGCGAAGAGACCCAGGAGGCGCAGACGCACACCTTCTCCCTGGACGGTGTGGCGTACGAGATTGACCTGAACCCTGACTCGTACGAGCAGATGCTTCAGGCGATGGGCCCCTTCATGAACGCTGCCCGCAAGCAGGGCAGGGGCAAGCGGTCGGCAGGTCGCATCGCTCCTCCCTCCGAGGACACGGCGAAGATCAGGGCCTGGGCCAAGGAGAGCGGTTACAACGTGAGTGAACGAGGCCGAGTGCCGGCCGAGATCCGCGAAGCCTTCACCAAGGCCCACTGACCTACTTGAACACCGAGAGGCCTCCCACATCATGGGGGGCCTCTCTGCTTTATGGCACAACAAGTAAATGAGCATCAGAGAGCTTCTGAGTTTGTTTGATAGGCCCCTCAAGGGCCGGTGATGAGATATCTACCCTCAAGGAAATAGAGGTAGAGGGGTTAATTAAGAGGATTACCTTCCCCCTATGGGGGGACTACTCTCACTACCTCACCACTCACTCACTACCCCTACCCTCCCCCCTGGAGGGGGAGGGTAGGGGTAGATAGATCAGGTCAGGGGCCGGGGGCATATATCCCCCGGCACTAATTAAGTAGGTGTGATCGGCCTTGAAACCGCACGCCGAAGGCTAGAAGTGTGACCGAGGGCACATCTGTGACCCTCGAGAGGCCACTAATTCACCGCTAGAAGGCCGACTGAAGCTTTCAAGCCTCGAAAAAGGTCCCGGAAGACCCCTGTGAGGCGTTTTTAAGCCCCGGAGGGCCCCGTGTGGGTTGACCAGGGTGTTCGTCCGCCAGGCGGGCACTCAGAGGCTCTGAAAGTTTGATACCCGCACACGGTCGGAAAGAGGCACCCCCGGTGGGTCCTTTTTCTTTCTTTCTAGGCATTACCCCCGGGTGTATTTGTATCACGGGAGGGGAAATAAATCAATGGTTGTACACGGATATTGTGTGGCTGTTTTGGCTATTCGGGCATGTCCGCGATCCGGTTCACAGTGAATTGGGTATTGCGGGATTTGGAATGTGCAAGAGAAATGGATCGTGGTCTTGTCGCATTGAATGTGGCGGGCCGCTGTGTGCGTCCCGTGGGCACGATGCTGCGGGGCTGTCTAACTAACGAACTGGGTGCTCCTCATTCAGGTGGGTGGCAGCACCAGCGAAACGGCTGTGTTGTCCGCCTGTAGGGCGGACGACTGGATACCTAGGGGTGGACATGTTCAAGAACCTTCGCGCTCGTTTCGTGGCCGGTGTGATGGCTGGCGTGGTGCTGGCTCTGGGTGGTGGCACGGTCGGCTTCGCCATGGGTGAGCAGGGCAAGCGGCATGCGGTTGAGCGCGTGAGCGTGGATGCGTTCAACGACGGGTTCACGGACGGGCTGTGCGCTCCCTCGAGAAAAGGCCCGCGAGTGCGGGCCGTCGAACGAAGTTGGTTAGTCCCTCCCCGACCAGGTGCGGCTGGAGGCCTTCTCCTGCGCACTGTTCAGGGACTCAATCGCTACAGGGAGGTGAGCCTCACGCCCTCTGGCCCCTCCGTTACACGGAGGCTCTTGAGTAGATGAGACAGGGGACGGTCGACGAATTGCTCAGGTACGGCTACATCGGCTACAAGCCGACCATCTCCGGGGACTGGTCGGCAGGCAATGCCGCCAGTGGGATTCTCTTCGATTTTCGCAAGGGCGAGGATAGTTCCGTCCTGCTTGTAGGCCGCGTAGACGCGCATGGACGCCAGCCTTTCCTTAGAGGATGTCTCACGTGGCGCTGTGGTGACGTGCGGCATCATGGTCGCTTGTGAGTGTTGATCTTTCGCGGCGGCTGGTTCCTGACGGGTTGTGGGAACTGGCCGCTCCGTTGCTGCCATCGTTCAGGTCCCGTCCGCAGGGCGGT
>NZ_JBTHHU010000015.1:0-168444 GCF_059089585.1 Streptomyces sp. SX-6 | reverse complement strand
ACCGCCCTCATCCCTCCATGCCCCAGCGCCCGCGCTTCAGCTCCTATCACCAACCGCCGCTGCCGCTCATCGAGATGAGGGAAGAGCTCCCTGAACTTCACCGCCAGCGCACTGCCCACGTCCCCAGACACACCCACACCAGGACAACGACAACCGACCCCACGAGGTTGCACGTTATTAATCGACGCGCTCCAACTCACCGCTGACGTGCCGTCGGCCAAACGCGTGACCATGCCTATGCTGCACCGCTATGACGACATTGCCCGACGCGTCCATCCGACCGTTCCGTATCGCAATTCCGGACAGCGATCTGGAGGATCTGCACTACCGCCTCGACCACACCCGGTGGCCGGATGAACTGCCCGGCGTCGGCTGGGATTACGGCGTCCCGCGCGACTACCTCAAAGAGCTCGCCCTCTACTGGCGGCACGCATACGACTGGCGGGCTGCGGAGGCCCGACTGAACCAGTGGCCGCAGTTCATGACCACGATCGATGGCGCGGACATCCACTTCGCCCACATCCGTTCTCCGGAACCGGATGCCACACCTCTGGTCATCACGCACGGCTGGCCCGGTTCCATCGCGGAGTTCGAGCGGATCGCCGGCCCTCTCAGCGACCCCCGGGCTCACGGTGGCGACCCCGCCGACGCGTTCCATCTGGTGCTGCCGAGCATCCCGGGCTTCGGGCTCTCGGGCCCCACGCGGGAGACGGGCTGGGAATACCGGCGCGTTGCCGCGGCCTTCGGCGAACTGATGCGGCGCCTGGGGTACGAGCGCTACGGCGCGCAGGGAGGCGACTGGGGCGCGGCCATCTCCCGCGAGCTCGGCCGCATCCGCTCGGACCAGGTCATCGGCGTCCATCTGAACCTGATCCCCGGCGCCGGGGCAACAGCCGAGCCGGCCGACGAAGAGCTGGCCGGGCTCAGCCCGGCCGAGCGCGAGCGCACCGTGGCATCCTGGGAACGGTTGCAGGCCTGGAACCGTGACAAGCAGGGTTACGCCGATATCCAGTCCACCCGCCCGCAGACCCTCGCCTACGCCCTCACTGATTCCCCGGTGGGCCAACTCGCCTGGATCGCCGAGAAATTCAAGGAGTGGACGGACTCGCACGACCGGCCGGAGGACGCCGTCGAACGCGACCACCTCTTGACCAACGTGATGCTGTACTGGCTGACGCGGACCGCAGGCTCCTCAGCTCGGATCTACTACGAGCGCACCCACGCCGACTACTGGGGCACCCCGCCCGAGCCCTCGTCGACACCCACCGCGTTCGCGGCGTTCCCGAAGGAGAACTTCATCGCCCTGCGTCACATCGCGGAACGCACGAACAACATCGTCCGATGGACGGAGTTCGACAGGGGAGGTCACTTCGCCGCGATGGAGGAGCCCGACCTGCTCATCGACGACATCCGGGCTTTCTTCCGCGGACTGCGGCTCAGCATCCGTTGATGACGACAGCTCATCCACCCAAAGCCGCGGCCCTTTCGGCGCGTTGAGCGAAGACCTCGTCGCGGCGGCCGGCCATCTGCCGAAGCGCGTCCTTGCGGTCGCGCTTGGAGAGGCGGTCGATGTAGAGCCGACCGTAAAGGTGATCGGTCTCGTGCTGCAGGCAGCGGGCGAAGTACCCCGTTCCCTCGATCACGACGGGATTGCCGTCCTTGTCGTATCCCCGCACCACAGCACGGTCGGTACGCGGCACGACCATACCGGCCCCCGGCACGGACAGGCATCCCTCGTACTCGTCGATGAGCCGCCGGTCGCCCGGTTCGGGGAGGTCGAGTACCGGGTTGATGACGTGGCCGACATGCCGGACGCCGTCGTCGTCCTGGCAGTCGTACACGAACAGCCGCAGATCGACGCCCACTTGGTTGGCGGCCAGGCCGGCGCCATCCGCCACGTGCATGGTCACGAACATGTCGTCGATCAGCGCCGACAGCTCCGGCGTACCGAACTCGGTCACCTCCCGGCACGGACGGTCGAGCACCTCCTCCCCCACCACCGTGATCCGGCGCACTGACCCCTGAACGGACATCGCAGTCTTCCCCTCTTTGCGCGGCTCCTTGCGCGGCGCTTTGCAAAGTAGCAGACTTTGCAAAGTGACTGAAGAAGACATCGAGGCCGGTGAAGGACTGCGTGAGCACGAGGTCCGCACCGCCCTGCTGGACCTGCTCGCCGAAGTCGGCACCGTCACGGCAACCGAAGCGGCTGACCGCCTGGGCTGGAGCTCCGGCCTCTGCTCGTTCCACCTACGGCAGCTGGCCCGCCACGGCCACATCGAAGAAGCGCCCCGCGGCGGGGGCCGCGCCCGCCCTTGGCGCCTGCGTCAGCCGAACTCCGCAGCTCCTGCCGACGACTTCGGCGACTTGGCCCGCGGCCTGGAGGACGAGAGCTGGCAGCGGTGGCTCGACCGCCGGGCCGAAGCGCCGCCGGAGTGGCGCGAGGACGAAGCGTTCAGCGCCGTCGCCTACCTCACCCCCGAGGAGATGCGCCGCGTCGCCGCCTCCATCCAACGGGTGCTGGCTCCCTACCAGAACCGCGAACAACGGCCGCTGGCCCGGCCCGACGATGCCCGCCCGGTCGCACTCATCACCCGCCTGTTCCCCCTGCTTCCGGAGGACGCGAGCCAGGACTGAAGCGCGTCAAACGGGCGGCACGGCGTCCGGCGCGATGACGTGCGTGCCGCTCTCATGGTCTTCGTCGCACAGTGGGGTCGCCTTGCAGAAGAACCCTCGCCCGTGGCATGCGAAGCACTTGTGGGCCGCCATCATCTCGCCGGCCAGGCCGGACCCGCTGACGTAGAGCGTCGGGCCGTCGCAAATCCCCCTGCCTCTGCACCCTTTGCAGAAGTGGTGCGGGCCGGGGCACGGGGTGTCGGTCATGTCGGCGATGATGCTCTCCTCGTGGTTGGCACGTCCCCCGATCCCCCGTATTGGCCTACCCCGTCGCCCGCTTGTTCCATCCGGCACACGTCAGTGACGGGCGCTCCCGGCCCATCCGTTCAGGTCCGCGTGAGCCAGCCGCACTCGGCGGATGTCCGCGCCCCGCACCCGACGCGAAAGGACCCGACGACCTTGGCCCGCGCCATCACCTTGATCCGCTCCACTTCCCTCTCCGACGTGGCCGAGTACGCCTATGCGGTCACGGCGCCCGCCGAGTCTCGGCTGATCTTCCTGGCCGGGGCGTGCCCGCTGAACGACGACGGCTCCACGGCAGCAGTCGGGGACTATGCGGGCCAGGCGACGAAAGCCATCGAGAACATGCGGACTGCCCTCACGGCCGCCGGCGCGACCCTCCAGGACGTCATCAGCACCAGGGTCCTCGTCGCATCAGCTCGACGGGAGGACCTGGTGGCCACGTGGGAAGTGGTGCGGGACGCGTTCGGTGACCACGACGTCCCCAGCACCTTGATGGGCGTCACCATGCTCGGTTACCAGGACCAGCTCGTCGAGATCGAGGCCGTCGCCGCAGTGCTCGATTCCTGATCATGCCCGCCCCGCCGCAGCCTTCGCCGTCCTGATGCCCCAGGGCCGTTACACCGCGGTGCGGTGCCTTCGAGAGGGCTCTAGCGTGGGGAGGAGAAGCATCTCCCTCGGGTGGGGAGGGACGGCATGGTCAAGCGCTTGGTCGTGTGTTGCAACGGGACGTGGGACAAGCCGGACCGGCGCGACAAGACGAATGTCACCAAGGTGGCGCTGGCGATCCTGCCCCGGGGTTCGAGGGGCACGGAACAGCGCGTGTACTACCACCCGGGGGTCGGCACCCACTGGTGGGACCGGCTGTCGGGTGGGGCGTTCGGGTGGGGGCTGTCGCGGAACGTGGTCGACGCGTACCGGTTCCTGGTGGACAACTACGAGCCGGGGGACGAGCTGTATCTGTTCGGGTTCAGCCGGGGTGCGTTCACCGCTCGGAGTCTGGCCGGGCTGATCCGCAACTGCGGAGTATTGCGGCGGGAGAACGCGGGTCGGCTCGAGCAGGCGTGGGCGTTGTACCGGGACCGGCTGGAGGAGCCGAGCGGGGTCGCGTCCGTGCTGTTCCGGCGGGCGTACGCGCACGAGCCGCGGATCAGGTTCATCGGGGTGTGGGACACGGTGGGATCGCTCGGTATCCCCCGGCTGGGCGGGCGCTGGGCGACTCCGCTGCTGTACCTGTTCAACAGGTCCTCGAGGTTCCATGACACCAAGCTCAGCCGCCGGGTCGACGGCGCGTTCCAGGCGCTGGCCATCGACGAGGAGCGCCCGCCCTTCAAGCCGACGCTGTGGGAGCAGCAGCCTGGGGCCAAGGGCCAGGAGCTGAAGCAGGTGTGGTTCAGTGGCTCGCACTGCGACGTGGGCGGCGGCTTTTCGGACACGTCGCTGTCCGACTTGGCCCTGCTGTGGATGGTCCAACAGGCCGAACGGTACAAGCTGGAGTTCGACGGCGAGGTGCTGAACGCCGCCGGCCCTGAGCGGATGGTCCCTGCCACGAGGACGGACTTCCAGGTGCACCCCAATCCGCTGGGCAAACTGCACAACTCGCGGAAATGCCTGTACCGCCTGCTGCCGGCCTACCACCGGCCCATCGGCAACGACGGCCCGCGCGGGTTCGAAGCCCTGGAGGAGTCGGCGAAGATCCGCTACGACAAGGACGGCCGCTACCGCCCTGAGAAGCTCGTCGCATACCTCAGTGATCCGGCGCAGGTGCGCATCGAGCCGCTACCGCGAAACGCCGTCGGCCAAAGACCAGAGATCAGTCGGCGCGGGCGATTTCGTGATCTGCTCGCCCGGACACGATGCGTGTTCTCCAACCGTCTCCGCCGTGTGTTGCCGACCTGTGCTTCTACCTACGACTTCACACCGAACACCTCCCCCAGCCGCTCGCGGCCGACATCCGTCACGCGCACCACACGGCGATGCTTCCCGCGCTGCAGCCAGCCCAGGGCGAACATGCGCGCCGTGAGCGCGCCGCCCAGGGCGCCCGCGAGGTGGTGACGCTTCTCGGCCCAGTCGACGCAGTAGCGGACGGCGGGGCGGCGGCTCAGGACGTGTTCCAAGTCGACGCCCAGGTCGGTCAGTTCGCGTGTGCCGCGCGGTGTGAGCCGGTAGGCGGGGTCGGGCGTCGAGTCGGCCACCAGGATGTCGCGGTCCTGGAGGGCGCTCATGAGGGAGACGCCGAGCCGGCCCGCCAGGTGGTCGTAGCAAAGGCGGGCTCGGAGGAGGGCCTTGGTGCGATGGTCGCCGACCAGCGAGTTCGGTGGGGGCAATGGGCGGGCGATCAAGGCGAGTTGTTCGAGGGCACGGGCGACGTCCGTCGAGGCGAGACGGTAGTAACGGTGGCGGCCGTCGTGCTCGACGGTGAGGAGCTTCGCCGCGCGGAGCTTGGTGAGGTGGGCGCTGATGGTCGAGTTGCCGACTCCCGCCTCGGCGGCGAGGGCGCTGGCGGGCAGGGCGTCGCCGCCGGCCAGTGCGAGGAGCACCTTCGCGCGTGACGGGTCGCCTATGGCCGCCGCGACATGGGCGATGTCCGCCTCCGTGTCGGTGGTGAGAAGCATGGGCGTCAGCGTATGCGGTGGATATTTCGGTGCCCGGCGAAACGTGTACGTCGAAAACGCTTCGCCGAGCGCCGTACCGGAACGGCGACACACTCCCCACCATGCTCACAACGACGCCCCCTGCGGCACCGCCCACCATTCATCGCGGAGCTGCACGACTGCCACTGCTGGCCATATGCCTGGGCTACTTCATGGTGATTCTCGATGCGACAGTGGTGACCGTCGCCATGCCTGCCATCAGCACAGGACTGCATACCGGAGTTTCCGGGCTGCAATGGATCGTTGACGGCTACACGCTCGTATTCGCCGCACTGCTGCTGTTCTGTGGTGGGCTGGGTGACCGGCGCGGTACGAAGGCCGTGTTCGTGAGCGGGCTGATTGTCTTCACCGGGGCGTCCGTCGCGTGCGGTGCGGCATTCTCGCCGGCCGGGCTCGTCCTCTCCCGGCTGGTGCAGGGCGCGGGGGCAGCGCTGATGGTGCCCGCGTCGCTGTCGCTGCTGCGTGCCGCGTACACGGACAGGGCGGCGCGGGCACGCGCGTTCGGCATCTGGGGCGCGGTCTCGGCGCTCGCGGCTGCAGCGGGACCGGTGCTCGGAGGTGTGCTCGTCTCGGGCCCGGGTGGCTGGCGGACGGTGTTTTTCGTCAATCTGCCGGTGGGAATTGCCGCGGTGGCTCTGACCGTCAAGTACGTACCGTCGCCGCCGAAATCGGCAGCGCGCTCGGGGCTGGACGTTCCTGCCCAGGCCGCCGCCGTGGTGAGCCTGGCCGGGCTGGCGACCGGGCTCAACGAGGCCGGGCCGCGCGGCTGGACGCATCCGCTTGTCCTCGCCTCCTGGGGCGCGTTCGTCATCGGAACCGCGGCGTTCCTGTATCTCGAGGCGCGGTCACGATGGCCGATGCTGCCGCTCGGGCTCTTCCGCAACAGCGGCTTCTCCGCCTGTGCGGCCATTGGCGTGCTGCTCAACATGGGGTTCTACGGAATGCTCTTCCTCGCCCCGCTCTATTTCCACGACGTCCGTCATTACGACGCCCTGCGGACCGGCGCCGCGATCCTCCCCGCCGCGGCCTTCGGCACGGTGGCCTCGGCCCTGGCCGGACGGGTCAGTGCACGCACCGGCCCGCGCCTGCCCTTGGTGACCGGGCCCCTGATCGGGGCGGTGGGGCTGCTCGGCTGGCTGCTCGCCGACGCCGGTACGTCCTATGCCGTCCTCGCCGGGCCCATGGCGGTGACCGGTTTCGGGATGGCGTTCACCATGCCGACCGCCACCGCCGCCATCATGGAATCCGCTTCCCCGGAGCTCGGCGGGGTGGTGTCCGCCGCTTTCAATACCGCGCGGCAGATGGGCAGTTCCATTGGCGTCGCGCTCTTCGGCACGCTGGCCGCCGGGCAATTCATTCCGGGGCTGCACATCGCCATGGCCATCGGCGGATGCGGATTCCTGGCTGCCGCCGTGCTGGCATTCCGCTTCGTGCCGCGCGACGCCGGCTGACCCAAGGGCGGCGTCGTTCCGGGACCGACGCCGCACTCGGCTCAGGAGGTCGTCGCGGGAACGAGGTGGTCGAGCCCCTGCGCGCTGCCCGTCGCGGCCTCGATCGAGCGCGGCAGCATGATGCTCTCGTAGGCGCGGACGGCGTCGTCGACGCTGGATTCGGTGACGAGGGCGTGGGCGAGGTCGGAGCCGTCAAGCATGGCGAGATTGGCACCCAGCCCAACCGGGGGCATCAGGTGCGCGGCATCGCCGAGCAGCGTGACACCGGGAACGTGCTCCCAGGTGTGCGGGGCGGGCAGGACGAAGAGGGACCGGTTGGTGAACCCGTTGTCGCCGTTCCGCAGGATGTAGCGCAGGCTCTCGTCCCAGCCGTCGAACATCCTCAGCAGGTGTGTCCGCACAGCCCGCTGGTCGTCGAGGTCGATACCGGCAGCCATGTGCCAGTCCTCCGGCGCGCGGAGCGCGATGTAGGCGCGGATGTGGCCGTTGCTGTTGCGCTGGGCGACCAGGGACCTGCCGACGCCCTTCGCCAGCATCGATCCGTTGCCGACCAGCCGCGCGAGGTCGGGATGGCGGGTGTCGCAGTGGTCGAATCCGGTCTCGACGAAGGTGACACCGGTGTAGCCGGGTGCGGCATCCGACAGGGCCGGGCGGACGCGCGACCAGGCGCCGTCGGCGCCGACCACCAGGTCGAAGTCCTCGGCGGTGCCGTCACCGAAGAGCAGCCGGCAGGTGCCGTCCGTCAGCGGGGTGACCCCGGTGACGGCGTGGTCCCACCGCACCGTGCCCTCGGTGAGCGAGTCCAGGAGCAGCCCGCGCAGTTGGCCTCGGTCGATCTCCGGGCGGCCGCCGGCGGCGGAAGGCCCCTCATGCGCCAGGAGGGCGGCGTTGGTGAAGTCGAGCACGCGCCATTCCTCTCCTTCGGGGCGGGAGAGGGCTTGGAACCGGTCGAGGAGCCCCGCCGCACGCAGGGCGGCCTGGCCGGTGTCGGCGTGCAGGTCGAGGGTGCCGCCCTGCGGACGGGCGTCGGCGGAGGCCTCGCGTTCGAAGACGGTGACGGAGCGGCCGTGTTGCTGCAGGACTCGGGCGCAGGTGAGGCCGCCGAGGCCGGCGCCGACAATCGCGATGCGGGGTTCAGGAGCAGAGTTCATGGGAGTCCCCCTCGGGAGATGGGTGAGCCGCTGGGAGGTCCGGCCTCACCAAGAAAGCACACCCACCAAATAAGTGCAACGACTAAACTTTCACAGTCGCTCCACTCTGAGGTACGGTGGGCGAGTGACCGAACCGACCGGGCGCCGCGAGCGCAAGAAGGCCCAGACCCGCCAGTCCCTGGCCGACGCCGCACTCGAGCTCTTCCTAGACCGCGGCTATGACCAGGTCGGCGTCAAGGACGTCGCCGACGCCGCCGACGTCTCGGTAACCACCTTGTTCAAGCACTTCTCCGGCAAGGAAGCCCTGGTCTTCGACCAGGACGACGACCTGGAGGCAGCGCTCGTCGCCGCCGTGCGCGACCGCACCCCCGGCAAGTCGATCCCGCAGGCGCTGCGCGAGCACATCCTGCTGAAGCAGACCCAGTTCGCCGTCCATGCCACGGACCCGCGGTTCGCCGATTTCACGCGCATGGTGCAGGAGACTCCTGCGCTGCGCGACTACGCCCACCGCATGTGGACGCGCCACGAAGCGGCCCTGGCGCGGGCCATCGCCGAGGCTGTCGGCGCCCCCGAGGACGACATCAGCTGCGCCGCCCTGGCTCGTTTCGCCCTTGAGGCTCGCGGCCTCGTCCTGCGACACGCCGAGCCGAGCCGCGCAGCCGACGAGGCCTTCGCGTTGCTCGAACACGGCTGGACGGCCTCCCACCCGGGCAACTGACCCGGTCTGTGCGGGGCCCCGGCGCGCACGGACACGTGCGCGCTCTCACAGGTTCAACCTGAGCAACTACGCCACCACGCAAGCCACCTGAAGGCGCCGCCACTCCCCTCAGCCAGGCTTCCCGCGCACCGAGGGCGATCCTGTCCTCGCTGAAAATCAGTGGTCACCCACCGGAAGCTACCCGAGCGGAGAACTCTTCATGAGGGACGGCGTAATGCCAGGCAGCATCACGGACCTGGCAGTAACGGACCACCTGCACCGGCTCCGTGATCAGCTCTACGCCGGTCATGCGATCCGTGTCGTCGAAGTGCAGTAGCGCCACCACACGCGAGTCGAAGAGCCAGAAATCTTCGGCCGGCAGCGCAAGCTCCTCTGCCGTGGTCCGCCAGAGGTTGCGGATCTCTTCCCCTACGGCCGTGTTACGGCGCGCTCCGTCGAGAAGGTAGAGCTGGCCTTGCGTGGGCGGGTTGTCGACGATCCGCACGCGCTCGAACCGCTTGCCGAGTGCGGCCTGTTGGCGGCGGGATGTGCACCAGGCATCGTCCAGGTCGTACCCGGCGTCCTCGCCCCGGGTGAAGCGCCGATAGGTCTCGGTCTCCTCGTCCGACTGGTAGGTGCGACGAGTCTCCAGGCGCCAGGCCGTGTGCTCGAACGTCTCAAACATCCCGTCGAACTCGTCAAAGCTGATGAGCACCGGCACGGAACTCCTTTGTCGCCACGGCGTGATGCCACGCCGCATCACGGATCTGGCAGGCGTGAACGACGGTCGCGGGATCCTCCAGGACTTGGACTCCAACCGTGACGTCCTCGTCGTCGATGACGAACTTGACGACCGTCCTGGAGTCGAACAACCAGAAGTCGTAGTCCGGCAGCCCGATGCGCTGCGCCTCCGCGCGGTACAAGTTGCGGATGTCCTCGCCCGCCTCGACGTTGCCCAGGCCGCTGGCCAGCAGAAAGCGCTGCCCCTCGGTGGGCGGGTCGTCGACGAGCCGGACCCGTTCGAAGCGCTTGCCCCGCTCCGTCTGTGCTCGCACGTTGGCATGCCAAGGGTGATCCGGCCTGAATCCGAGCGCTTCTCCTCGCTGGAAGCGCTCCCATTTAGGGCTTTGCCGATCCGACGCATAGCCGCGCCGGGTCTCGAGGCGCCAGGCCGTGTGCTCGAAGTCCGTGAAGAGGTAGGTGATCTCGTCAAAGGGAATCAGCTCTGCCACGGTGGCACTGTAACGTCACCGAACCGGCTTCTCCCGTAACCCACACGGGTGTTGAGTGCCCCAACGCCCACCCAAACCCACGCGAAGCCGGGTTACGTTCCCCGCATCAGGCCGCTTCGTGCCGCAAACGAAGCGACCCCTGATGCCGGATTAGGGCCGGATCAGGGGTCTACACCCACCAGGAGACAGGGCTCCCCGCAGATGCTCGCGCATGTTATCGCGCCCACGCGCTTCTTCACCCAGGCACCGAACGAACTCATCCGTCACCCACGCCTCGGCTCGGACGCCGTCCGGCTCCTGCTATGGGTGCTGTCGCTCCCCGACCCGGAACGTCTGTCGCTCTCGGACGCCGCCGAGCGCGCCGGGATCAAGAACTACGGATTCCAGCGCGCCAAGCGGGAGTTGACCGCCGAGGGCTACGTGCACGAGTGGCGTCACCAAGGGCCGCGCGGGCGCTGGGCCACGACGCAGCTCGTGTCGAACGTACCGCTGAGCGCCGACGAGGCCGCCGCGATCCGCGACGGCTTCCGGCCGACTCCTTTGAAACCGGCCGTCGGTGGGCCGAGCCCCCGGTCGGTCGGCCGTTCCCCTAAGAACACCAATAAGGGGAACATTCACCACCCGCCCTCCCAGCCCTCCCGCACCGACCCCGACCCCGAGCCCGAACCCCAACACCCCTTCGCCGAGCGCGGTGCGCTCGTGCTCGGCGCCATGTCGCACCAGGACCGGCGGCTACGCCTGACCGGCAAGGAGGTCAAGTGGCTCGCACCGCTCGTGGGTGAGTGGCTGCTGCGCGGGGCTTCGGTCGCGGAGGTACGGGAGGCGTTGACGGCGGGGCTTCCCGAGCCCCTGCATCACGCCGCGGCGCTGCTGCACAACCGGCTCGTGCGCAAGATGCCCGAGGTCCCGCCCATCGCGCGTCAACAGCCGGTCAAACGTGACCCGTTGACGCCACGGCTCGCGCAGGCGCGTGAGTGCCAGGGCAGCAGTCACATCCAGCCGCTACTCTTCGTCCCCGTGAACGGGGAGACGCTCTGCCGCGACTGCCGACTGGACTCCGAACATCGGACAGCTGCCGAAACCACCGCGCGTGGGGCAGCAGCGGTGCGGGCCGCCCTGCGGAGGTGACACCACGTGTCGTCCACGGATTTCGCCGATGACAGTTGACCCGGGCCGCTGCGGGGCGGCGGACTCAGTTATCAGGAAGCGTAACGCACGAAAAAGCGACGCTTCCTCGAGACGAAGTTGCATCAAATTGTGTGCCGATTCGACACGTTACGAACCGGGGAGGCGTGTGATGTCGCAGAGCGTGCCAAGCTTTGAGGAGTTGCTGCGCAGCAGCGAACGGTCGGCCGTTCATCTGGAGATGCGGGACTCGTACGCCGTGGACTACGAGAAGTCGGGCCTCGCCGCTTGGAAGGCCGGGCACAGACATGACCCCACCGACCGTGCCTCGTGGTGGCGCCCATGGCTGGACCTCGTGTCCGAAACCGTCGGCCGGGGCGTATCCATCCGTCGTGCGCGAATCGTGTCGGAACCAGTCAGCGAGTACATCAGGTTCGAACACAGCGGTACGTTCACCAACATTGCCGCAGGTGAGTCCGTCCGTTGGCTCCCCCGACGGCGGGCCTCGGACCTGAGGTTGCCCGGCAACGACTTCTGGGTCTTCGACGACCGACTGGTCAGGTTCAATCACTTCACGGGTGATGGCGCATCGGCAAGCGGGGAAATGTGCGAGGACCCGGCAATCGTGGCGCTGTGCTCGTCTGCGTTCGAAGCCACATGGGAACGCGCGGTTCCACACGAAGAGTTCACGGTTTAGGGGCACAGAAACGGTCAGCTCATACCCGTCTCTCCGCCTGTACGTGCGTAGGCAGCAGCCCGTGGCGGGTGGATCTCTCAGCTCTTGACGGCCTCTGCGATCTGCAGGGCGGCCTGGGTGGCCGTGAGGTGCGTGGTGTCGACGACCTCGGCCTCGCCGTGCAGCCAGGTGCGGGCCGCCTCGGCGTAGGGCTCAAGGTGTTCGAGACGGAATGGGGAGGGGCCCATAAGGGTGTCCCCCTCGATGCGCTCGCGGAGGGTGTCCTGGTCGGCGTGGAGGACGAAGTGTCGTACTGGAATGGCATGTTGGGCAAGGCCCGCGCTGATCTCGCGCCAGTACTGCTCGACCAGGACAGTCATGGGGATCACCAGAGTGCCGCCAACGTAGTCGAGTACATGGCGGGCGGTCTCGACGACGAGCGGCCGCCACGGCGGCCAGTGCTGGAAGTTGCCCGTCCAGGGCAGCCCTGGCGTAATGTCCATGAGCGTCTCGCCGACCTTCTCGGCGTCGAACACCCGTGAATCCGGGATCAACTGCTGCACGAGTGCACTGGTCGTCGTCTTGCCTGCGCCATGGGTGCCATTGAGCCATACGATCACGGGACCCGACGCTAGCGCCGTACGGGCCATGGCAACAGGCACAGCAGAAATCCGGTACGACTTCGGCGAAGCACTCAGTCGCACTTGCCTGTGGCTGAGCCCTGGACGCGGCCCGATCCGGCACCTGACCTGCTACGCCCCCAGCAACAACGGCAACTTCTGCATGTCGTCGAACAACACCGTCCCCTCCCCCTCCATCCGCTCCACCGGCACCAGCCCACCCCCGTGGTAGCCGAACGACCGCATCCCGGCGGCCCGCGCCGCCCGCAGGCCGTAGACGCTGTCCTCGACCACCGCGCAGCGTGACGGGTCGATCCCCATGCTGCGCGCCGCGTGCAGGAACAGGTCCGGGGCCGGCTTGCCCTGCTCGACGTCCTCGGCGCTGAAGATGTGGCGGTCGTCGAAGCTGTCGTAGAGGCCGGTGGTGCGCAGGTTGCGGCGTATGTGTTCGTGGCCGCCGTTCGAGGCCACGCAGTACGGGACGTCGAGTTCGGCCAGTACGGCGGCGATGCCGTCGACGGGCTTCAGGTCTTCCAACGCCGCCTGGTACCAAGGCTGGTACGGCTTCCACCAGCCCTCCTCCAGCCGACGGCCCAGCCGTTCCTCCAGCGCCGCGGTGAGCGCCTCTCCCGAAACACCCACGAAGCGCTCGAGGATCTCCTCCTCCGTGAAGGGGCAGCCGAGGTCGGCGAACACCTCGGCGTCCACGCGCGCGTAGATGGGCTCACTGTCCACCAGTACGCCGTCACAGTCGAAAATCACCAGGTCAAAGGGGCGAAGTGTCATGAGCGTGAGCCTACGGGGGCACAAGGTGCCGATGAGACCCCCAACCTCCCCTCCCCGACATGACGTTGTCATACCGATATCCGGACAGGGGGTGACGTCCGGAGGGGCCCTCCCTTAGATTTCCTGCGCATTACGCACGTGATCGCACACGGGGACGGAGTCACCGCATGTCGGAACCAGGACCACCGCAGAGCCATCACAAACCGACCGTGTCCCTACAGCTGGTACTGGCGGGAGTCTGTCTCGCCATACCGTTCGTCGCGATGCTGTGGGTGGACTCCTACTCCCGGCTCACGCCGGCCTTCATCGGCATCCCGTTCTTCTACTGGTACCAGATGCTGTGGGTGCTCATCTCGACCGTGCTCACGGTCATTGCGTACGTGCTCGTACGCAAGCACCAGCGTGACCGCAAGGGCGGTGAGCCGCGGTGAAGCACGACGTCAACGGTGTGGCGCTTGCCGTCTTCATCTTCTTCTTCCTGGCCGTGACGGTCATGGGTTTTCTCGCCGCCCGGTGGCGGCGGGCGGAGAATGCCGACAACCTCGATGAATGGGGGCTGGGCGGGCGGTCGTTCGGGACGTGGGTCACCTGGTTCCTGCTGGGCGGCGACCTCTATACCGCGTACACGTTCGTCGCCGTTCCGGCGGCGATCTACGCGGGCGGAGCGGCCGGGTTCTTCGCGGTGCCGTACACGATCCTGTGCTATCCGCTGGTGTTCACCTTCCTGCCACGGCTGTGGTCGGTGTCGCACAAGCACGGGTATGTCACGTCCTCGGATTTCGTGCGCGGACGGTTCGGGTCCAAGGGGCTCTCGCTGGCGCTCGCGCTGACCGGAATTCTGGCGACGATGCCGTACATCGCGCTCCAATTGGTCGGAATTCAGGCCGTGCTGGATGTCATGGGTGTCGGCGGCGGGGAGAACACGAACTGGTTCGTGAAGGACCTGCCGCTGCTCATCGCCTTCGGTGTGCTCGCGGCGTACACGTACTCCTCGGGTCTGCGGGCGCCCGCGCTGATCGCCTTCGTCAAGGACGCGCTGATCTACATCGTCATCACGGTGGCCATCATCTACATCCCGATCAAACTGGGCGGGTTCGGTGACATCTTCGCCAAGGCCGGCCACGCCTTTGCCGCCACGAACCCCGCCACCGGCAAGCCGCGCGGTGCGCTCGTCGGCGGGCCGGACGCGCAGTGGGCGTATGCGACGCTCGCGCTCGGGTCGGCGATGGCGTTGTTCCTCTATCCGCATTCGGTGACGGCCGTGCTGTCGAGCAAGAGCCGTGAGGTCATTCGCCGGAACACCACCATCCTTCCGCTGTATTCGCTGATGCTCGGTCTGCTGGCCATGCTCGGATTCATGGCGGTGGCGGCCGGGATCAAGGTGAAGAACGGGCAGTTGGCGATTCCGGAGCTGTTCGCCAAGGAATTCCCGGACTGGTTCACGGGTGTGGCCTTCGCCGCGATCGGGATCGGGGCGCTCGTTCCCGCGGCCATCATGTCGATTGCCGCGGCCAATCTCTTCACGCGGAACATCTACAAGGACTTCATCAAACCGGACGCCTCGCCCGAGCACGAGGCCAAGGTGTCCAAGCTCGCCTCGCTGCTGGTGAAGGTCGGGGCGCTGGTGTTCGTGCTCACCATGGACAAGACGGTGGCGATCAACTTCCAGCTGCTGGGCGGGATCTGGATTCTCCAGACCGTGCCCGCACTGGTGGGCGGGCTCTTCACCCGCTGGTTCCACCGGTGGGCGCTGTTCGCCGGGTGGGCGGTCGGCATGGCGTACGGGACATGGCGGGCGTACGAAACGCCGAGCGCGACGCAGGATCACTTCGGCAATACGAACCTGATCCCTTTCATCGGGGAGAAGGGGTATATCGGCCTGACCGCGTTTGTGCTGAACGTGGTGGTGGCGGTGGTGCTGACGCTGGTGTTCAAGGCGGCGAAGGTCCCCGACGGGGTGGACCGGACCTCACCGGAGGACTACACGGCGGATCGGCCGCTCCGGACGACGACGGCCGGCTGACCGGACCGCTGCCCGCCTCCCGGGAACGACGGATCCGGGAGGCGGGCCACCAGTTCGCGCCGCCCGCCAGGGTCATGACCGCCGGTACCAGCAGGGCGCGCACCAGCGTGCAGTCCAGGATGACGGCCACCGCCAGCCCGAAGCCGATGAGTTGGAGCATCACCAGGTCGCAGGCGGCCAGCGAGGCCATCACCACGGCGAAGACGAGGGCGGCGGAGGTGAACAGCCGGCCGGTGCGCTGCAGGCCGGTGGCGACGGCGAGCGGGGTCGGCGTGCCCCGGCGGTGCTCCTCCAGGATGCGGGAGAGGAGGAAGACCTCGTAGTCCATGGAGAGGCCGAAGGCGGTGCAGAACATCACCGCCGGAATCACCACGTCCGTGATGGCGGGGCCTCGCAACGGGCCGATCACGGCTTCCAGGCAGCCCTGTTGGAAGACGGCGACGATGATGCCGAAGGTGGCGGCCAGGCTGAGCGCGTTCAGCAGGACGGCCTTCACCGGCACCAGCACGCTGCGGGTGTAGGCGAAGAGCAGCAGCAGGGTCGCTGCCACGGTGAGCAGCACGGCGAGCGGCATCGGGCCGGTCAGGGTGTCCTCGGTGTCGGTCAGCCGGGCGCCCGACCCGCCCACCAGGGGCGTTACGGGCGCGGGTTCGGCCCGGAGCCGCTCGGTCAGCCGGCGTCCGGCGGGGGACAGCGGGGAGTCCGGACCGCCGGGCTCGACGCTCAGCCGTGTCCCGGCCGGGCCGGTGAAAGCCGCCGCTTCGGGCCCGGCCTCGGCGACGCGCCGCCCGTCGCGGTAGACGCCGGTGGCGGTCGCCACCTGCCGTACGCCGGGGAGGCCGGACAGCCGGGAGGCGTAGTCGTCCACCGCGGGCTCCTCGGGAGCGGAGCGAAGTGCCGCGCGGGAGTGCTCGGTTGACGGCGGCAGTACGTGGACGTCCGGCAGCACCACATCAGCCGTGTTGTCGCTGAGGTCGGGGAAGTCGGTGCGCAGCTGCTGGGATGCGCGGGCCACCGGTGAGGAGCCGGGCAGGATGCGCTCGTCGTACATGCCGAACCGGACCTGGATGCCCGGCGAGGCGAGCAGGCCGAGCAGCAGCAGGGTGCCCAGGGCGACCGGCGCGGGCCGCCGGGTGACCCACAGCGCCAGCCGGTACCAGCGGCCCTCCGCCACCGGCCTGCGGACATCGGACCGCCAACGGGCGAACGGGTCCCAGCAGTTGACGCGCTCTCCCAGGAGCACCAGCAGCGCGGGCAGCACCAGGAACGCCCCGGCGGCCGAGCAGACCGCGACCACCGCGCCGCCCAGCGCGAGGGAGCGGGTCAGCGGCAGCGGGAAGACCGTCAGCGCGCCCAGTGCGGCGGCGACGGTGGTCGCGGAGAAGGCCACCGCCCGGCCCGCGGTGCGCATGGCATGCGCGGCGGCGGTCACCGGCTGCGCCCCGTCGGCGAGTTCCTCGCGGTAGCGGCTGACGATCAGCAGGCAGGAGTCGACCGCGAGGCCGAAGCCCAGCGCGGTGGCGATGTTGAGGACGAACATGGACACCGTCATCAGCTCGCTGAGCACCCGCAGCAGCGCGGTCGTGGCCAGTACGGCGAAGGCGCCCACCACGACCGGCAGCAGGGCCGCGACCAGGCTGCCGAAGACCCACAGCAGGACCAGCAGCACCAGCGGGGCCACGATCATCTCGGCGATCATGGCGCCCTGGGTGCTGAGGCGTTCCATCTCGGAGAACAGGGCGGATTCGCCCGCCACCGCGATCCGCAGCGTTCCTCCGCCGTGGCTCGTCTCGCGCTCGGTCACCGCCTTGCTCGCCTGCCGCACCGCGCGCTCGTCACCGGCGAAGCGCACGGCCAGTACGGCGCTGTGTCCGTCGCGGCCGCGGAACTCGGGCTGGTGCTGCGGCCAGTAGCCGTGCACCCAGGCGACGCGCGGGTCGGTCGCGAGGCGGGCCGTCAGCTCCCTTCCGGCGGCCTCGGCTTCAGCGGCGTCGACGGATCCCTTCGCGGTCGCGAGCAGCAGCAGGTGGGGCTGGCCGGCGTCGAAGCGGTCGGCCAGCAGGGCGTCGGCCCGGGTGGACTCGGCGTGAGCGGGCGTCCAGCCGCCCGGCGCCAGCCGCTCCCCGACCCCGCGACTGCAGAGCCCGGCGGCCAGGGCCACCAGGGCGAGCAGCAGCAGGGTGCACAGGGCGCGGCGGCGCGTGCGGAAGGCCATCACATGGGCGTCCTTCACGGGGGTCGGACGGGCCGTTGATCAATCGCTCCGTAGATTAATCACAACATGCCGGAAATCGGACACATTACTCCGTCAGGGCGCGTCGCACGGGATGCCCGCGGTACCGCATACACGGCGAGGAGCGGCCCGGAATTCCTCCGGGCCGCTCCACCGCGCGGTTTTTTGATGGGGTGTCAGGGGCCGGGAGAGAGCGAGGGGGGTGCGCTCTCTCCCGGCGAATGTGTCCCGGCCGGTCCCGGCGTACTAGCCCTGGAACCACTGGAGGGCGTAGTTGAACAGGCCGGTCGCGATGTCGAAGAACGTGGAAAGCATCTCGGGACTCCTTCTTTCTCGGTGATCACCGGGTGCCTGGTGATCGGTGTGGACGAGACGATCGTGTCCGGCCCGCCCGGCCCGGGACATCCGCATATGTCCGCAGGATTTCTGCGGGTTCTCCGCAGAAAATTGAAGTTTTGACATTCGCCGGGAATTCCGACGGTTGACAAATTTGGCCACTACATCGGAAGGTGAACGCGTTCGCGAGGGCGGCAAAGCAAGCAGTCGTGATTTCCCTCGTGGTTCCCGAAAGGCGATGTATCGATGGACGGTCCCGTGAGAGTGGTCCTGGCCGAGGACCATCCGACCGTACGAGCCGGAACCCGGGCGTTCCTGGAACCCGAAGGTTTCATCGTGGTCGGGGAAGCCGCCTGCGAACGCGAGGCACTCAAGATCGTTTCTGAGCAGCGGCCCGATGTGCTGATGCTGGACATGAGGCTGGAGTCGGGACTGGCCCTCAAGGCCATTCCCCAGTTTCTCGCGGCCGCACCCGGGATGGGAATTCTCGTGCAGAGCTGCTACGAGGACCGCGCCATCATCTGCGGCGCGCTGGCCGCGGGCGCCTCGGGCTATCTGCTGAAGAGCAGCCCCGTGACCGAACTGGTCGTGGCGGCGCGGGCGGTGGCGTCCGGAGGGCGGTACGTACAGCCCTCGCTCGGCGCCGGACTCGCCCGTGCCCAGGGCCGGGAGGCAGAGCTGCCCCTGCGGGAGCGGCAGGTCCTGGGCCTGCTGGCCGAGGGCCACACCAACCGCGAGGTGGCCGCACAGCTCGCTGTCAGCATCCGCACGGTGGAGAGCGTCAGGGCCGCCCTGCGCGCCCGGCTGGGCCTGATCACCCGGGCCGACCTCGTCGCGTACGCCCGGCAGCACCGCTCCGCCGATGCGTAGCGGAACCGCCCGGCCGACCACTGCACAGCAACGCCTCGGCGTCGCCGCCGGCATCTGCGCGGCGATCACCCTGGTCGGCTTCGTGGCCTACGCGGTCAATTTCTTCGCCGGCGACCGGCTGCCGCCCCGGGCGGTCGCGGGCCCGAACGTCGCCCTGGGCACCGCCGTCCTCGCTCTGCTGGCCTGGGACATGCGGCGCGCCCGCCGGCTGATGATCCTGGTCTGCTGCGGGTTCACGGCCCTGAGCGTGGACCGGTGGTCGCATTCCGCGCTGACGGACTACGCGGCCATGGGGTTCCTGCTGGCGGCATCGGCGTACGCCGTCCCGGCCTGGCCCGAGCTGAAGCTGGTCCTCAGCCGTGGACGCGCCAGCGCGATGGTGGAGCGGCAGGAGCACCACGCCGGTCTACTCGCGGGCGAGTTGCACGACGAAGTCCTCCAGCTGCTGGCACTGACGCGGCGGCGGCTCGACGCGGCCCGCCTGCTGGACGATCCCCGTGCGCTGCGCGCGGCGATGGAGGACGCCTCCCTCACCCTCGACGAGCAGGCCGGCACGCTGCGCCGCATCATCACCACCGTGAGCCCGTCGACCGTCCGGGGGCTGGGGCTTGCCGAGTCCGTCACATCTCTCGCCGGACAAGTCGCCGCCGAGAACGGGCTCACGGTGGACGTGGACGTCCAGGGAGACCGTCCCCACGCGTGTGCAGTGGAGAACGGCGTGAACCTGGCCGTCTACCGGGTCGCCCAGGAAGCACTCACCAACGTGGTCAAGCACGCCGATGCCCGGCACGTCAGCATTACCCTTATATGTCGCGACGACGGCATCGCCCTCACCGTCACCGACGACGGACGCGGCCTCGGGCCGAACGCGCCGAGGCCCACCGAGGGATACGGCATGCAGGGCATGCGCTGGCGCTGCGAGGCGTACGGCGGCACGTTCGGCGCCAGGAGCGCCGGCGCCCTCGGCGGGACGGTCGTACGGGCCGTGTTCCCCCTGCGCATCCGCCGCAGAAGCCGGGCCGCCCGGAGCTGACCGGCAGGTCTACGCTTTCGCGAACTGCCGCGCCGCATAACACATTCCGCTACCACTTCATGACGCGACGACACAACATGTGGGGGTGCTCGCGCCCCCCGGCACTAGATGTATGCTCGTCCTCGCTGTCGTCGCAGGGGAATCCGGTGGGAATCCGGAACTGTCCCGCAACGGTGTATGTGTACGGATATCCGCACCTCAAGTCCGAGGACCTGCCGGCAGCGCGCCCCCGTCCGAGCCCCACCGGCCCGGCGGTCGGGTGTCGAATGACGTCCGGGCCTCGCGGGTTGGGCCGAGGGACGCTGCGCGCATGCCCGGGAGCGATCCGGCATGCCCGTACGCGCCCGTCGAGCACTCCCGCCCGGCCCCCAGCCGAGCGAGTGGAGAGCACTGTGACCATCGCGCCCGCAGATCCGGTTTCAGCGGAAGCGACCGGCGGTCCCGGGACCGCGCTGCTGCGCACCCTGACCGAACTGACCGCCGATCTGCCCGCCACCGACCCGGGCAAGGTCGCCGCCGCCGCGCTGCGCGGCCGGCACCCCGGTTCGGACGAGGCCGAGTTGCGGTCGCTGGCCACCGAGGCCTCCGCCGGCCTCATCGGCGAGGAGCCGGAGTACTCCAAGCTCGCCGCGCGCCTGCTCACCCTCGCCATCGCCGAGGAGGCCGCCGGACAGGGCGCCGTCTCCTTCTCGGCCTCCGTCGCCGTCGGGCACCGCGAGGGCCTGATCGCGGACGACACCGCCGCGTTCGTGGCGGCCCACGCCGAGCGCCTGGACTCCCTCGTGGACGCCGCCCTCCTCGACGGCGCCGACGACCGCTTCGGCTACTTCGGCCTGCGCACGCTCCACAGCCGTTACCTCCTGCGCCACCCGATCACGCGCGACGTGATCGAGACGCCGCAGCACTTCCTGCTGCGCGTGGCCTGCGGTCTGGCGGAGGACCACTCCGTCCGGGCCCTCGAGGACGTCGCCGAGCTCTACCGGCTCACCAGCACGCTCTCGTACCTGCCCTCCTCCCCCACGCTCTTCAACTCCGGCACCCGCCACCCGCAGATGTCCTCGTGCTACCTGCTGGACTCGCCGCTGGACGAGCTGGACTCGATCTACGACCGCTACCACCAGGTGGCCCGCCTGTCGAAGCACGCCGGCGGCATCGGGCTCTCCTACTCCCGCATCCGCTCGCGCGGTTCGCTGATCCGCGGCACCAACGGGCACTCCAACGGCATCGTGCCGTTCCTGCGCACGCTCGACGCCTCGGTCGCGGCCGTCAACCAGGGCGGCCGGCGCAAGGGCGCGGCCTGCGTCTACCTGGAGACCTGGCACGCGGACATCGAGGAGTTCCTGGAGCTGCGGGACAACACGGGCGAAGAGGCCCGCCGCACCCACAACCTCAACATCGCGCACTGGATCCCGGACGAGTTCATGCGCCGGGTCGAGGCCGACGCCGACTGGTCGCTGTTCTCCCCGGCGGACACCCCGGACCTGGTCGACCTCTACGGCGACGAGTTCGACGCCGCGTACCGCGCGTACGAGGCCGCGGGCAAGGCCGTCAAGACCATCCCGGCGCGGGTGCTGTACGCGCGGATGATGCGCACCCTCGCGCAGACCGGCAACGGCTGGATGACGTTCAAGGACGCCGCCAACCGCACCGCCAACCAGACGGCCGAGAAGGGCAAGGTCGTCCACTCGTCCAACCTCTGCACGGAGATCCTCGAGGTGACGGACGACGGCGAGACCGCCGTCTGCAACCTCGGCTCCGTCAACCTCGCCGCGCACCTCGGTGCCGACGGCGAGATGGACTGGGAGAAGCTGGACCGCACGGTCCGTACCGCGGTGACGTTCCTCGACCGCGTCGTGGACATCAACTTCTACCCGACCGAGCAGGCGGGCAACTCCAACTCCCGCTGGCGGCCGGTCGGTCTGGGCCTGATGGGCCTGCAGGACGTCTTCTTCCGCCTGCGGCTGCCCTTCGACTCGGCCGAGGCGAAGGAGCTGTCCACCCGGATCTCCGAGCGCATCATGCTCGCCGCGTACGAGGCCTCCGCCGACCTCGCCGAGCGGCACGGCCCGCACCCGGCCTGGTCCGCGACCCGTACCGCGCGCGGCGTGCTGCACCCCGACCACTACCCGAACGCCGTGGCCGGATGGGCGGACCGCTGGGAGGCGCTGCGCGCCCGTATCGCCACGGTCGGCATGCGCAACTCGCTGCTGCTGGCCATCGCGCCGACGGCGACCATCGCCTCGATCGCGGGCGTGTACGAGTGCATCGAGCCGCAGGTCTCCAACCTCTTCAAGCGCGAGACGCTCAGCGGTGAGTTCCTCCAGGTCAACACCTACCTGGTCGAGGACCTGAAGAAGCTCGGCGTCTGGGACCGCACGACCCGTGACGCGATGACGGACGCCAACGGCTCGATCCAGGACATGGGTTGGATCCCGAAGGAGGTCCGCGACCTCTACCGCACCGCGTGGGAGATCCCGCAGCGCTCCCTGATCGACATGGCCGCGGCCCGTACGCCGTACCTCGACCAGAGCCAGTCGCTGAACCTCTTCATGGCCTCGCCCACCATCGGCAAGCTCAGCTCGATGTACGCGTACGCCTGGAAGCAGGGCATCAAGACCACGTACTACCTGCGGTCGCGCCCGGCGACCCGGATCGCCCGCGCCGCTTCGGGCGCCACGACCATCCCGGTGCAGCAGGCCGCGCCCGACGCGGACGCCATCGCCTGCTCCCTTGAGAACCCCGAGTCCTGCGAGGCCTGCCAGTAATGCCCTCCGAGAAGAACCTTCTTGACCCCGGCTTCGAGCTGACGCTCCGTCCGATGCGGTACCCGGACTTCTACGACCGCTACCGCGACGCGATCAAGAACACCTGGACCGTGGAGGAGGTCGACCTCCACTCGGACGTCGCCGACCTCGCCAAGCTCTCGCCGGGCGAGCAGCACATGATCGGCCGCCTGGTCGCGTTCTTCGCGACGGGCGACTCGATCGTCGCGAACAACCTCGTGCTGACGCTGTACAAGCACATCAACTCCCCCGAGGCGCGGCTGTACTTGTCGCGGCAGCTCTTCGAGGAGGCCGTGCACGTCCAGTTCTATCTGACGCTGCTCGACACCTACCTCCCCGACCCGGACGACCGTGCCGCGGCGTTCGACGCCGTCGAGAACATCCCCTCGATCCGCGAGAAGGCCCAGTTCTGCTTCAAGTGGATCAACGAGGTCGAGAAGCTCGACCGGCTGGAGACGAAGGCCGACCGCCGTCGCTTCCTGCTCAACCTGATCTGCTTCGCCGCGTGCATCGAGGGCCTGTTCTTCTACGGCGCCTTCGCCTACGTGTACTGGTTCCGCTCGCGCGGTCTGCTGCACGGTCTGGCCACCGGTACCAACTGGGTGTTCCGCGACGAGACGATGCACATGAACTTCGCGTTCGAGGTCGTCGACACCGTGCGCCAGGAGGAGCCCGACCTCTTCGACGACGAGCTCCAGCAGCAGGTCACCGACATGCTGAAGGAGGCCGTCGAGGCGGAGCTCCAGTTCGGCCGCGACCTGTGCGGCGAGGGCCTGCCGGGCATGAACACCGAGTCCATGCGCGAGTACCTGCAGTGCGTCGCCGACCAGCGCCTCCAGCGCCTGGGCTTCCCGGCGGTCTACGGCTCGGAGAACCCTTTCTCCTTTATGGAGCTGCAGAACGTCCAGGAGCTGACCAACTTCTTCGAGCGGCGCGCGTCCGCGTACCAGGTCGCGGTGGAAGGCTCGGTCTCGTTCGACGACGAGTTCTAGACGACGCGTTCTGAGACGCGACGCGTAAAACGTGCGGCAGGGCCGCCGGGTGGTGAATGCTGTCCGGCGGTCCTGCCGTTTTCGTGTTTTTCGTGGAGTATGCGGAGGCTTGTGCGCGATGCGAGTGATGATGATCGTCAAGGCGACCGAGGAGTCCGAGGCCGGCGCCCTGCCGTCCAAGGAACTGATCGCCGCGATGGGGAAGTACAACGATTCCCTGGTCAAGGCGGGAGCGTTGCTCACCGCCGACGGGCTGCGGGCCTCGTCCGAAGGTGCGCGCGTGGTGTTCGCCGGCGGGAAGCCGAGCGTGATCGACGGGCCGTTCCCCGAGACCGAGGACCTGGTGTCCGGCTACTGGATCATCCAGGTCGAGTCGATGGACGAGGCCCGGGAGTGGGCCACGCGCATCCCCTTCCGGGACGGGGTCGTCGAACTCCGCCCGGTCTTCGAGCCGTCCGACTTCCCCGCCTGACCGGAACCGCCCGTCAGCCGTTGACCGTCCGTCAGTCGTTCTCGACGACCGGGTAGCGCGGGGTGCCCTCCGCCATCTGCTTCAGCGCGTCCTTGCGGTCGCGCTTGGAGAGACGGTCGATGTAGAGGTAGCCGTAGAGGTGGTCGGTCTCGTGCTGGAGGCAGCGGGCGAAGTAGCCGGTGCCGCGGACCGCGATCGGGTTGCCCTTCATGTCCTGGCCCCGCACGACCGCGTAGTCGGGGCGGGCCAGGGAGGCGTAGGCGGTCGGCACCGACAGGCAGCCCTCGTTGGAGTCGTCCAGCACCCGCTGCTCGGCGGGGAGTTCGTCCAGAACCGGGTTGCAGACGTGGCCGACGTGGCGCACGCCCTCGTCGTCCATGCAGTCGTAGACGAAGACCTTCAGGTCGACGCCGATCTGGTTGGCGGCCAGGCCGACGCCCTCGGCGGTGCGCTGGCTGGTGAACATGTCGTCGACGAGCTGCGCGAGGCCCGCGTCGAACTCGGTGACGTCCTTGCACTCCCTGTGCAGCACCGGGTTGCCGAAGACGGTGATCGGACGGGAGGTGCCACGCTCGCGGTGGGCGAGCTCACGCTCCTCACAGTCCTCGGTGTCCACGATGAACTCGTCGTTCACCGGCTGCTCGGTCTCTTGCTGCGCCATGACCGCCGTATGCCTCTCTCACAACCCGAAAGCAATATCGTGCCCTGAATCCACTGGGCCCCTACAGGGTACGGGCCGTGCCCGGCCTCCCCCTAGCAGACCTCTTCCAGATCCCGCCACTCGCGCGTGTCCGGGCTGTCGGCGACCCAGCCGTCCAGCAGCCCGCGGACCAGCCCGGCGGGGGCCGCGATCCCGCACTCGCGCTCGGGCACCCACAGCAGGCCGGAGCCCGCGGTGCGGTGGCCGAGGGGGCCGGGGTGGCCGGGCTCGCTGTGGTCGTGGGGGTCGAGGTGCTCGCCGTCGCCCTCGTCGCTGGGCATCCGGCTCTCCGAGCAGGTGCGGCACAGCAGACGTACGGAGGAGGACCAGTCCTCCGCGGCGAAGCCCGCGTCGGCCGCGAGCCGCTCCAGGGCGTCCCGGTCGGCCTCGGTGGCGGCCTCCAGCAGGACGACCCAGGTGGGCACCGGCGAGGGGGCCCACAGTTCGATCTCGTCGAAGACGGGGTAGGACGGCCCGGCCGCGGTCACCCGCTCGCCGTGCGGGACACCGTCGTGCAGCACGACCTCGCCCCAGCGGCGGCCGGAGGAGGGCAGCGGGATGGAGAGCACCTCCATCCGCGCCGGGTCGAGTCTGCGGCCCCACACGACCTCGGCCTCGCCCTCCGGCGAGAGCCGCACGGCCGCGCTGCCCAGCTCCATGCCGACCGGCTCGCCGGCCGGACTGCCCTCGCCGGGCACCCGCAGCCCGTACGCCTGCCAGGCACGGCGGGCCAGCGGCCAGTCCTGGAGAGCCGTGGCGGCGATGCCCACGTTCCACCAGTCCGGGGCGCCGGCCTCGCGGTCCAGCAGGGCCACGGCCCGCAGGCCGGCGGTGCGGGCCTGCTCCCAGTCGTGCCGGAACTTGTGCAGGAGCGCGAGGTTGAACCACGACTCGGACAGCCAGGGCTCCATGTCGGCGGCACGCGTCAGCAGCGCGCCCGCGTCCTCGTACCGGCCGTCGCCGATGAGAGTGAAGGCACGGTCGGTGGCCTGCCGCCACGAGGCGGAAGGCCGGTGTCGTACCTTGCCGAAGATCCTCACGATGTTCGCCTGCTGCCTTCTCGACGTCCCGCGTGCACCCACGCCGGATGGCCCAGGTGACGGGCACCGTCCTCCCTGACGGTGGCCTGCCACACCTTGCTCACGTCCCGGCCCGTGGGCCGGACCGCCGCTGCGGGGAGCGACGCCCCACCGGTCTCCTTGCCGACGACGGCGCCCATGACACCCCCCGATCCCGCTGTCTCGCCATTCTCTTCGTCACGCGCCCTTTTACGGCGTCTCTTCGCATCCAACCATGCCCCTTCGGACGCCCGCTCATTACCCGTGGGTTAGTCGCGCTACTCGGACCTCCCGCGGAGTCTCACGGGTCCGAGAGCACCGGCTCGCCCCGCGCGAGCACCCGCGCGAGCGCCTCCACGACCCGGGGCTCGTGGTCGTACGCAGTCGCCCTGCGCAACCGCTCCAGCGCGCGCCCCGGCCGGCACGGCGGACGGTCCGGCGTACCCCCGGCGAGGTCGTCGTAGGCATTGACGGTGCGGACGATACGGGCGGCGAGCGGCTGCTCACGGTAAGGATCCGCCTGGCGCTCCACGACCCGGGCGACCTCGGCCGGCACCCCGGTCCGGCGCACGACGTCGCCGCCCAGGCGGGCGATGCGCCGGCGTTCGTCGGGCGGCAGCGACTCGGTCGCCCCGGCAGGCCCCGGGTCGGTGAGTGAGAGCCTGCCGACGTCGTGCATCAGCGCCGCGTACTCGACCACGGTGAGGCCGGCCTCCGACAGGCCGAGCTCGCGGCCCACCGCCCGGCTGAGGCCGGCTACGCGCCGCGTATGGCCGGCGGGGGCGCAGCCGGCGATTTCCGTCGCGCGGGCCAGGGAGGAGGCGGTCTGCCGCCAGGTGGTGCCCGCGGCCTCGCCGCGCGGGCCGGAGAGCTGGAGGAGCAGCAGCGGGAGGCAGCACAGCGGCAGCGTCCACAGCCCGGCGACGGCGGGCGCGAGCGCGGCCACCACGCCGGTCGCGCAGACCGCCGGGCAGGACGGGGCCAGCGCGCGCAGTTCCTCGAGCAGGGCCGTGCCGTACGGGCCCGCGGTGCGGGCGCGGGCGAGCGCGGCGGCGAGCAGCGCGTCGGCCAGGACGGTCAGGGCGATCAGGAACAGCAGGAACGGTGCCCGGCAGGGGCCGTCGCACGACCAGCCGAGGCGGCAACAGGCGGCGGCGAAGGCCGTGTTGAGGACGCGGCGGGTGACATGGTCGAGCGCGGGCGGACGGCCCGCCGCACCGGCGAGGGTGGCGCCGGACACGACGGCCACGGCCTGGCAGACGCCGTGCGTCGCGGTGCACCCCCCGATGTCACCCAGCAGGGCGTAGGCGAGCGAGCCGGCGGCGGCGACGGGGGCGCCCGGCGCCGTCCCGGCCGACGGGAGACGGCGGGCCGCCTCGCCGAGGGCGATGATCAGGCCGTACGCGCAGGCGGCGCGCGGTTGCGCGAGGCCGTGCCAGGCGGTCGCGGTCAGCGCGAGCAGGGCGCCCGCGCCGGTGGCGGCGTGGAGGCGGCGGACGGCGGCCGGGGCGCTCACCGGGGGCCGCCCGGGTGCGCGGGACGTTGATCAGGAGGGACGTTTCGGCGGGCCGGAACTGCGGTTTCGTCCCGACTTACGGCCCGGTTCTCGACCCGGTTCTCGGCCAGGTTTTCGACCCGGCTCTCGGCCCGGTTCTCGGCCTGCCAGCCGTGGCGGTCGAGCGCGCGGGAGAGTGCGGCGACGATCCGGGGGTCGAACTGCGATCCGGCGCAGCGACGGAGCTCGGCGAGGGCGACGGGCACGGGGCGGGCGCGGCTGTAGCTGCGGGTGGAGGTCATGGCGTCGAACGCGTCGGCGACGGCCACCACCCGGGCGGACTCCGGGATCTGACGTCCTATCAGACCCAGGGGGTAGCCGCTGCCGTCGATCCGCTCGTGGTGGTGGAGGATCGCCGCCCGGGCCTCGCCGAGGAAGCCGAAGTCGCGCACCACCTCGTGGCCGTACTCGGGGTGGCGCTGGAGGATCCGCCGCTCCTCGGGGGTGAGCGGGCCGTCCTTGCGCAGCAGCCGGGTGGGGATGCCGAGCTTGCCGACGTCGTGCAGGGTGCCCGCGAAGCGCAGCACCTCGAGCCGGTCGCCGCCCATGCCCAGCTCGCGGGCGATCAACACCGAGGCGCGGCCCACGCGTTCGCTGTGGCCGCGGGTGTAGCGGTCCTTGAGGCCGACGGCCTGCACCAGCGCGCGGATCGCGGCCTGGTGCGCGGCGCGCTCGTGCCGCCGGCGGTCCAGGGCCCGGGCACAGACGGACAGCGGCAGCAGCACCAGCAGCGCCGCCACCGGCCCGTACGGGCTGCGCCACAGCAGGGCCGTCAGCAGCGCCGCGGGCCCGTGCACCAGCACCGGTACGGGCGTCCCCCGCAGCATGCCGCTCCAGGCGGTGCCCGGCGGGACGTTCTCGGCGGCGACCCTGATGGCGCCGTCGAGAACGGCGACCACGAGGGAGAGCACGAGCGCCGCCGCGAGCGCGGCCGGCAGCGCGTAAGGGAACGCCGCGTGCGGGAAACCGTGCGCCGGGGCGTGCGCGAAGGCGAGGAGGTGCGCGAAAGCGTGGACGTGCGCGAAGACGTACGCCGCGGCGCTCGCGGCCAGCGAGTACATGGCGGCGCGCCACACCCTGCGCTCCCACACCGGCCGCTCGCCGGCCCGGCCCGCGAGCGCGCCCGGCACCGCGACCAGCCCGGCGGCGGCGGGCGGCAGCAGCAGGGACGCGGTGAGCAGGACGGGCGTCAACAGCGGCCAGCGCGGCGCCCGTTCACCGACGACGCCGACGGCCGCGAGCAGGGCCGCGCTCCCCCAGGCGACGCCCGTACCGGCGCCCACGGCGGGGGCGTCGCACAGGACCGCGGCGAGCACGGCGCACGCGATGCCGCGCCGCGCCGTCGCCGGCAGTGCCGCCATCGCACGTCCCCCGTCCCTCGGGCGGCCGTCGGACGCGGTCGCCCGGCGTGCTCGCCAGGACGGTGAGAATAGGCGGACGCCGACAGGGAGACGGCCCTATCCCGCCGATCCGCCGTCCGTTCGAGTGACGCGTGGGAGCGGGCGGTTTGGATCAGTCCTGAACGGCACCGCGGGCCTCGGCCTCGGCGGCCCTGGCCTCGGCGACGACGTCCTGCTCGGGGACCGCCTGTCCGGTACGGATCAGGTCGATCCGGCCCATCACCTTGGACCGGAGATCGGCGGGCACGTCGTCGTGTCCGCAGCAGCGCTTGACGAGCTTCTTGACCGCCTGCTCCAGGCCGTACTTCTCCAGGCACGGGGAGCACTCGTCGATGTGCACCTCGAACTTGGCGCAGTCGCCTTCGGGCATCTCGTGGTCGAGGAACTCGTAAAGGTGGTCGAGGACTTCAGAGCAGTCCGTCTCGTGCGGGTCTCCGCAGCTCATGAGTCCGAACCTTTCCGATTGTGCGACTCGTCGGAACCGTTCGACGCGGAGGCGGCCCCGGCCGGGACCAGTCCGCGCTCGCGGGCGTAGTCCTCCAGAAGTCCGCGCAGCTGACGACGGCCCCGGTGGAGCCGGGACATCACCGTGCCGATCGGGGTACCCATGATGTCCGCGATCTCCTTGTACGCAAACCCCTCGACGTCCGCGAGGTAGACCGCTATACGGAATTCCTCGGGAATGGCCTGGAGGGCCTCCTTGACATCGGAGTCGGGAAGGTGATCGAGCGCCTGGGACTCGGCGGACCGCAGGCCCTGGGACATATGCGACTCGGCACGCGCGAGCTGCCAGTCCTCGATCTCCTCGGACGCGCTGCGCAGCGGCTCGCGCTGCTTCTTGCGGTACGAGTTGATGAAGGTGTTGGTCAGGATCCGGTAGAGCCACGCCTTGAGGTTCGTACCGTCACGGAACTGGTGGAAGGATGCGTACGCCTTGGCATACGTCTCCTGGACCAGGTCCTCCGCGTCCGCGGGATTGCGGGTCATCCGCAGGGCGGCGGAGTACATCTGGTCGAGGAAGGTCAGCGCGTCACGCTCGAAGCGGGCACTGCGCTCCGCCGCGCTCTCGGCGGACTGCCGCTCCGGCTCGTGGTTCGTCCCCGCGTCGGTCCCGGTGACCGGACCCACCTCCTCCGAACTCGTGGCGGAGCCCTCTGCGGACCCGCCCGTTTCGGAGAATAGACGACGATCCGCCCGGCCCGCCCCTCCGGCAGAGGACGGCAGGGACCCGCCCATGACCGGCCAACCGCTGTAGGCCGTCTGCGGACGGGACAGGCATGCGATCGAACCCATTGCGGGGATCTCCCATTCCTTTGTCATGTGCCGGTACGTGACTACGACTGACACAACACCCGTACCGCGTGTGTCATTCCCGTTCGTCCAGCCAGGTCAGAACGGCGTCCGTGAGCACGGTCATTGCGTCCTCCTGGGTGACGTCCGCCTTCTTCGGCACGGCGAACCCGTGATCGCCGCCGGGCACGGGGACCGGGGCGGTGCCGGACGGGAACTCCTCGGGGCGCCCGAACGGGTCACGGGCACCCTGCACGACGAGGGTGGGCAGGCCGGTGCCGAGCAGCTCGTCGGCGCGGGACTTCTCCGGGCGGCCCGGCGGGTGCAGCGGGAAGCTCAGCGCGAGCACGGCGACCGCGCCCAGGTCACCGGCCGTCCGGCAGGCCACGCGCGCGCCCGCGCTGCGGCCGCCCGCGACGACGGGCACGCCGGGGGCGGTGAGCGCCGGCCACAGGGCGCACCAGGCCTCGTCCAGGACGCGGGGCGCGGGCGCGACCTTGCGGCCCGCGACGCGCCAGGGCTGTTCGACGAGCGCGACGGTGATGCCGTGCGGGGGCAGGGCGGCGGCGAGCGCCGCGAGGTCCCGGGCCTCGATGCCCCCTCCCGCGCCGTGCCCGAGGGCGAGCACGAGCCGCGGCTTCGCGGGGGCCGGGTGCCAGTGAACGCGCGCGTCCCCGCCGGGGGTTTCCACTGTCTCTACGGTCACGGGCCCATCCTGCCGTCCCACACTCTTCAGAACAGCGCCGCCTTCAGAACAGCGTCGCCTCCTCGGGCGCCTCGAGTTCGGCGAGCAGTTCGGGACCGTTGTTGCGGACGTCGCTGACCGCGGTCGCGACCGGGTAGGCCCGCATCCGCCCGGCGGGCGGCGGCGTGAGCAGCGCCCGCAGCTCCTCGGGGTCCGTGTGCGCCGGATCCAGCCACGCCGCCCACCGGTCGGGCGGGAGGACGAGCGGCATCCGGGGGTGGATCGCGGCCAGGGACCACGGTCCGCCCTCGTGCCCCTCCCCCGCGAACGGCTCGGTGTCGGCCTCCGTCGTGATCACCGAGCACGTCACGCGCCAGGCGTCCGGGTGGTCGTCCGGCAGCGTGCGGTCCCGCCAGAACTCGTACAGCCCGGCCATCGCCATCACGGAGCCATCGGCGGGCAGGACGAAGTACGGCTGCTTGCGCGGGCGCTTGCGGCGGCCCTTCTCCTCGAGCTCGCGCTCCTCGGCGCCGGTGACCCACTCGTAGTAGCCGTCGGCGGGCAGCAGACAGCGGCGGGCCTCGAAGGCCCGCCGGAAGGAGGGCTTCTCGTGGACGGTCTCCGCCCGGGCGTTGATCATCCGGGCCGCGCCGTCCGGGGACTTGGCCCACGAGGGCACCAGTCCCCAGCGCAGGGTGCGCAACTGCCGTACGGGCCGCGGGTCCCCGGAGCCCTTGAGCGGGCGCTCGAGCACCGCGTGGACCTGTTTGGTCGGGGCCACGTTCCAGTCGGGGGCCAGAGTCTCCTCCGGCTCCCACAGCTCCACTTCGAAGAGCCCGGCCAGATCCTCCGGCCTCCGGCTCGACGCATACCGCCCGCACATCGTTCGGGCACCTCCCCTTTCGGCTCACTCCCCGTACGCCCATGCTGCCTCAGGTGTCACGCCTTGTGGGGAACCATGGCCCGGTCCCGGCCGTCCCTCAGCAGGGACGACCAACGCACGCGCACGAGGAAAGCGGCTCACGCATGGACACCACCGCCACCACCCTGTGGGACCGCGTCTTCGGCACCCAGCCCGCCCCGTCCCACTGGACGGTGATCGTCACCGCGCTGGTCGCGCTCGCGGCCGTCACCCCGCACGGTGTCTGGCGGGTCACCCGCAACGCCATCACCATCGCCCACGAGGGCGGCCATGCGCTGGTGGCCCTGCTCACCGGCCGCAGCCTGAGCGGCATACGCCTGCACTCCGACACCTCCGGGCTGACCGTCTCGCGCGGCAAGCCGACCGGCCTCGGCATGATCCTCACCGCCGCCGCCGGCTACACCGCGCCCTCCCTGCTGGGCCTCGCCGGGGCCGCGCTGCTGGCGGCCGGGCACACCACCGCACTGCTGTGGGGCGCCGCCGCGCTGCTCGCCGCGATGCTGGTGATGATCCGCAACGCGTACGGCGTGCTGACGGTGGTGGTCGCCGGGGCAGCGTTCGTCCTGGTCTCCTGGCTGGCCGACGCCGAGGTGCAGGCGGTGTTCGGCTACGGGGTGGTCTGGTTCCTGCTGCTCGGCGGCATCCGCCCGGCCTTCGAGCTCCAGCACAAGCGGCGCCGGGGCGGTGCCGGGGACTCGGACGCGGACCAGCTGGCCCGCCTGACCGGCATCCCGCCCGCCATGTGGCTGCTGCTGTTCCACGTCGTGTCGCTGGCCTCGCTGGCCGCCGGGGGCCGCTGGCTGCTCGGAGTGTGACCCGGAAACGAGCCACTAAGGTTGAGGGCATGACCGAGAGCCCTGCGCACACCGACCTCTGGCCCGCCCCGGCCGCGACCTCAGCCGTCGACGCGACCGTCACCGTGCCCGGCTCCAAGTCGGTCACCAACCGCGGTCTCGTCCTCGCGGCGCTCGCCGCCGAGCCGGGCTGGCTGCGCCGTCCGCTGCGCTCCCGGGACACCCTGCTGATGGCCGAGGCGCTGCGCGCCATGGGCGTCGGCATCGAGGAGGGCGTAGGCCCGGACGGCACCGGCGAGGCCTGGCGCATCATCCCCGCCCGGCTGCACGGCCCCGCCACGGTCGACGTGGGCAACGCGGGCACGGTCATGCGCTTCCTGCCGCCCGTCGCCGCGCTCGCCGACGGCCCCGTCCGCTTCGACGGCGACCCCCGCAGCCACGAGCGCCCGCTGCACGGCGTGATCGACGCGCTGCGCGCCCTCGGCGCCCGTATCGACGACAACGACCGCGGCGCACTGCCGCTGACCGTCCACGGCGCGGGCGCCCTGGACGGCGGGCCGGTGCAGATCGACGCGTCCTCGTCGTCCCAGTTCGTCAGCGCCCTGCTGCTGTCGGGGCCGCGCTTCAACCAGGGCGTCGAGGTGCGGCACGTGGGCGGCGAGCTGCCGTCCATGCCGCACATCCGGATGACGGTCGACATGCTGCGGGCGGCCGGCGCCCAGGTGGACACGCCGGAGTCGGGCGGCGAGCCGGACGTCTGGCGGGTCTCGCCCAGCGCGCTCCTCGGCCGCGACATCGTCGTCGAGCCCGACCTGTCCAACGCCGCGCCGTTCCTGGCGGCGGCCCTGGTCACCGGCGGCCGGGTCACCGTCCCGGACTGGCCCGAGCACACCACCCAGCCCGGTGACGCGCTGCGCGACATCTTCACCGCCATGGGCGGAACCTGCGAACTGACCGACGCCGGGCTGACCTTCACCGGCACCGGCCGCGTGCACGGCATCTCCGCCGATCTCCACGAGGTCGGCGAGCTGACCCCGGTGATCGCCGCCGTCGCGGCGCTCGCCGACTCCGAGTCCGAGCTGCGCGGCATCGCCCACCTGCGACTGCACGAGACCGACCGGCTGGCCGCGCTCGCCAAGGAGATCAACGAGCTCGGCGGCGACGTGACCGAGACCGCCGACGGCCTGCGCATCCGCCCGCGCCCCCTGCACGGCGGCGTCTTCCACACCTACGAGGACCACCGGCTCGCCACCGCCGCGGCCGTCATCGGCCTCACCGTCCCCGGTGTGCAGGTGGAGAACGTCGCGACCACCGCCAAGACCCTCCCCGACTTCCCGGGGCTGTGGGCCGGGATGCTCGGATCAGCCGCGGGAGCGACAGCGGTGCCGAGAACCTGAGAGACCTGGACGACCCATGCGCCGCTATGGCAAGCACACCGACGAGGACGACGTCCGAGTCCGCCCCAACCGCAAGGGCAACCGGCCGCGGACCAGCATCCGCCCGAAGCACGAGGACGCCGCCGAGGGCTTCGTCATCACCATCGACCGGGGCCGTCTGACCGTCCTCGTCGAGGACCGCATCGTCATCGCCATGAAGGCGCGCGAGCTCGGCCGCAAGGGCGTCGTGGTCGGCGACCAGGTCGCCGTGGTGGGCGACCTGAGCGGCGACAAGGACACGCTCGCCCGGATCGTCCGGGTCGAGGAGCGCCGCTCGGTGCTGCGCAGGACGGCCGACGACACCGACCCGTTCGAGCGGGTCGTGGTCGCCAACGCCGACCAGCTGGCGATCGTCACCGCCCTGGCCGACCCCGAGCCGCGCCCCCGGCTGATCGACCGCTGCCTGGTCGCCGCGTACGACGCGGGCCTGGAACCGCTGCTCGTACTGACCAAGTCGGACCTGGCCCCGGCCGAGACCCTGATGGCGTCGTACGGGGCGCTGGGCGTGCCGTACGTGGTCACCAACCGGCTGGAGCTGGCCGACGGCGATGCCGCCGAGCGGGTGCGCGAGCGGCTGGCCGGGCGGGTCACCGCGTTCGTCGGGCACTCCGGCGTCGGCAAGACCACCCTCGTCAACGCCCTGGTCCCGGACCGGCAGCGGGCCACCGGCCGGGTGAACGCCGTCACCGGCCGCGGCCGTCACACCACCACCTCGGCCCTGGCGCTGCCCCTGCCGGGCGGTTCGGGCTGGGTCATCGACACCCCGGGCGTACGGTCCTTCGGGCTGCACCACATCGATCCCTCGCGGGTCATCCACGCCTTCCCCGACCTCGAGCCCGGCACGGAGGACTGCCCGCGCGCGTGCAGCCACGACGAGCCGGACTGCGCGCTCGACCAGTGGGTCGAGGACGGGCACGCCGATCCCCAGCGGCTGTACTCCCTGCGCCGCCTGCTCGCCACCCGCGAGCGGCGCGAAGGCGACTGATCGCCTACGTTTGCGAATGACCGCCGCTGGCAAGGGCATCAGCATGCCCGGGACGGGCGGGGCGGTCGTCGACACGGGAGGCAATCCGATGGCATGGCTGCTGGTCGTGGTCGCCGGTCTGCTGGAGACCGGCTTCGCCGTCTGCCTGAAGCTCTCGCACGGCTTCACCCGGCTCTGGCCGACGATCGCCTTCGCCTGCTTCGCGCTCGGCAGCTTCGGCCTGCTGACGCTCGCGCTCAGACGCCTCGACGTGGGCCCGGCGTACGCGGTGTGGACGGGCATCGGCGCGGCCGGCACCGCGATCTACGGCATGGTCTTCCTCGGCGACCTGGTCTCCACGCTCAAGCTCGTCTCGATCTCCTTCGTGATCGTCGGCGTGATCGGCCTCCAGCTCTCCGGCTCGGCGCACTGATTCCTCAGGTCCTGTGGTCCAGGAGGGCGCGGACCACATGGGCGACATGCTTCGCCGCCTCCCCGTCGGACGCCGCCGGGCAGACCACGTAGGACAGCGTCACCCGTACCGCGATCTCACAGGCCAGCCGCGTCACATCCGGCTCCGCCGGCTCGCCGGTCAGTCTGACCGCGGCGGTGGCGCTCTCGCACATGCGGTCCATCAGCACCGGCGGCGACGGGGCGCCCCGCGCCGCCGCGGGCGGCGTACGCGGCGCGGGCACGGCCGGGACCGCCTGGGCCGGCAGCCGCTCCCCGCGGCACCCCGTGAGCGCGGCGTGGACGAGCGGGTTCGTACGGGCGGCGCGCAGGGTCCAGGCGGCGGCCGCCGCGCAGCACTCCCCCGCGTCCGCGCCGCTCCGCGCGGCGGCATCGGCCAGGGAGCGCTCCACCCCGGCGAGGAAGGCGTCCGCCTCCCGCCGCACCAGGGCCCGGGCGAGGCCGTCCTTGCTGCCGAATTCGTTGTAGAGGGTCTGCCGGGACACCCCGGCCGCGGCGGCGACATCGACCATCCGGACCCCGTGCCAGGGCCGGGTGCCGAGCGCCGCGAAGGCCGCGTCCAGCAGGAGTTCTCGTGCCGCGGGCATCGTCGCCTCCCCGGCCGTACGGTCCGCACGAGTATTGCTGACCCGTTGCTGCCACAGAATTGACGCGTCGCCACACGGTGTCAAGAGGTCCTGCGTCGCGAGCGTGGCCCGACCGATGAGCACACCGACGCGGGTAGTGTGCCTGGCATGTCCGACTACCACGATGATCTGCGACTGGCCCATGTCCTTGCGGACGCCGCCGACGCGGCCACCATGGACCGGTTCAAGGCCCTCGACCTGAAGGTCGAGACCAAACCGGACATGACACCGGTGAGCGAGGCCGACAAGGCCGCCGAGGAACTGATCCGCGGCCAGCTTCAGCGGGCGCGCCCGCGCGACGCCGTACTCGGCGAGGAATTCGGCAGCGAGGGCACCGGCCCGCGCCGCTGGATCGTCGACCCGATCGACGGCACCAAGAACTACGTCCGCGGCGTGCCGGTCTGGGCCACGCTGATCTCCCTGACCGTGTACGAGAACGGCGCCTACCAGCCGGTCGTCGGCGTGGTGTCGGCACCCGCGCTCGGGCGCCGGTGGTGGGCGGCGAAGGGCGCGGGCGCCTACACCGGGCGCAGCCTGATGTCGGCGACGCGGCTCCAGGCCTCGCGGGTCGAGCGGATCGAGGACGCGTCGTTCGCGTACTCCTCGCTCTCCGGCTGGGAGGAGCGGGGGCTGCTCCCGGGCTTCCTGGACCTGACGCGCGCGTGCTGGCGCACGCGGGGCTACGGCGATTTCTGGCCGTACATGATGGTCGCCGAAGGCTCGGTGGACATCTGCGCGGAGCCGGAGCTGTCGCTGTGGGACATGGCGGCGAACGCCGTCATCGTCGAGGAGGCCGGAGGCCGGTTCACCGGCCTGGACGGACGTCCGGGGCCGCACAGCGGCAACGCCGCCGCCTCGAACGGCCTGCTCCACGACGAACTGCTGGGCTACCTGCGGAAGTGACCGCGAAGGGGGTGCGTACCGGGAATCCCGGTACGCACCCCTTGTCGTTGCCCCGGCATCGTGTGACGATGAAGGCCGCCACACTTGTGAACTTGTGAAAACCCGTGATGACGACCCGTCATATCCGACGCACAGTCACGACGGAGGTGGCCCATGCTCGTCCGCGACGCCATGACCTCGATGGTGCTCACCATCGGCCCCGCGCACACGCTCCGGCAGGCGGCCCGGCTGATGTCCGCGCGCGGCGTCGGCGCGGCGGTCGTCCTCGACCCCGACTCGGGCGGTCCCGGCATCCTGACCGAGCGCGACATCCTCAACGCGGTCGGGAACGGGCTCGATCCCGACCGGGAGGACGCGCGCGACCACACCACGACCGACGTCGTCTTCGCGGCCCCCGGCTGGACCCTCGACGAGGCCGCGGCGGCCATGACGTCCGGCGGCTTCCGGCACCTGATCGTCCTCGACCGCCACGAGGTCGTGGGCGTGGTGTCGGTGCGCGACATCATCCGCTGCTGGGCACCGGCCCGCGAGCACGCGCTGAGCCGGTGACGGCCGAAGAGGCCGGAGCCCTGTGGCGTCCGGCCTCTTCGGTTGGTACGGCAAGGGCGTCAGCCGCGCAGGGCCTGGACCGCGGCCTCCAGCCGCTTGCCGTAGTCGGGGTCGGCCTGGCGGAAGTTGCCGATCGCCCGCTCGGCGATCTCGTCCCGCGAGACCTTGGCGATGAAGCCCGCCAGGTTGTCGATGAGGCGCTCCTTCTCCTCCTCCGACATCAGCCGGTAGAGGTTGCCCGCCTGGACGAAGTCGTTGTCCTCGGCGTGCGACGGAGCCTCGTGGTTGCCGCTCGCCCCGGTGAAGGGGGCCGGCTGCCACAGCGGACGGTCCGTCTGGACCGGGCCGCCGAAGCTGTTCGGCTCGTAGTTCTTCGACCGGCCGTGGCGGCCGTCGTAGGCGTAGCCGTCCCGGCTGTTCGTCCGGGCCTCGGTGGCGTGCGGGCGGTTGACCGGCAGGTGGTCGGCGTTGATGCCGACGCGGTAGCGGTGCGCGTCGCCGTAGGCGAACAGACGGCCCTGGAGCATCTTGTCCGGGGACGGGCCGATGCCCGGCACGAAGTGCGCCGGCGAGAAGATCGACTGCTCGACCTCGGCGAAGATGTTCTCCGGGTTGCGGTTGAGCTCGAGCCGGCCGATCTCGATCGGCGGGTAGTCCTCGTGCGGCCACACCTTGGTGAGGTCGAACGGGTTGAAGCGGTACGCGGCCGCGTCCTTCGCGGGCATGATCTGCACCTGCACGGTCCAGCTCGGGAACTCACCGCGCTCGATGGCCTCGCGCAGGTCGCGCTGGTGGCTGTCCGGGTCCTCGCCGGCCAGCTTGTTGGCCTCGTCCTGGATGAGGCTCTTGATCCCCTGGTCGGTCTTGAAGTGGTACTTGACCCAGAAGACCTCGCCGGCCTCGTTGTTCCACTGGTAGGTGTGCGAGCCGTAGCCGTTCATGTGGCGGTACGAGGCGGGGATGCCGCGGTCGCCGAACAGCCAGGTCACCTGGTGGGTGGACTCGGGCGAGAGCCCCCAGAAGTCCCAGACGTTGTCCGCCTCCTGCGAGCCGGTGTACGGGTCGCGCTTCTGGGTGTGGATGAAGTCCGGGAACTTGATGGCGTCCTTGATGAAGAAGACCGGGGTGTTGTTGCCGACGAGGTCGTAGTTGCCCTCCTCGGTGTAGAACTTCAGCGCGAAGCCGCGCGGGTCGCGCACCGCGTCCGCGGCACCCAGGTTGCCCGCCACGGTGGAGAAGCGCAGAAACGTCTCGGTCTGCTTGCCCACCTCGGAGAGGAACTTCGCCCGCGTGTACCGCGTGACGTCCGCGGTCACCGTGAAGGTGCCGTACGCACCCGCACCACGGGCGTGCACGACGCGCTCCGGGATGCGCTCGCGGTTGAAGTGCGCGAGCTTCTCCATCAGCAGCTGGTCCTGCACCAGGACCGGGCCGCCGACGCCCGCGGTCTCGCTGTTCTGGTTGTCCGCGACCGGAGCGCCGGACTCCGTGGTCAGCGGGCCCGTAGTCACCTTGGCCTCGTCCTGAACCGACACGTGCGCCTCCGTCATCTCGTCCTGCATCCCTGGCCTGAACCGAGGCCGAGTCTTACATTGGACTATGTCTAAGTCAAGATGAGCTAGATATAAATATGGGTTCCATGGGTGGACGAGGCCCACTGCTACGCTGGTGCTATCTGACTGATGGGTGAATGGCATGAGTGACCTGCTGGAACGGCTCCGAGGCCGCGGATGGCGGCTGACCTCGCAGCGGCGCGTCGTCGCCGAGGTTCTCGACGGGGACCACGTGCACTACACCGCCGACGAGGTGCATGCCAAGGCGGCCGAGCGGCTGCCGGAGATCTCCCGCGCGACCGTCTACAACACGCTCGGGGAGCTGGTGACCCTGGGCGAGGTCCTCGAGGTGAGCACGGACGGGCGCGCCAAGCGCTACGACCCGAACGCCCACCACGCGCACCAGCACCTGGTGTGCTCCCGGTGCGGCACCATCCGCGACGTCCACCCCGCCGGGGACCTCCTCGGCGACCTTCCGGCGGCGGAACGCTTCGGCTTCCAGGTCTCCGGGGTCGAGGTGACCTACCGCGGCGTCTGCCCCGACTGCTCGACGGAATAGCGCACAGCACGAAGGCCCGGATCCTCGAGGATCCGGGCCTTCGTCTTGAGTAGCGGGGACAGGATTTGAACCTGCGACCTCTGGGTTATGAGCCCAGCGAGCTACCGAGCTGCTCCACCCCGCGTCGGTGAGACCAACTGTAACCCCAGCACGGGAAGACGCGCAAACGGCTTACGGCACCGGTCTCACGCCGAGAGCTCCTGCTGCAGCGCGTCCCGCAGCCGCGCGGCCCGCTCCGCCACCTCCGCCGGGCCGTACTCGACGGCCTGGGCGCACCAGAGCTGACCCTCCGCCAGGTCGCCCCGCCGCGCCGCCAGGAGCGCGAGCCGCAGCGCCGCGCGCCCGTGACCGGCCTGGGCGGCCCGGGTCCACCACAGCGCCGCCTCGGGCTCGCTGCCCTCCCGGGCGAGCAGCAGCCCGAGGTTGAACGCCCCGTTGCGGCTGCCCGCCTCGGCCGCCTCGCGGTACCAGCGGGCGGCCTCGACCACGTCACCGCGCTCGGCGACGAGCATCCCGAGCCGCACCTGGGCGCGCCGGTGGCCGTCCCGGGCGGCCCGGGTGTACCACTCCTCGCACTCGTCGGCCGGCCCGTCCTCGCGGTCGAGGAGTGCGCCCAGCCGGAAGGCGGCCTCCGCGTTGCCCCCGCGCGCGGCGACCCGCAGATGGCGCTCGGCCGCCCCCTCGTCGCCCTCGCGCAGCATGACCATGGCGACCTGGAGGGCCGCGTCGATGTGCCCGGCGGCGGCGGCCCGCTCGTACCACTGGAACGCCGCCCGCTCCTCGCCCCTGCCGGAGTGCAGGATGCCCAGGTTGAACGCGGCATCGACGCTGCCCGCCTCGGCGGCCTTGGAGAACCACGGCTCGGCCCCGGCCGCGTCGCCGACCTGGAGCAGCTGCACGGCCAGCGCGTTGGCTGCCTCCCGGTGCCCGGCGTAGGCGGCGCGGCGGTACCACTGCTCGGCCTGCGCGGTGCGCCCCTGTTCGGCGCAGAGCAGGCCCAGGTTGTACGCGCCGTTGACGTCCCCTGCCTCCAGCGCCGTCCGGTACCAGCGCTCGGCCTGCTGGGTCTCGCCGCGGTCGGCGTGCAGGGCGCCCAGGGCGTTGGCGGCGTTGCCGTCGCCGTCCTGGGCGGCGCGGCGCCACCACACGGCGGCGCTCTCGGTGTCACCGGCGTCGCGGAACAGGAAGCCCAGGGCGCAGGCCGCCCGCGACTCCCCGTCCTTGGCGGAGGTCAGGTACCAGCGCGCGGCCTCCTTGGTCTCGCCGCGCCCCTCGAGCAGGGTGCCGAGGTGCAGGGCGGCGCGGCGGTGGCCGCGGGCCGCGGCCTGCCGGTACCACTGCTCGGCCTCGGCGGCCACGCCCCGGCCCGCCGCCGCGGCCCGCAGGTCGCGGACGGAGGTGTCGCCGCCGCCGACGGACGGGTACCGGGTGCCGGTGGACGGGCCGAGGCTCGCGGCGATCCCGCCGGGCCCGGCGCTTCTCGCGGCGCCGGGTGCCCGGCCATCGAGGATGCGCGCCAGGCGGTACGCCGCCTCGCGGTGCCCCCGCTCGGCAGCGGAGCGGAACCAGCGCTCCGCGCCCACGTCGCTGCGGTGCTCCAGCAGGTCGGCGAGGGCGTACGCGCCGAGCGCGTGCCCGGACTCGGCGGACTGGCGCAGCCAGTACTCGGCGGCCGGCTCGTCGCCGCGCTCGCGGTGGTAGCGGCCGAGCGCGTGCGCGGCCGCCGCGGACCCCGCGACCGCGGCGACGCGCCACCAGGCGGCCGCTTCGTCGGCGTACCCCTTCTGGTGGAGCAGGACGCCGAGGTTGTTGGCCGCGGAGCGGTCCCCCTCCGCCGTCGCGGCCCGCAGATGGCGCTCGGCGCCGTCGAGGTCGCCCCGGCGCAGCAGGAGGGCGCCGAGCATGCTGAAGGCCGCGGGGTCGCCGGTCTCCATGGCACGGCGGCGGGCGGTTTCGAGTTCGAGGTCGGCCGCCTCGGCGGCGGCGGGGTTCTGCGTGGGACCGGTCGCCTGCGCGCCGATTGACGCCGGGTCAGAGCTGCTCTGGTCGCTCCCGTGACCGGGAGCGGCGGCAAGCCGACGTGCCTCCACCAGCCTCGTCTTGTCCCCCATGAGTCCCATCGTCGCACTCCCGCAACCTGCGTACACCAGGATTACCGCAGCCAGTGAGGTCACTTCAGCGTTTTGTCGACTTCCCGACTTCCCGACACAGCGGTGCCCCAAACTCTAATCAAAAGCCCCCCACACAACCCGCACAGAGCAGCGTGGCGTCCGATGCGAACACTGATCCGGGGTGTGTCCGCCCGGCATACGCCCCCGACATACGCCCTGACATACGACAAGGCCCGGAGTACGAGACTCCGGGCCTTGTCCTTGAGTAGCGGGGACAGGATTTGAACCTGCGACCTCTGGGTTATGAGCCCAGCGAGCTACCGAGCTGCTCCACCCCGCGCTGTTGTGGCACAACCGTACCACGAGCGCGGGGCGGGGCCCGGGTCAGCTGCCCGGCTTGCCCTCCTTCCGGCCGCCGTCCTTGTCGCCGGCCTTCTCGGCGGCCGCCTTCTCGGCCTTGCTCGCCCGGTCCAGCGCGTCCTTCAGGGCCTTCTGGGCCTTGTCATACGCCGTCAGGTCCTTGTCCTCCAGGGCCTTCTGCGACGCGTCCCACGCGTCCTGCGCGTCCTTGAGCGCCTGCTGCACGGTGGCGTCCTGGCCCGAGGGCTTGCCCGGCGGCTGGGTGGTACCGGGCGGCGGGGGCGACGAGCCCTTCACCCCGAACACCACGTCGAGCGCCTGCGGCAGGGTGTCCTCGAACGCCGTCCGTTCGCCGTAGGTGACCAGCACCTTCTTCAGCTGCGGGAAGTTCGCCCCCGCACCCCGGACGTAGACGGGCTCCACATAGAGCAGCCCGTCCTCGAGCGGCACGGTGAGCAGGTTGCCGTACTCGATCTCCGAGTCGCCCCGCTTCAAGATATTGATCTTGTTGGCGATCTCGGTGTCACCGTTGAACTTGCTCTGCACCTGCCGGGGGCCGGAGACCGTCCGGTCGGAGCGCAGCTTGAGGATTCTGATCTTGCCGTAGTCGTCGCTCTTCGCATCGGCGTCCACCGCCATGAACGCGCCGAGGTTGTCGCGCCGGTTCGGGGTGAACGTCGTCGTGAGCGAGAACGTCTGCTCCTTCTGGTCCGGCATCTTCATGCTCAGGTAGTACGGCGGCACCGCGTGGTCCGACTTGTTCGTCGGGTCGTCCGGCACCTGCCAGCGCTCGCTGCCGGTGTAGAACGTCTCCGCGTCCTTGACGTGGTAGCGGGTGAGCAGATCGCGCTGGACCTTGAAGAGGTCCTGCGGGTAGCGCAGGTGGCTCAGCAGGTCGTCACTGATCGCCGTCTTGGGCTTCACCGTGCCCGGGAACGCCTTCATCCACGTCTTGAGCACCGGGTCCTGCTGGTCCCACTGGTACAGCGTGACCGTGCCGTCGTACGCGTCCACGGTGGCCTTGACCGAGTTGCGGATGTAGTTGACCTGGTTCTGCTGGGCCACCACCGCCCGCTGACCGGTCGTCAGCGAGTCCGCGGTGGAGTCGCCGAGGGTCGTCCGGGAGGCGTAGGGATAGCCGTTGGACGTGGTGTAGGCGTCCACGACCCACTGGATCCGGTTGTTGATCACCGCGGGGTAGGAGTCGCCGTCGATGGTCAGCCACGGGGCGACCGCCTCGACGCGCTCCTTGGGCGTGCGGTTGTAGAGGATCCGCGAACCGTCGCCGATGGCACCCGAGTAGAGGATCTGCGGCTCGGCGAAGGCCACGGCGTACGCCGCGCGGTTGACCGGGTTGGACAGGCTCACGCCGCCCTTGCCCTTGAACCTGTAGCTCCGCTCACCCTTGTCGCTGGAGTAGTCCAGCTCCTCCTGCGGGCCGCCCACGATCGAGTACTGCGTGGTCTTCTCGCCGTAGTACACCCGCTGCTCGTACGAGCCGAGCTTGCCGGTGGTCGGCAGGTCCCGCTCCAGATAGTCGGGCTCGCCCTGGCTGTCGGCGGAGGTGCCCTTGGCGGCGATGGCGCCGTAGCCGTGGGTGTACTTGAAGTGGTCGTTGATCCAGTTGCGCTCGGGGATGCCGCTGAGGTTCAGCTCGCGCAGACCGATGACCGTGTCCTGCTCCTTGCCGTCGATCTTGTAGCGGTCGACGTCCAGGGTGGACGGGAACTGGTAGTACCCCTTGCCCTGCTGGCGCTGCTGGAACGCCGGGGACACGATGTTCGGGTCGAGGATGCGGAGGCTGGCCGTGGAGTCGGCCGCGGCGCGCAGCTTCTGCTTGTCCTTGTCCTTGATGTCGCTCGCGCCCGCGTAGTCCTTCTCCTCCGCGCCGTCGATGCCGTACGCCGTGCGCGTGGCGTTGATGTTCTTCTTGATGTACGGCGCTTCCTTGGCCTGCTCGTTCGGCTGGACCTGGAACTTCTGCACGATCGCCGGGTACAGCCCGCCGATCAGGATCGCCGAGAGCACCATCAGCCCGAAGCCGATCACCGGAAGCTGCCAAGTGCGCCGCCAGAGCGTCGCGAAGAACAGCACGGCACAGATCAGCGCGATGATGAAGAGGATCGTCTTGGCCGGCAGATAGGCGTTGGCGTCCACATACCGCAGACCCGTCCAGCCCTCGGTCGACTTGAGCCCGCTGGACTTCACGGCCAGGCCGTAGCGGTCCAGCCAGTAGGCAACCGCCTTGAGGGTCACGAAGACGCCGAGCAGGACGGACAGATGGCCCGTGGCCGCCGCGGTGGCGCGCTCGCCCGGGCTCGTCAGCCGCAGCCCGCCGTACAAGTAGTGCACGAGCGCGGCGGCGATCAGCGACAGGACGGCCGCCGCGAAGCCGAAGCTCAGCAGGAAGCGGTACCAGGGCAGATCGAAGGTGTAGAAGGAGATGTCCTTGTGGAACTGCGGGTCCTGCTGGTGGAAGGGGACGCCGTTGATCCACAGCAGCCAGGTGCGCCACTGCCCCGCGGCGGACGCGCCGGCGACCAGCCCGACCATCGCGGTGACCGCCAGCAGCACCCACCGCTTGTACGGGGCGATGCTCATCCGGTAGCGGTCGAGGCTCTGCTGCTCCACGGACATGGCGCTCAGCGGCGGGCGCAACCGGTGTGCCAGCCAGATGTTGAGCCCCACCGCCAGGGCCATCAGCAGCCCGAAGACCGCGAAGAGACCGATCTTGGTACCGAGCGTGGTGGTGAACACCGAGGAGTAGTGCACCGATCGATACCAGAGCCAATCGGTCCAGAACCCGGCGAACATGACGAAGAGCATGGCCAGCGCTGCCAGCACGCCCAAGGTCATCAGCAGGGTCCGGACGCGCCGGGACGGCCGGCCGACTCTTATCCGCGGCCCTGTCGGGCCTCCGCCGCGGTCCGGCATCTGGAAAGCCAAGGTGCGCACCTCGAAGTTCGCTGTCAGTGGGGCTGTCGATCGGGGCCCTGGGGATAGTAGGACCCCAGTGTGGCAACTTACCGAGGGCTTACTCGGTTCCCGGTTTCGGCCCCGGGCAGGGCACGATATTGAGCATGTCCAGCAATTCCGGCTTCCCGAGCCTTCCCAACCTGCCCGACCCCGGCACCCCCATGGCCGCCAGCCCGCTCACCCGCGCCGTGCTCGAGATCGACGAGTACGCCTCCGGCCTCGGCTGGGACCAGCCCGCCCGCCTCTTCGCCCTCGTCGACACCGCGCGGCTCCGCACCCAGGAGCCCGCGCTGGCCGCCCAGCTCGGCCTCGACGGGGCCCAGGACGCCTCCTCCGCGCCGTCCTTCACCCCCATCGAGCAGGACGAGCTGCCGGCTGGCACCGCCCTCGACAAGTTCCTCGGCACGATCGCCTGGCCGGATGCCGTGGTCGGGTGCGCCCTGACCGTGGAGCGGCTGATGCTGCCGCCGTCCGCGGAGGGCTCCGTGCCGCACGGGATGAACGAGAAGCAGCTGGCCAAGTGGGTGGCCAGGCACCCGGACCGGCAGGAGGTCCGGATGACGGTCGCGGTGCTGCGCGACGGGGCGCGCGAGTCCGCGGTGCGGCTGCGCGAGAAGGACTCGCCGACCGAGGTGCTGACGGGGCCGGACCTGGTGCCGGGGCTGGCCGAGGCGCTGTCCGTGACCTTCGCCGACTGAGGACGCCGGGACCTGGGGACGGGGCCCCTGCCGCGCGGACGCGCTCCGGGAGATGTCCGGCGGCCTTCGCCGCGCGGCACAGTGGCCGCCCACTCAGGAGCCGGAGGCCTCGGGGTGCGGGGCCGGAGCCCCGCATCGTCTCCGCCGCAGCGGTGATAAGCCACGTGATAAGCCACGACGGCGGAATCCTGCGGTGCCGAACCGACCGCGCCCATGAGGCGAAGATCCGCCGGCCAGGCTCAGCGCACCGAACAGCCCGGCAGGGCGGCGTCGTCGCCCTTGCGGATCTTCTCCAGCGCCGCGAGGGCGTCGCCTATCGTGTCGACCTTGACGAGCCTGAGCCCCGACGGGGTGTCCTTGGCCGCGGCCGCGCAGTTGTCCTTGGGCGTCAGGAAGTAGCGCGCGCCCTTGTTCCGCGCGCCGACGGTCTTCATCTCGATCCCGCCGATCGGCCCGACCTTGCCGGTGTCGTCGATCGTGCCCGTGCCCGCGATGAACTTGCCGCCCGCCAGGTCGCCGCCAGGGGTGAGCTTGTCGACTATGCCGAGGGCGAACATGAGCCCGGCGCTGGGCCCGCCGACATCCGCCAGCTTGATGTTGATCGGGAACGGGAAGGTGTGCGCCGACCCCGCCTGGATGCCGACGATCGCCCGCTTGTCCCCGGGAGCCTGGGCCGTCGTGAGGGTGACGGTCTCCTCCGCCGTGGGCTGCCGCTTCTCCTTCTCGGCGGCGGTCGCCTCCTTCGCGGGTATCACCCGGAAGGTGACCTTCTGGCCCGGCTGGTGCTTGGTGACGAGCTTGGCGACGTCACCGGGCTGCCCGACCTCCGCGCCGTCCACCGACTTGATCACGTCGCCCGCGTGCAGCCGCCCCTCGGCCGGGCTGTTCTTCACCACCGACGACACCACGACGTGCGTGCCGACGCCCGGGATCTTCAGCTGCTTGAGCGCCGCGACCTTGGCGCTCTCCTGGGACTGGCTGAACTCCTCGGCGGTCTCCTGGTTCAGCTCGTCCTGCGACTTGTCCTCCGGATAGAGCGTGCTGTGCGGCACCACCAGGCTGTCGCGGCTCAGCCAGCCGTAGACGGCCTCCACCAGATTCATCCGGTACTGCGCCCCAGTCACCCGCACCGTCGTCATGTTGAGGTGCCCGGAGGTCGGATAGGTCTTGCGGTCGGAGATCTGGATCACCGGCTCGCCGCCGTGCTCGCCCAGGGTGTTGACCGTCGGCCCCGGCGACATCTCCGAATACGGCACGGGGATCAGCACGCCGGCGCAGAGCAACGCGACCAGCATGAGGAGGGAAGCGAGCATCGTCGCGGTGCGCCGGGGCATGGAACGACAGTACGGGACGGGTCCGACAGTCCACTCCCGGGGCGGTCCGTACGGGGCAGGGCCCCTGCGTCCCCCGTCTCGGCGGGTCCTGCGCATCCGGCGCAGGACCTCAGGCCGAACCGGGCCCCGAGTCCGAGCGTTCCATCGCCTCACGGAACTTCTCGTACCCAGCGAGCTCCGCAACGTCGCCGCTCTTGCGGTTTCTGGCCGCCCAACTTCCCCACAGGGCGGCCACCACAGCCGCGGCAACCGGAATCAGCAACCACGCGAGCGCCGCCATGCCGGCCTCCGACCCCTTTACACCATCGTTAACTGACCGATGAGCAGATTAATAGCCTGCCGTCTCAACGCTCACGTGAGGGGGCCGGTTACGCAACCGGAAGCGATCCGTCCGTGAACGTGGTCGTGGCTGTGGCCGTGGACTACGCCGTGGACTGGCACGCCCCCACCCACTCCTCGGTCCCGTCCGCGAACCGCTGGTGCTTCCAGATCGGCACCTCGCGCTTGAGGTCGTCGATGAGCCTGCGGCACGCGTCGAACGCCTCGGCCCGGTGCGGGCACGAGACCGCCACCACCACCGCGAGGTCACCGACGGCCAGTTCCCCCACCCGGTGCACGGCCGCGAGCGCCCGCACCGGGAAGTCCGCCGCCACCTTCTCCGCCACCCGTCTCAGCTCGGCCTCGGCGGAGGGGTGCGCGGAATAGGCGAGCCGCTCGACGTCGGCGCCGCCGTCGTGGTCGCGCACCGTGCCCACGAAGAGCGCGGTGCCGCCCGCGGCGTCGTCCCCGACGGCCGCGAACACTTCGTCCACGGACAGCGGGGTGTCACGGACCGCCAGCAGCCGGACGGGATCCGGTGCCGCGGCTTCGCCCGGGTGATCGTACGTACGCACCATGAGCCCATCGTGCCGTATACGCCCCGCCACGGGGACCCCGCCGTCCCCCGGCGTACGGCCCCCGCCTACGCCCTGCGGCGGGCCTTGCGCGCCCTGCGCACCAGCGCGGCCGTGCCCAGCAGGGCGACCGTGGCACCGGCGGCGCCCGCGGCGGTGGCGTCCTTGCGGCCGAGGCGGCGCCCCGCGACCGTGTGCCGGCCCGCGACCTCCTCCAGCAGCTCCGCGAGGACCTCTTCGTTCGTCCACCGCGGCCGCCAGCCCGCGTCGTGCAGCCGGTGCCCGCTGACCACCCAGGGGTGCATCGTGTACTCGAGGTCGCCCGCCGGGGACGGGGTCAGGCCCAGCCGGTGCAGCCGGGAGGCCGCGCCGAGCGCCACCGAGGACGGCAGCTCCATGCGCCGGATGCCGGTGAGCTCCTCGACCTCCTCCTGCTCCAGCCAGCCGTCGCAGCCGACCGCCAGCTCGCCCTCGGCCTTCTCCAGGGCGGCGAACTCGAGCGCGCTCACCAGGTCCTCGACATGGCAGAACTGCCAGGCGGGCCGCGAGCCGGCCACCACCAGCAGGCGCGGCGACTCGAAGTAGCGGGTGAGCGCGGTGTCCGTGCCGCCGACCAGCACCGCCGGCCGGAGCACGGTGACGTTCAGGCCGGGGTGCGCGCGGGGGGCCCGGCGGGCGAGGCGCTCGATCTCCAGCAGGTCGCCGACACCGGTGGCCTCGGCCGTCGCCCGCAGCTCGGCGTCCTCGGCGAGCGGGACGTCGTTGTCGGGGCGGGCCCCGTAGACCATCGCCGACGTGCACAGCACCACCCGGTGCACCCCCGCCGCCGCGGCGGCGGTCAGCACGGTCTGGGTGCCGCGCACGTTGTAGGCGGTACGGGCGGCGGCGTCGGTCTCGAGGTCGAGGTCGAGCGCGAGGTGGACGACGACGTCCGCGCCGCGCAGCTTCTCCGCGATCACCGGGTCGCGTACGTCCAGTACATGCCACTGCGCCTCGGTCACATCACCGCGCCGCTCGTCGATGGCGACGACGTGCTTGACCTCCTCGGACGCGGCGAGCCGCCGCGTGAGCAGCGCGCCGACACCGCTCGCGGCACCGGTCACGGCGACCACGGGCCGTCGGCCGTGCAGGCTCGTACTGTCTCGCGCGGAACCGTTTCGCGCTGCGCGAACTTCTCGGTCGGGGGAACTCACCGGGCGTCTCCAGCGGTTGTCTTCAGTGCGTACGCGTCACCACGTGTGTCATGACCCGTACGTACCAGGTGACGTCCATCCTGCCGCAGGCCCCGGGTCGGCGAAGCACCAAGCCCGGATACGGCCGAGGTGTCTACGCTGGGTGGTGTTGTCGGGCATTCGCCGCCGGTCGTGAGCCGGTGGCCCTACGAGCCGAGGAAACCCGTGAGTGACACCCCATTCGGATTCGGTCTTCCGCCGGAGAAGCCGGAAGACGGCGACAACGGCAAGAAGAAGGGTGGTGACCAGGGTGGCGGCGACCACGGACAGGGTCCGGTGAATCCCTTCGGATTCGGACCGGGCGCAGGCGGCGACAATCCGTTCGCCGCGATGTTCGGTTCCATGAACATGAACCCGTCCGACCTGGGCGCCGCCTTCCAGCAGCTCGGCCAGATGCTCTCGTACGAGGGCGGCCCGGTGAACTGGGAGATGGCCAAGAACATCGCGCGCCAGACCGTCGCGCAGGGCACCGCCGACGGCTCCAAGGACGCGAGCGTCACGGACGGCGAGCGCGCCGCGGTCGAGGAGGCCGTGCGCCTGGCCGACCTGTGGCTGGACGGCGTCACCTCGCTGCCGTCCGGCTCCGGCACGGCGGTGGCCTGGAGCCGCGCCGAGTGGGTCGAGGCGACCCTGCCGGTGTGGCAGGAGCTGGTGGACCCGGTCGCGGAGCGCGTCGGTGCGGCCATGGGCAGCGTCCTGCCCGAGGAGATGCAGGCCATGGCCGGCCCGCTGATCGGCATGATGCGCTCCATGGGCGGCGCCATGTTCGGCACCCAGATCGGCCAGGCCGTGGGCGTGCTGGCGGGCGAGGTCGTCGGCTCGACCGACATCGGCCTGCCCCTCGGCCCGGCCGGCAAGGCCGCGCTGCTGCCGTTGAACATCGAGGCGTTCGGCTCCGGCCTGGGCGTCCCGCAGGAGGAGGTGCGGCTGTACCTGGCTCTGCGGGAGGCGGCCCACCAGCGGCTCTTCGCGCACGTGCCGTGGCTTCGCTCGCACCTGTTCGGCGCCGTCGAGGGCTACGCCCGCGGCATCAAGGTCGACACCGCCAAGCTCGAGGACGTGGTCGGCCAGCTCGACCCCACCCACCCCGAGCAGCTGCAGGAGGCCCTGCAGCAGGGCATGTTCCAGCCGGAGGACTCGCCGGAGCAGAAGGCCGCGCTCGCCCGTCTGGAGACCGCGCTGGCGCTGGTCGAGGGCTGGGTGGACGCCGTCGTGCACGCTGCCGCCGCCCCGCACCTGCCGTCCGCCGACGCCCTGCGCGAGACCCTGCGCCGGCGCCGGGCCACCGGCGGCCCCGCGGAGCAGACCTTCGCCACGCTGATCGGCCTGGAGCTGCGGCCCCGCCGTCTGCGCGACGCCTCCCGGCTGTGGGCCTCGCTCACGGACGCACGCGGCTTGGAGGGCCGTGACGGCCTCTGGGAGCACCCGGACATGCTGCCGACCGCGGCCGACCTGGACGACCCGGACGGCTTCGTGCACCGCGAGCACCTGGACTTCTCCGAGCTCGACAAGATGCTCGGCGAGGCGGCCGGTGGCGCGCCGAAGCCCGGCGAGCCGGAGAAGGGCTCGCACGGCGAGGGCCCCTCGGACAGCAAGGGCCCCGAAGGCTCCGCGGACTCCGAGGGCGGCAAGTGACGCTTCGGGACGACGCGGAGCGGGTGCTCAAGGAGTGGACCGCTTCGTCGGGTGACCCCGCGCAGGAGGCCCTCCGGCTGGCCTACCTCGACCACCTGGAGGCCCACCCGGACGGCATGTGGAAGGCCTGCCGCGACGGACACATCACGGCCAGCGGCCTGATCGTCGACCCGGTCGGCGGGCGCGTCCTGCTCACCCTGCACCGCAAGCTGCAGATGTGGCTGCAGACGGGCGGCCACTGCGAGCCGCAGGACGCCACGCTCGCCGGTGCCGCACTGCGCGAGGCCACGGAGGAGTCGGGCATCGCCACCGGGCTGACCCTCCTGCCGGGCGGCCCCATACGGCTGGACCGTCACCGGACGCCCTGCGCCTGGCACTTGGACGTGCAGTACGCGGTGCTCGCACCCGAGGGCGCCGTGACGGCCGTCAGCGAGGAGTCGCTGGACGTGCGCTGGTTCCCGTACGACGAGGTGGCCTCGGTCGCCGATGCATCGGTCGTGCGGCTGGTGCAGCAGACCCGGGCCCGGCTGTAGACGAGCCGTAGGCGAACGGGGTGAGGTCCGGGGCGGAAACCGCCCCGGACCTCACCTCACTCTGTGCGAGCGGCCGGCAGGTGCGGCAGCCGGTCGGCGGCAACCACACCTTCGAGGTACCCGCGTGCACGCTCGGTGCGCGGGTACGCATCCAGCAGCTGCCAGAAGGCGGCGCCGTGGCCGGGTACGAGCAGATGCGCCAGCTCGTGGAGGAGGACGTAGTCCACGACGTACTCGGGCATGCCCTGCAACCGGTGCGAAAGACGGATGCTGCCCTCCGCCGGGGTGCACGACCCCCAACGGGTGTTCTGGTTGGTGACCCAGCGCACCGTGTCGGGCCGCGCGCGGCCCCCGAGGTACTGCTCCGAGAGGCGCTCGGCACGGTCCGCCAGCTCGGCGTCGCCCAGCATCCGCTTGCTCTCCTGCGCAGCGAGCCTCTCGAGCATCACGCCAACCCACCGCTGCTCCTCCGCGTCCGACATACGGGCCGGGATGAGGACCACGGTGCGGTCGCCCTCGCGGTAGGCGGAGACGGTTCTGCGACGGCGTGCGCTCCGACGGACCTCGACCGCGCTGTCCTCGGCGCCTTTGGCCAACGGGCTCGAGGCGCTGCGCGGTGGTCTTGCGGCACTGTGCAGTGGGTCGACGGGCACGCCCCGACGTTACCCGCTGGCGGCACGTGAAGTCCCGCCCGCCGCCGGGTTGGCGAAGAAACCCGCGCCACGACCATTCATACGACAATCACCGACTGCCTGTGGATAACTGCGCACGGTCATCGCCCGGGACGTGCATGCTGAATCCGGCTCGAGGATTCGAGGGGTTCAAGGGCTTGAGGGGTTCGAGGGGTTCGAGGGGGAGACATGCAGACGAACGTGTGCGAGGTCGCGCCGGAGGCGGTTGCACTGCCGGACTCGGCACATCCGGTGATCAAGCCCGCGCTGCGGCGCGCCTGGCGCAGCCGCGACACCGTGCAGTTCGGGATGACCCGGGCGCACGCGGCGGTGGTCTCGCCGGTGGACACCGCGACGGGTTCTTTCCTCGGCCTGCTGGACGGCACGCGTGGCCTGCCGCTGCTGCGTGAGGAAGCGAGAGCCATGGCGCTGCCCGAGGGGCGGGCCGACGCGGTGGTGGGGCGGCTGGCCCGGGCCGGGCTGCTCGACGACTCGCGCGGCGGCGGCGAGGGCGGTGCCGCTCTGCGGAGCCGCGGCGGAGCACTGGAGCGGCTGCGGCCGGATCTGGCCTCGCTGTCCGTGCTGTATCCGGAGCCGGGTGCGGCGATGCGGCTGATGGCCGCGCGGCAGGAGTCCCGGGTGCAGGTGCGGGGCGCCGGCCGGGTGGGTGCGGCCGTCGCGGCGCTGCTCTCGGCGTCGGGGGTGGGCCGGGTCGACGTGGTGGACGGCGGCTGTGTCGAGCCGTGGGACGTGGGGCCCGGCGGGCTGGGCACCGACCGGGAGGGCGAGCGGCGGGATGCCGCCGCGCGGCGGGTGGTGCGGCAGGCCGCGCCGCTGCCCCTGCCCCGGGACCGGGCGCGCGGCGGCCCCGGGGAGCGGAAGGCCGGGGGCGCGGGGCCCGAACCGCCGCTGGCCCTCACGGTGTTCGCGCCGCGCGAGGGGCTCGCGGCGTACGCACCGGATCCCGCGGCGGCGACGGATCTCGTCTCCGCCGGGATGCCGCATCTGTACGCGGGAGTTGCCGAGGCCACCGGGGTGGTGGGGCCGCTGGTGCTGCCCGGCTGGTCCGCGTGCGCGGGCTGCATGGAGCTGGGGCGGGCCGAGGAGGACGCCGCCTGGCCACGGATGCTTGCCCAGTGGAGGTCCGGCCGGCGTGCGGGGGTACCGTCTTGCGACATGGCACTGGCCACGGTGGTGGCGGGGCTGACCGTGTCGTGGGCGCTCGCGTTCCTCGACTGCGGGTCCATGGCGAACGCGGGGGTGCGCCTGGAGCTGGCGCTGCCGGGTCCCCACTGGTCCTCCCGCACCGTCGAGGCTCATCCGCGGTGTTCGTGCGGTGCGGCGGGATCCGCCGGTCCCGGGCGGTCCTCGGCCTCGGGGGTCCCGCACGGGAGAATGCACGGGTAACCGCCGTCAGCGGCGTGGCTGTTCAGCTAGTTGGAGGGGCGCATGTCTGATCTACCGCGCAAGGCGGTCGCTCGTACCGCCAAGTTGGCCGCGCTGCCACTGGGGTTCGCAGGCCGCACCGCGCTCGGGCTGGGGAAGCGCATCGGCGGGCGGCCGGCGGAGCTGATCGCCGCGGAGCTGCAGCAGCGTACGGCCGAGCAGCTGTTCGCAACTCTGGGCCAGCTCAAGGGGGGTGCGATGAAGCTCGGGCAGGCGTTGTCCGTCTTCGAGTCGATGCTCCCGGAGCAGATCGCGGGCCCCTACCGGGCGGCGCTGACCAAGCTTCAGGAGGCGGCACCGCCGATGCCGACCGCGTCGGTGCACGCCGCGCTGGCGGAGCGGCTCGGCCCGGACTGGCGGGATCTCTTCGAGGAGTTCGAGGACAAGCCGGCCGCCGCGGCGTCGATCGGCCAGGTGCACAGAGCGGTCTGGCACGACGGCCGCGAGGTCGCGGTCAAGGTGCAGTACCCCGGGGCGGGCGATGCACTGCTGTCCGATCTCACCCAACTGGGGCGCTTTGTCAGGCTGCTGGGGCCGCTTGTCCCCGGCATGGACCTCAAGCCCCTCATCTCCGAGCTGCGTGACCGGGTGTCCGAGGAACTGGATTACGCACTGGAGGCACGGGCCCAGAGCGCACACGCACGGGAGTTCGCCGGTGACCCGGATGTGACGGTGCCGGAGGTGGTGCACCAGGGCAACCAGGTGCTGGTGACGGAGTGGATGGACGGGACGCCGCTGTCCGAGGTCATAGCGGAGGGCACCCAGGAGCAGCGGGACCGGGCCGGTCAGTTGCTGGCGCGCTTCCTGTTCTCCGGCGCGACCCGCACGGGGCTGCTGCACGCGGACCCGCATCCGGGCAACTTCCGGCTGCTGACCGGGGACGCCCCGGACGGCCCGCCGGAGAAGTGGCGGCTGGGGGTGCTGGACTTCGGCACGGTGGACCGGCTGCCCCAGGGGTTGCCGCCGCAGATAGGCACCGCGCTGCGGCTGACGCTGGACGGTGACGCCGAGTCGGTCCACGAGCTGCTGAGGGCCGAGGGATTCGTCAAGCCGGAGATCGAGCTCGACCCGGGGGCGGTGCTGGACTATCTGCTGCCGATCATCGAGCCCGCACGGGCGGAGGCGTTCACCTTCACCAGGGAGTGGATGCGCGCGCAGGCGACGCGGATCGCCGATCCCCGCTCTCCCGCCTATCAGCTGGCGCGACAGCTCAATCTGCCGCCCGCGTACTTGCTGATCCACCGGGTGACGACCAGCACCATAGGCGTGCTGTGCCAGCTCGGCGCGACCGTGCGGCTGCGTGACGAGATGGAGGAGTGGGTGCCCGGATTCGCGGCCGACAGCCGCGGTCAGGAGACATCCGCCTGAGGACGGCCCCGAGGGGTCACCACCAGGAGGAGTCGAGCCGGCCCTCGATCGCTCTGAGGTTGGCGCGAGCGCAGTCGTCGCAGAAGTAGCGGCGACTGCCGTTCTCGACGGAGCAGGTCCAGGTCGGCGGCGTACCGTCGGCGGTGGCGCCACAGCGGGCACACGTGGTGGTCCCGGTGGCCTCAGGGTCCAACTGCGCTGAATCAGGCGTCTTCTGGTCCACTCCCAGACGATATCCCCGTGGGCCGTTCACGAGCGCACAACGCACCCGACGCGGCACGGGGCCGGTCCGTTCGAACCGGCCCCGTTCAGGGTCCGCCTGATGGCATCCGGGCAGTGCTGTTCACTGCATGACGGCCATGGCGAGGGCGCGCCGGGCACGCAGCGAGGCCCGCTCGGCACGGCGCTGCATGCGCCGGGCGACGATGAGCCGCGTCGCGGTGCGCTCGGCAGCGGCCTCGCGGAGCCGGTCTTGCATTTGGGCCCGGGCCAGGATTTCTGGGAAGAGTTGCATTTCGAGGTTCCTGTTCTGACGCGATGCAGTCGCATCGGCTGTGTCACGGGCGAGGATCTGGGAGCCGTCCGGCTCGAAGGTCGGATGCTGCATCGTCGGGTCCTGCTTCTTGGGGTCGTACGTCATGGGGCGGTCGAGGGTGCCGGGCGCGTTCATGCGACGACGGCGTTCTTGCGCGGGCGGCCACGGGGCCGCTTGCGGGCCACGACAACGCCCTGGACGAACAGCTCGCCACCCCAGACACCCCACGGCTCGCGGCGGTCCTTGGCGCCGGCGAGGCAGGCCTCGCGCAGCGGGCAGGTCTGGCACAGCGCCTTGGCGTACTCGACGTCCGCGGGGGACTCGGCGAAGAAGACCTCCGGGTCATAGCTGCGGCACGGGACGGGGACGCCCAGGTTCTCGATCGCCTCGTCGAGGTCGGTCAGGGCGGTGAGGGAAGTCAAAGTGTCCTCCGTGGGAACGGGCGGGGGGATCAGGTCGGTGGCTGACGGGGTGTGCGTCCTGAGTTGCACGGTGTTCATTCCTCGTCTGTCGTTTCCGGCTGGTGGCCGGGCTTGGTTCCCCGGGCTTGGGGACAAACAAAAGGGCCGCGGATCCCGGTGTGGGTTCCGCGGCCCTGGAAGGTGCCGACCTGATCGCGCGATCAGGCTGGATCTCTCCAGGGTTCGAGCCCACGGAAGGCCCACATCGTGTGGTGCTGGTACTGCTCGGTCAGGGACCCGGCGCCTTCGGTCGCCGACGCAAGGGCACCTGCCAGGGCCGGTGCCGCCGCTGCCGTTTCCGCTACCTCGGACGCCTTGGTCGGTCGCTCATTGACCAGGGACGGGGCAGCAAAGGACAGACCGGTGCCATTGAAGGAACCGAACGGAAGACCGGAGACGGCACCGAGCGGACGCATGGCGAAGACCTCGCGATCGGTCATTTTGTTCTCGGAAATGAAGCTGATCATTGGGCTCGCCTCCTCTCGGCGTCTCGGGGACGGATCGTGATCCGTCACATTCGGTTGATTCCAGCACGGAGCCATCGGCTCCGGAAGGAGCCGTTGTTTCCCTGCTCGGAAGGCTATGGGTAGGCCGTCCACCCACGCAAACTATTTTTCCGGAGAATTTTCCGGCCCCTCGCGCCCGGCCGGCTCGAGGCCGGCACACAGCGCCAGGACGTCGGCTCCGAACCTGCCGAGCTTGCGCCCTCCCACACCTGAGATGCCCGAGAGCTCGGCTTCGGTTCCCGGTACGGCCTCGGCAATGGCCAGCAGTGTTTTGTCGGTGAAGACGCAGTAGGCGGGCTGCCCGAGCAGCCGGGCCTGCTCGGCACGCCAGTCGCGCAGCCTCTCGTGCAGCGCCTCGTCCAGCTCCGAGGGGCAATCCTCACAGCGCATCAGCTTGATCTCGCCCGCCTCCGTGAGCGTGCGCCCGCAGACCCGGCACCGCACACATGTGCGCCGCGCCCTCCTGGCGGCGGCGCCGCGCTCGACGCCGCCGGCCGCCGACGGTGCCGCCCCCGGGGCCCCCGGGCGGAGCGTGCCGGAGCCGGGCCGCAGGCCGTCCAGGAAGCGGCTGGGGATCCGGGAGGCACGGCCGCCGGGCGTACGGGACAGCGCCCAGGACAGGGTGAGGTGGTGCCGGGCTCGGGTGACGCCGACGTAGAGCAGCCGCCGCTCCTCCTCGACCTGCTCGTCCGTCCTGGCGTAAGTGATCGGCATCATGCCCTCGGTGAGACCGACCAGGAAGACGGCATCCCACTCCAGGCCCTTGGCGGCATGCAGTGAGGCGAGCGTCACACCCTCGACCGTGGGGGCGTGCTGGGCGCCGGCCCTCTCCTCCAGCTCGGCGACGAGATCGGCGAGCACGGCGCCCGGCCTGGCCCGCGTGAAGTCCTCGGCGAGGCGGACCAGCGCCGCCAGGGACTCCCAGCGGTCGCGCACCGCCCCCGAGCCGGCCGGCGGCTCCGGAGTCCAGCCGCGGGTGGACAGCACCGCCCGCGTCTGGGAGGGCAGCCCCTCCGCATCGGCCAGCTGGGGGTCCGTGCTCCGGCCGGCCCGGGCGGCGCCCTTGAGCAGCAGCATCGCCTCGCGCACCTCGGGGCGCTCGAAGAACCGCTCGGCCCCCCGCAGCTGATAGGCCACCCCGGCGTCGGCGAGGGCCTGCTCGTACACCTCGGACTGGGCGTTGATGCGGTACAGGACCGCGATCTGGCTCGCGGGGACCCCGGAGTCGATGAGGCGGCGGATGCGCCGCGCGGTGCCCTCGGCCTCGGCGGTCTCGTCCGGGTACTCCGTGTAGCCGGGCTCGGGGCCGGCCTCGCGCTGGGAGACCAGCTCGAGCCGGTGCTCGGCGGCCCGCCCCCGGGCCTGCGAGAGCAGCCCGTTGGCCAGGCGCACCACCTGCGGCGTGGAGCGGTAGTCGCGGACGAGCTTGACGACCGTCGCCCGCGGGTGACGGGCGCGGAAGCCCAGCAGGTGGTCCGGGGTGGCGCCGGTGAAGGAGTAGATGGTCTGGCTGGCGTCGCCGACGACGCACAGGTTCTCCCGCTCGCCCAGCCACAGCTCGAGGAGACGCTGCTGGAGGGGGCTGACGTCCTGGTACTCGTCCACGACGAAGTGCTGGTACTGGCGGCGCACCGTTTCGGCGATGTCGTGCCGGTCCTGGAGGATGCCCACGGTCAGCAGCAGCACATCCTCGAAGTCGATCTCCCCGCGCTCGCGCTTGAGCTGCTCGTACATCCCGTAGACGCGGGCGATCTCGGCGGGGTCGCGAGGGGCCTCGCGGCGGGACGCCGCGGCGGCGGCCGGGTACTCCTCGGGGACGGTCTGGGTGACCTTCGCCCATTCGATCTCGCCCGTCACATCGCGCAGCTCGTTGCGGTCGAGCCGGATCCGGCAGCGGGCCGCGGACTCGGCGACGAGCTGGACCTTCCGCTCGACCAGCCGGGGCAGGTCGCCGCCCACGGCCTTCGGCCAGAAGTACTGGAGCTGGCGCAGCGCGGCCGAGTGGAACGTCCGTGCCTGGACACCGTCCGCGCCCAGCTGGCGCAGCCGGCCGCGCATCTCCCCCGCCGCGCGGTTGGTGAAGGTGACGGCGAGCACACTCGCGGGTTGGAGCACACCGGAACGGACGCCGTACGCGATGCGATGGGTGATCGCGCGCGTCTTGCCCGTGCCGGCCCCGGCGAGCACGCACACGGGGCCGCCGAGGGCCGTCGCCACCTCGCGCTGCTCGGGGTCGAGCCCGTCGAGCACCGCGTCCGGGCTGTCCGGCACACGCGGGAAGAGGGTGGAGTGCGTTGCTGCTGTCACCCCGCCATGCTGCCAGGTCCGCGGGGACGACCGGGAACGTCGTCCACAGGCGCGGCAGCGCAGTCGTACTAATGCTCGGGAATGGTGGGCGGCCGACGCACGTTCCAGCTACGGAGCACCACCCACCACGAAGCCATCCCTGGAGGAGCATCCATGTCCGCTGCCGTGACGATGTACAGCACCACTTGGTGCGGTTACTGCCGACGCCTCAAGAGCCAGATGGACCGCGAGGGGATCACGTACAACGAGGTCAACATCGAGCTCGACGCTGACTCGGCGGCCTTCGTGGAGAAGGCGAACGGCGGCAACCAGACGGTCCCCACCGTTCTCTTCGCCGACGGCTCGACGCTCACCAACCCCTCGCTGGCCCAGGTCAAGGCCAAGATCGGCGTCTGAGCGGCGCGTTACGGCAACGGCTCGCCGTACCAGAGCTCGATCAACCGGGCCGCGATCGAGATGCCCGTGGGAGGCAGGACCTCCCCGGACTCGAACGCGGCCCGGAGCTCTGCCCGGGAGAACCAGCGGGCCTCGTGGATCTCCTCGCCGTCGACCTGTATGTCGGAGGCCAGGGCACGGGCCCGGAAGCCGAGCATCAGGCTGGACGGGAAGGGCCAGGGCTGGCTGGCGACGTACGCCACCTCGCCGACCGGCACACCGGCCTCCTCGGCGACCTCGCGCCGCACGGCCTGCTCGATCGACTCGCCCGGCTCGACGAAGCCCGCGAGCGTGGAGAAGCGGCCCTCGGGCCAGTGCATCTGACGGCCCAGCAGCGCACGGTCCTGGTCGTCGGTGACCAGCATGATGACGGCGGGGTCGGTACGCGGGTAGTGCTCGGCACCGCACGCCGGGCAGCGGCGGATGTGGCCCGCGGCGGCGATGACGGTGCGCTCGCCGCAGCGGGAGCAGAAGCGGTGCAGGCGCTGCCAGTTCTCCAGGGCCACCGCGTGCACCAGCAGGCCGGCGTCGCGCGGCGACAGCAGCAGGCCCGCCTCGCGCAGGCCCGCCGGGCGTGCCGACTGGTCCATGCGGCCCGGCAGCGCGTCCTTCTGGAGGGCGAAGTAGGCGACGCCGTCCTCGTCCTCGCCGAGGAAGTAACGGTGCGTCTCGGTGACGGGCGCCTCGAAGGCGGGCGTCATGACGAGCTCGGTGCGCCCGTCGGGGGTGTCGTCGATCAGCGCCTGGCCGCCGGAGACCACGAACACCCGCGTCGAGGGGTGGCTCCACGCCGCGGAGAGCCAGGCCTCGTCGAGGCGGTGGTGCGCGGCACGGTCGATGCCGCTGGCGCCGGTCAGCTTGATCGGCTGATCGGCGGCGAACTCGGTCCAAGTGGTCACGGCTGCTTCCAACTCCCCCTGCGGATGGTGATGGTGCGTCATGGGCGCGGACCGCCTGTCAGGCGGTCCGCCCTCCCCCTGCGGCGAGGTCGCCCCACAGATAGGCGGCGGTTTCCACGCCCTTCATCAGAAGGTCCAGCTCGACCTTCTCGTTCGGCGCGTGCCAGCCGTCCGAGGGCACCGAGATGCCGAGGAACAGCACGGGGACGCCGAGCACGTCCTGCAGATCGGCGGCGGGGCCGGAGCCGCCCTCCCGCGTGAAGCGGATCTTCTGCCCGAAGGCACGGCCCATGGCCCGGACGACGGACTCGAGGGCCGGGTCGTCCAGCGGGGTCAGGCAGGGGCGGGTCGCGCCCCAGAAGGTGATCTCGTGCCGGATGCCGTCGGGCAGCTGCCGGGCCACCCAGTCCCGCACGGACCGCTGGACGCGTTCCCCGTCCTGCCCGGCGACCAGGCGGAAGGACAGCTTGAGCTGGGCCGCCGAAGGCACGATCGTCTTGCCGCCGGGGCCCTGGTAGCCGCCCGAAATGCCGTTGACCTCGGCGGTGGGACGGGCCCAGATCCGCTCCAGCGTGGTGTACCCGGCCTCGCCGAGAGTGGCGTGCGAGTGGGCGGTGCGCTGCCACCGCTCCTCGTCGAAGGGCAGCTCCGCGAAGAGTTCGCGCTCGCGGTCGGTGAGTTCGACGACGCCGTCGTAGAACCCGGGGACCGAGACGCGGCGGTTCTCGTCGTGCAGGGCGGCGGCCAGGCGGGCGGCCTCGGTGGCGGGGTTGGGGACCGCGCCGCCGAAGGAGCCGGAGTGGATGTCCTGGTCCGGGCCGTACAGGTCGATCTGGCAGTCCGTGAGACCGCGCATGCCCGTGCAGACCGTCGGGGTGTCCTCGGACCACATGCCGGTGTCGGAGACGATCACCGTGTCGCAGGCGAGCCGGTCGGCGTGCTCCCGGATGAGGGCGGGGAAGTTCGGCGAGCCGGACTCCTCCTCGCCCTCGACGATCAGCTTGAGGTTGACCGCGGGGGCGGTGCGGCCGGTGGCCGCCAGGTGGGCCCGTACCCCCAGGGTGTGGAAGAGGACCTGGCCCTTGTCGTCGGCGGCGCCGCGCGCGTACAGCCGGCCGTCCTTGACAACCGGCTCGAAGGGCTCGGTGTGCCAGCCGTCCTCGCGGGCGGCGGGCTGGACGTCGTGGTGCCCGTAGACCAGGACGGTCGGGGCGCCCTCGTCGCCGGAGGGCCACTCGGCGAAGACGGCCGGGGCACCGGCGGTCTCCCAGACCTCCACGGTCGGGAATCCGGTCGCGGTGAGCTTCGCCGCCAGCCAGTCCGCGCTGCGGCGCACATCGGCCGCACGGCCGGGGTCGGCCGACACGGACGGGATGCGCAGCCACTCGGCGAGGTCGTCGAGGAAGGCGGCGCGGTGTGCGTCGATGTACGTGCGGACGGCGCTGTCCGGGGTCTCGCTCATGCCATCGAGCCTATCCGGACACGCGAGGTGACCGGGACCGACATCCGTCTCCGGGGCGTGCTCACGCCACCTCCCCCAGCAGAACCCGCTCAAGGGCCGCGCGGTCGGGCAGATCGGGCGGACGGACGACCGTGCCGTCACGGACGTAGACGAAGGCGGCGGTGACGGAGGGCAACGGGATCCCGTGCCGCTCGGCCCAGGCCAGGCGGTAGATCGCGAGCTGGAGGGGGTCGGCGCCGTGCTCGCGGTGGGTCTTCCAGTCGACGATTTCGAAGGTGCCGGGCTCGGTGCCGCGGTAGACCGCGTCGATCCGGCCGCGGATCACCCGGCCCGCGAGGGCCAGCTGGAACGGGGCCTCGACGCGGTGCGGGGTGCGCCGGGCGTACGGGGTGCGCTCGAAGGCGGCCTTGAGCGCGGCGAGGTCGCGCTCGTCGGCGATCTCGGGCTCGTCGTCGGCGCCGCCGGGCAGCTCGTCCGGGCCGAGCAGCGGGAGGGGCAGTGCCTCGAAGCGCGACTCCACCCAGGCGTGGAACCGGGTGCCGCGGCGGGCCGCGGGCTGCGGCGGCAGCGGCATGGGCCGGGCCAGCTCACGGGCGAACCCATCCGGGTCCGCGGCGAGCCGGACCAGCTGCGAGGCGGTCAGCGACGGCGGCACGAGCACCTCGTGCACGCTCGCGCGGGCGCGGCGCAGCTCGCCGGCGAGGGCGTCCAGGTCTCGGTCCCACGAGGCGGTGAGCCGGTGCTCCTCCGGAGTGAGGGTCGCCACGTCGTCGTCCGCCGACGCCCGCCGGGGGGCGGGCAGGCCGACAGGGTCGGGCCGCGGCGCGGACAGGCGGCCGGTGCGGCCCGGCTCATCCGTGCCTGAAGCATCCGGGTCACCGCCGGGCACCGGGCGGGTTCGGGGCAGGTCATCCCAGTCGGTATCGCCGAGGTCCTCGTCCTCGGAGTCGGGATCGGGATCGGGGTCGGCCGGCGGCCACTCCGGGTCGTACGCGGGCCGGGCCCCCGACGGCTCGGAGCCGGGGAGGGAGAGGCGCTCAAGGCGGCGCCGGACCTCGGCCGCCGCGGCGCGGCGCAGGGCCAGGGCGCCCGGGTCCAGCAGGAGCGGCCAGGCGAGGTCGGCCTCGGGCCGCTCCAGGGCCGGGTTGGCCGCGCCCTCCTCGGGCGGCTCGGCCCAGGCCTCGATCTCGCCGTGGCCCGCCTCGCAGTGCTCGCGCAGGGCGTGCAGGAAGCCGGACGGGCCGCGCGGCCGCTTCTGTTCCGGCCCCCACCAGTGGCCCGAGCCGAGCAGCAGCGAGCGGGGGCGGGTGAAGGTGACGTAGCCCAGGCGGAGTTCCTCGATGCGCTGGTGTTCCTTCATCGCGTCCTTGAACGCGGTCAGGCTCTTGCCGTCCCACTCCGCGACGTCGGGGAGGGTGTCGGCGTCGCCGCGCAGGGCGTGCGGCAGCACCCTCGCCTGGGACGTCCAGGAGTCGCGGGACTGCTCGCTCGGGAAGGTCTTGGCGACGAGCCCCGGCACCGCGACGACGTCCCACTCGAGCCCCTTGGACTTGTGCGCGGTGAGGATCTTGACGGTGTCCTCTCCGCCCGGGAGCGAGCTGTCGAGGCCCTTCTCGTACTGCACGGCGGTGCGCAGGAAGCCGAGGAAGGCGAGCAGCCCGGCCTCGCCGTCCAGCCCGGCGAAGCCCGCGGCGATGTCGAGGAACCGGGCGAGGGTCTCTCGGCGGCGGGCGGCCAGGGCGTGCGGCGAGGCGGAGAGTTCGACCTCCAGGCCGGTGGTGGCCAGCACCCGGTGGAGGACGTCCATCAGCGGGTCGGCCAGGCAGCGCCGCAGGTCGCGCAGTTCGGCGGCGAGCCGGGCGAAGCGGACGCGCGCCTCGGCGGAGAACGGCAGGCCGTCGTCTGTCGCCTCGCTGGTGAGGCCGGTGAGGAAGGTGTCGAGCGCGTCGGCCAGGGAGACGACCTCCGCCGGGTCGCGGCCCTCGACGGCCTCCGCGAGCCGCCGCTCCGGGTCCGTGCCGCCGGAGCCGTACGGCACGAGCGTGCGGGCGCGGCGGCCGAGGAGGGCCAGGTCGCGGGGGCCGATGCGCCAGCGCGGCCCGGTCAGCAGCCGGACGAGCGCGGCGTTGGCCGTGGGGTCCTGGAGCACTTCGCAGACCGCGACCAGGTCGGCGATCTCCGGCAGGTGCAGCAGCCCGGACAGGCCGACGACCTCGACCGGGAGGTCGCGCGCCACGAGCGCGCCCTGGATCCGGGCGAAGTCGGCCGCCGTACGGCACAGCACCGCGACCGCACCCGGTCGGGTGCCCGTGCGCACCAGGTGGGCCAGCGAATCGGCCAGCCACTCCAGCTCCTCGGCCTGGGTGGGCAGCAGTGCGCAGCGCACCGTGCCGTCGTGCTCGGCGCCGGGGGCGGGGCGCAGCGCCTCGACGCCCTCGTGGCGCTCGCGCAGCTCGGCGGCCAGGCCGTTGGCGAGGCGGAGGAGACGGCCGCCGCTGCGCCGGTTCTCGCCGAGGGCCTGGCGCCGGGCGGGGCTGCCGTCGGCGTGCGGGAAGTGGCGGGGGAAGTCGTCGAGGTTCGCGACGGAGGCGCCGCGCCAGCCGTAGATCGCCTGGCAGGGGTCGCCGACGGCGGTGACCGCGTGGCCCGTGCCGCCGCCGAACAGCGCGGCCAGCAGCCGCCGTTGGGCGACGGAGGTGTCCTGGTACTCGTCGAGGAGGACGACCCGGAACTGCTCGCGCAGGATCCGCCCGACCTCCGGGCGGTGCTCGGCCAGCTCGGCGGAGCGGGCGATCTGGTCGCCGAAGTCGAGGAGGCCGCGTCCGCGCTTCTGGGCGCGGTACGCCTCGACCAGGCCGAGCAGGTCGAGGCGGGCGCGGGCGGCCTCCGGCACCTTGCGCAGGTCGGCGTTGGAGAGCTTGGTGCTCTCGAGGGCGGCCAGCAGCTCCGTGTCGTGGGTGCGCAGCCGGGCCGGCTCCACGAGGTGCTCGGCGAGCTCGGCGTCGAGGGCGAGGAGGTCGGAGACGAGGTCGCCGAAGGGGCGGGTGAGCGCGGGGTGCGGGCCCGGGGAGGCGCGCAGGACGCCGGCGGCGAGCTGGAAGCGGGTGGCGTCGGCGAGCAGGCGGGCGTCGGGCTCGAGGCCGATGCGCAGGCCGTGGTCCTTGAGGAGCCGCCCGGCGAAGGCGTGGTAGGTGGAGATCTGCGGCTCGCCGGGCAGACCGTCCTCGTCGCCGTCAGAGGCATCCGTGGTGATTCCGGCCTCGGCGAGGGCCTTGCGCACGCGCTCGGACAGCTCGCCGGCCGCCTTGTTGGTGAAGGTGAGCCCGAGGACCTGCTCGGGCGCGACCTGCCCGGTGCCCACCAGCCAGACGACGCGGGCGGCCATCACGGTGGTCTTGCCCGACCCGGCGCCGGCCACGATGACCTGCGGGGCGGGCGGCGCGGTGATGCAGGCCGTCTGCTCCGTGGTGAAGGGGATGCCGAGGAGCTCCTTGAGCTGCTCGGGATCGGTCAGGCGCGGGGTCACGCGAAAAACCTAGCGGGCACCACTGACAACCGGCTCACTCCACCACTTGGCGGCCTTCGGGCCGGGCGGAGCAGGAGGCGCGGAACGCGCAGAGGCCGCAGTGCTGGCCGGGGCTCGGGGCGAAGCGTTCCTCCAGGACCCGGCCGGCCGCGGTGGCGAGGAGGTCGCCGATCCACTCCCCCTCGGGCCCCTCCTCCAGCGAGCCCTGCGTCTGGACCCTGGGCAGGGTCTCGCCGCCGTCCCTCTTCGCCGCGCCCTGCCGCAGGTGGACGAGCTCGGCGCCGCCGGGCCGCGGGCGTACGCCGCCGAAGGCCTCGTCGACGGCGCCCTGTTCGACGGCGAGCTGGTAGACGGCGAGCTGCGGATGGCGGGCGACCTCCTGCGTGCTCGGGGCGCTCTTGCCGGTCTTGAAGTCGACGACGTAGGCGCGTCCCCCGGCGTCCTGTTCCACGCGGTCCATGGAGCCGCGCACGCGGATCCGGTAGTCGTCCGCCTTGAGCGTGACGTCGAAGGCGTGCTCGGTCGCGACAGCCGCGCGGCCGCCCCGCTCCATGACGTGCCAGCGCAGGAAGCGCTCCAGGGCGGCCCGGGCGTTCTCCTTCTCCTGCCGCGACTTCCAGGGGGCGTCGAAGGCGAGCGCGTCCCAGACGGTGTCGAGGCGTTCCATCAGCACGGCGAGGTCGGCCGGGGTGCGGCCGGAGGCGACCTCGTCGGCGAGCACGTGCACGACGTTGCCGAAGCCCTGGGCGGCGGTGGCGGGGGCGTCCGCCTTCACCTCGCGGCCCAGGAACCACTGGAGTGAACAGGTGTCGGCGAGTTGACCGACGGCCGAGGGGGACAGCGCGACGGGCAGCTCCCGGTCGCGCAGCGGCACCGCGCTGTGCGTGGTCTCGTACAGGCCCCACCACCGGTCGGGGTGGGCCGACGGGACGAGTTGCTGCCCCTCGTCGTCGTGCAGCGCCGCGAGCCGGGCGAGCCGTTCGGCGGCGGCGGCGCGCAGGTCGTCCGAGGCGGCGGGGTCGACGGTGGTGGCGCGCAGCTCGGCGACGAGCGCGGCGACCGCGAGGGGGCGGCGGGGCCGCTGGGTGACGTCGACGGGCTCGGTGCCGAGCTCGGCGAGGAACCGCGACGGCTGGTCGCCGTCCTCGGCGGCGGCCTTGACGGCCGTGACGACCAGCCGCTCCCGCGCACGGGTGGCGGCCACGTAGAACAGCCGCCGCTCCTCGGCGAGCAGCGCACCGTGGCCGAGGGGCTCGGCGATCCCGTCCCGTCCGATGCGGTCGGCCTCCAGCAGCGAGCCTCGGCGGCGCAGGTCGGGCCACAGGCCCTCCTGTACACCCGCGACGACGACGAGGTGCCACTCCAGGCCCTTGGAGCGGTGCGCCGTCATCAGCCGTACGGCATCGGGCCGTACGGTCCGGCGGCTCAGGGTGTCGGCGGCGATGTCCTGGGCGTCCAGCTCGTCGAGGAAGAGGAGGGCGCCCGGTGCGCCGGTGTGCTCCTCGGTGCGGGCGGCGGTCTCGAACAGCGCGCACACGGCGTCCAGGTCGCGGTCGGCGTTGCGGCCCGCGGCGCCGCCGCGGTGTGCGGCCCGCTCGAGGCGCTCGGGCCAGGGTGTGCCGTTCCAGAGCGCCCAGAGCGCGTCCTCGACGGTGCCGCCGTGGGCGAGCAGCTCGCGCGCGGTACGGAGCAGCGCGCCGAGCCGCTGCGCGCCCCGCGCGTACGCCGGGTCGTGCGCCACGAGGCGCTCCGGCTCGGCGAGCGCCTCGGCGATGAGGACGTCCGAAGGACGCGGCACGGCGGAACCCGCGGCACGCTCCTCCTCGCGCAGGGCACGGCCCAGGCGGCGCAGGTCCGTGCCGTCCATGCCGCCGAGGGGCGAGGTGAGCAGGCCGAGTGCGGTCTCGGGGTCCACCGCGGCCTCGGCCGCCGCCCGCAGGGCCGCGAGCAGCGGGGCCACCGCCGGTTCGTGGCGCAGCGGCAGGTCGTCACCGTCGACCTCCACCGGCACACCCGCCGAGGTCAGGGCGCGGCGCAGGCCCGGTATGGAGCGCGCGCCCGCGCGGACGAGCACGGCCATCCCGCCCCACGGCACCCCGTCCTCGAGGTGGGCGCGGCGCAGGATGTCGGCGATGTTGTCGACCTCGGCGCCGGCGGTCGGGTAGGTGTACGCCTCCACCCGGCCGCTCTCCCGGACGGCGGCGAGTTCGCGGTGGGCGCGGACGGCGCCGGAGGGCAGCCGGGTCAGCGGCATCCGGCGGGTGAGCTGCCGGGTCGCCTCGAGGAGGGCGGCGCCGGAACGGCGCGAGGTGGTCAGCACCTCGACAGGCGCGGGCGAGCCGTCGGCACGCGGGAAGGCGTGCGGGAAGTCGAGGATGCCGTTCACATCGGCACCGCGGAAGGCGTAGATCGACTGATCGGGATCACCAAAAGCAACAAGCGTGCGCCCGCCCCCGGCCAATGCCCGCAGCAGCCGCGCCTGAGCGGCATCGGTGTCCTGGTACTCGTCGACGAAAACAACGTCGTACTCCCGCACCCCCGCCCCCAGCCGCTCGGCGAGGAGCACGGCCCGGTGCACGAGCTCGGCGTAGTCGATCACCCCCCGGGCGTCGAGCACGTCCAGGTACTCGGCGAGGAAGGACGCCGCCGCACCCCAGTCGGGCCGGCCGGTACGGGCGGCGAAGGCGCCGAGCGCGTCGGGGCCGAGCCCCAGCTCGCGGCTGCGCGCGAGGACCGCGCGGACCTCGTCCGCGAAGCCGCGCGTGGTCAGGCAGGCCCGCAGCTCATCAGGCCAGCGCACCGCCCCGCGCCCCTCGCGCTCCAGCTCGGCCTGCCCGGCGAGCAGTTCGCGCACGGCGACGTCCTGCTCGGGGCCGGACAGCAACCGCGGCGGATCGGCGAACAGCTCGACGTCCCGATGCGCACGCACCAGCGCGTAACAGTACGAGTGAAAAGTCGTCGCCTGCGGCCCCTGCGCACCGCCGAGCCGCGCGGCCATCCGGTCGCGCAGTTCCACAGCGGCCTTGCGGCTGAAGGTCAGTACGAGGATCCGCTCCGGGTCGGTGCCCCGGCGCACCCGCTCCGCGACGGCCTCGACGAGCGTGGTGGTCTTGCCCGTGCCCGGCCCGGCGAGCACCAGCAGCGGTCCCGCCCCGTGCTCAACCACGGCGCGCTGCCTGGCGTCCAGCACAGGGGGGGCCACCCGGCCCGGCCCGTTACGGACGAGGCGGTACGCACCCGACGACGACCGGCGCGCCCGCTGGGGAACGCCGGCGTGTCCGGTGGAAGGGGTTGAGCTCACGTGGGTCGCCGGTCCTGGTGGAAGGTACTGCCGTCGGCAGGGGAAACGACCCCCGACGGTACGCCAGGATGCCGGTGGGGTGCAGGGCGTCCCGGGAGTCACCGTACGGGCGGCGTCACCTCACCCGTTCGGGTAAGGCGTCACGCCGTCCCAGCGCGCCCGGGCCATCGCGATCCGCGGCGCACGCCCCTCGGCCTCCCGCAGCGGGGTGCCCTCGACGCGGTAGTGCTCGAGAGCGCGCCGCTCATGGCCGGGCAGCAGCACGCCGTCCGCGCGGACGACCCGCCACCACGGCACCGCGCCGCCGTAGAGCGCCATGACCCGGCCCACCTGGCGCGGCCCTCCCTCGCCGAGCCATTCGGCGACGTCGCCGTAGGTCATCACCCGGCCCGGCGGAATCCGTTCGGCGACGGCCAGCACCCGTTCGGCATAGTCGGGCAGCGCATCCTCGCTCATCCGGTCCATACTGCCGCAGGCCTCGCACCGCATTCCCGCCGGCACCCGGAGCCCGATGTTCCACAAGATCACCCAGAGTGCGCCGCCGCACTACAGGGCGTACGATCCAAGGTCCGCGCCCCTGAAGTGCACCCTGATACCCCCTTGCCCGGCCGGGCCATGCCACCATCTTCCGGGCGGTGACGGTGATACAAGAACGAGAAGACCAGGACGAAACGGACGAACCGCAGGGCGCGGAGGACCGCGCCCGCGGGGCGCTGCCCACCCAGACCGGCCGGTCGACGGGCGACCCGTATCCCTGTGACAACGAGGACGGCGAGTTCCACATCGACAAGGTCTCCGGCGACGAGCCGCTGCTTCCGGCCCGCGTCCACCGCCCCGCCGACCTGGTGCGCCTCTTCCTGGGCATCCTCGGCATCGCTCTGGTGCTCGCGGTGGTGGCCTTCGCGCACGAGACGACCACGGGCCTGACCAAGGACGTCCACGAGAGCACCGGCCAGGCGCCCCAGCTGCTGTCGAGCCTGGCGGGCCTCACCGCCAACGTGGCGATCTTCATCGTGCCCGTGGCGTTCGCCGTCGAGCGGCTGATCAAGCGCGACGGGCTGCGCATCGCCGACGGGGTCCTCGCCGCCGTCCTCGCCCACGGGGTCTCCCTCGCCACCGATCTATGGGTCGCGAAGTCCGCCCCCGACACGATCCACGACGCGCTCATCCGGCGCATCCCCGGCGGCGGCGTCACCGACCCGGTGCACGGCTATCTCGCCCCCGTGATCGCCTATATGACCGCCGTCGGCATGCAGCGACGCCCGCGCTGGCGAGTGGTCATGTGGGCAGTACTCCTGCTCGACGCCTTCGCAGTGCTCGTCAACGGCTACACGACACCGTTCTCGATCGTCATCACCGTGCTCATCGGCTGGACCGTCGCCTACGGCACGCTCTACGCCGTCGGCTCGCCGAACGTGCGCCCCACCGGCCAGCACCTGCTCGCCGGACTGCGCCGCGTCGGCTTCTCGCCCGTCACCGCCCTGCGCACCGAGGACCCCGCGGAGTTCATCCACCACGACCGGGGCCGCCGCTACATCGTCACCCTGGAAGAAGGCGCGCCCCTCGACGTCACGGTGGTCGACCGCGAACAACAGGCGCAGGGCTTCTTCTACCGGCTCTGGCAGCGCCTCGCGCTGCGCGGCATCACCCAGCGCCGCAGCCTCCAGTCCCTGCGCCAGGCCCTGGAGCAGGAGGCGCTGCTCGCCTACGCGGCCATCGCCGCGGGCGCCAACGCCCCCAAGCTCATCGCCACCTCCGAGCTCGGCCCGGACGCGGTGATGCTGGTGTACGAGCACATCAGCGGCCGGTCGCTCGACGGCATCCCCGACGAGGAGATCACCGACGAGCTGATGACCAGCGCCTGGCAACAAGTACAGGCCCTCCAGTCCCGTCGCATCGCCCATCGCAGGCTCGACGGCGACGCCCTCCTGGTGGATCGTTCCGGCAATGTGGTGCTCACCGACCTGCGCGGCGGCGAGATCGCGGCCGGCGACCTGGTGCTGCGCATGGACGTGGCCCAGCTCCTGGTCACCCTCGGCCTGCGGGTCGGCGCCGAGCGCGCGGTGACCACGGGCGTCGACGTCCTGGGCCCGGACGCCATCGCGGACAGCCTCCCGCTCCTCCAGCCCCTCGCCCTCACCCGCGTCAGCCGCGCGACACTGCGCCGGCTCGCCCGCGACCGGGCCGAGCGGGAGCGCGAGCGGGTGCTGGAGAACGCGCGCCTGGCCAAAGAAGCCCGGGCCGCGGACACGAGCAGCGACCGCAAGGCGCTCAAGGCCGAACGCCAGGCGGAGAAGAAGGCCGTCGACGAAGCGCTCGAAGAGGCCCGCGAGGAAGACCTCCTGGCCCGCATCCGCCGCCAGGTCCTGCTCATCCGCCCCCAGGCGCCGATAGAGCCCGTACGCCTGGAGCGCATCAAGCCGCGCACCCTGGTCAGCTTCGTCGCCGGCGCGTTCGCCGCGTACTTCCTCCTCACCCAGCTCGCACACATCCAGTTCGGCGACCTCGTCGACCGGGCCAACTGGATCTGGGTGGCAGTGGCGGTGGCCTTCCAGGTACTCACCTATGTCGCCGCCACGATGAGCCTGCTGGGCTTCGTGCCGGAAAAAGTGGGGTTCGGACGCACGATCCTGGCCCAGGTGGCGGGCTCGTTCGTCAAGCTTGTCGCCCCGGCCGCGGTGGGCGGCGTGGCGCTCAACACCCGCTTCCTCCAGCGCGCGGGAGTACGCCCCGGCCTGGCCGTGGCGAGCGTGGGCGCGTCACAGCTCTTCGGCCTGGCCTGCCACGTCCTCCTCCTGCTGTCGTTCGGCTATGTGACCGGCACCGAACGCAGCTCCTCGCTGGGCCCCTCCCGCACGGTGATCGGCGGACTGCTGACAGCAGCGGTCCTGGTCCTCGTCGTGGCCGCGATCCCGGTGCTCCGCAAGTTCGTCTCCACCCGCGTCCGTTCCCTCTTCGCCGGCGTGGTCCCCCGCATGCTGGACGTGCTCCAGCGGCCCCAGAAGCTGCTCTCCGGCATCGGCGGCATGCTCCTGCTGACCGCGGCGAACGTCATGTGCCTCGACGCCTCGATCCGCGCCTTCGGCGGTGAGCTGAGCTACGCGAGCATCGCGGTGGTCTTCCTGACCGCCAACGCACTCGGCTCGGCCGCGCCCACACCCGGCGGCGTGGGAGCCGTCGAGTTCGCGATGACCGGTGCACTGACCTTCGCCGGTCTCGCGGCGGACATCGCGGCGCCCGCGGTGCTGCTGTTCCGCCTCATGACCCTCTGGCTCCCGGTGCTGCCCGGCTGGTTCTCCTTCACGCACCTGACCCGCAAGGGCGCGATCTAGCAACAGCAAGCCGAACCAACCGCCCCACCTTGCAGATGCGACCGGCATCGCCATAACGTGCCGCGCATGCGGTCCTACACCATCGGCCGGGCGGCCCGTCTGCTCGGCGTCAGCTCCGACACCGTCCGCCGCTGGGCGGACGCCGGACGAATACCTACCCAACGTGACGAGTCCGGCAGACGGATCATCGACGGCACTGACCTCGCGGCATTCTCGGCGGCCCTCGCCGCGGAGAACGCGGCGGCCGAAGATCCCTACACCACCGCCCGCAACGCGTTCCCCGGCATCGTCACCGCCGTGAAGCTCGGCGACGTCGCCGCCCAGGTCGAGATCCAGGCAGGACCGCATCGCCTGGTCTCGCTCCTCACCCGCGAGGCCGTGGAGGAACTCGGCCTGACCGTGGGCATGGAGGCCGTGGCACGCGTCAAGGCCACGAACGTGCACATTGACCGCGCGCAGGAGAACTGATGCACCGCACCACACGCCGTACCGCCCTGGCCGTCGCCCTGCTGCTGCCCCTGGCCGCCTGCGGATCGTCGAAGGACGACGCCAAGGACCCCACCACCCTCAAAGTGCTGGCCGCGGCGTCCCTCACGGACGTCTTCCGCCAAGCAGGCTCGGCATACGAGAAATCACACCCGGGCACGACGGTGAAGTTCTCCTTCGCGGGCTCGCAGGAACTGGCCGCGCAGGTACGCCAGGGGATACCGGCCGACGCGCTGGTCACGGCGGACACCAAGACCATGGACGACCTGCGGTCCCAGACAAACACCCCCGAAACCATCGCGAAGAACCGGCTGGTCATCGCGACAACAGAGGGAAACCCCAAGCACATCAAGGGACTTGCGGACCTGGCGGACAACAACCTCAAGGTCGTCCTCGCAGCCCCCGAGGTCCCCGTAGGCCGCTACAGCAAGAAGGTCCTCGACCGCCAGCACATCACCGTCAAGCCGGTCTCGCAGGAGCCGAACGTCCGGGCGGTGCTCAGCAAGGTCTCCCTCGGCGAGGCGGACGCGGGGATCGTGTACGTCACCGATGCGATGGCGACGAAGGGCAAGGTCGGGACAGTGGATGTCCCTGACGCGCAGAACGCGCTGGCCGCTTACCCGGCCGCGACGCTGAAGGACTCGAAGCACACGAAAGAAGCGGACGAGTTCGTGAAGTGGCTCGCCGGGCCGGAGGCGCAGCAGCTGCTGCGTACGGCCGGCTTCCAGCAGCCGTGAGAGCCTGCCGGACCCCTCTGACGCTCGGGGTGCCTGCCACGTTGGCGGTGGTGTTCCTCCTGCTGCCGCTGGCGGGCGTGCTGGCGCGTACGCCCTGGGACACACTGCCGTCCCGGCTGACCTCGCCCGAGGTCAAGGAAGCACTGACGCTCTCACTACTGGTATCAGCCTGGGCACTCCTGCTGAGCCTCTGCCTCGGGGTGCCGCTGGCCTGGCTGCTGGCCCGGGTGGAGTTCCGCGGCAAAGCACTCGTGCGGTCCCTGGTGATGCTGCCGATGGTGCTGCCGCCGACGGTCGCGGGCGTGGCACTGCTGCAGGGGTACGGACGACGAGGAATCGTCGGCCCATGGCTCGAGCAGTTCGGGGTGACGCTGCCGTTCTCGACGGCGGGGGCGGTGGTCGCGTCCACGTTCGTGGCGATGCCGTTCCTTGTCATCAGCCTCGAGGGGTCGCTCGCAGGGCTCCAGCCCCGCTTCGAGGAGACGGCGGCGTCGCTGGGGGCCTCACCTCTACGGGTGTTCCGTACGGTCACGGTGCCGATGGTCGCGCCGGGGCTGGCCGCGGGGGCGGCGCTCTGCTGGGCGCGGGCGCTCGGGGAGTTCGGGGCGACGATCACGTTCGCGGGCAACTTGCCGGGGGAGACACAGACGTTGCCGTTGCAGGTGTATCTGCTGCTGCAGGACGACCCTGAGGGGGCTACGGCTGTTTCGCTGCTGTTGTTGGTGATTGCGGCGGCAGTGCTGCTGGGTTTGCGGGGCCGTTGGCTCGGCCCGGAGCCGTCGGGGGGCACGCCCCTGGGGAGACTCTCCCGCACCACCCGTGGCTCCCAACCTCGGCGACTGCGGCGGATGACGCCCGACGGGCAGGAGGGGACGGGGCGGGGCGGGCCCTGGCAGGGACGTAAGGGTTATTTGCGGGCCAAGTTCCGGGTTCCCTTTGGGGACGCCGGGCTCCGGCCCGTAAATAATCCAGTCCCAGAAGGGCCCGCCCCGCCCCGGCCCCGACCCACCCCGCACCCCCTGCGCACCACCGTCCACGGTGCGACGAACACCGGCCTCGACGCCCCCGCCGGCACCACCATCGCCGTCGTGGGCCCCAACGGCGCGGGCAAGACAACCCTGTTGCGCGCCCTCCTGGGCCTCACCCCCCGCGCAACCGCGCACCCCCTCCTCCTCGGCGACACCGACGTCGCGCAACTCCCCCCGCACCAACGCCGCATCGCCTGGGTCCCGCAGGACAACGCCCTCTTCCCCCACCTCACCGCCCTGGCCAACACCGCCTACGGACTGCGTGCCCAGGGCGTACGCAGACAAGACGCCTACGCCGAAGCACAGCAATGGCTGGACCGCCTGGACGTAGGCGACCTCACCCACCACCACCCCGGCCAACTCAGCGGCGGCCAGGCCCAACGCGTGGCCCTGGCCCGCGCGTTGGCCGCACGGCCGAAGCTCCTCCTCCTGGACGAACCACTGGCGGCGCTGGACCAGACGACACGAGCGCACGTACGCCAGACGCTGCGCACGCACCTCTCCGCCTTCCCGGGCGTCTGCCTGCTGGTCACCCACGACCCGGTGGAAGCCATATCCCTCGCGGACAGAATCCTCGTCCTCGACAACGGCCGAACAACCCAGTACACAACACCGACAGACCTCACACAGCATCCCCGCTCTCCCTGGGTGGCCCGCATGCTGGGCCGCAACGCCTGGCAGGGCAAGACCACCACGGACCGCACCGTCCTCCTCGACAACGGCATGACCCTCACCTCCGCGGACCCCCTGCCCCCCACCGCGACAACAGCCCTGGCGATCGTCGCCCCGGAAGCGGTGTCACTCCACAAAGACCGCCCCACCACCAGCAGCCCCCGCAACATCTGGCCCGGCACGGTCCGGGAGATCACCGCCCAGGGCAGCCGCCTCCGCGTCCTGGTCGACGCACAGCCGGACGTCATCGCCGAGATCACCCCGGAAGCGGCAGCCGACCTGGGCCTGACCGAGGGCACAGAGGTCTGGGTGAGCGTAAAGGCAACAGAGGTCACCCTCACCACCACCTGACGCTCCTCACCCGAACGCACCACACTGCGCGCGCTCCCCGCTCCCCCGCCCGGAGGATGGATGACGTCCCCCTTCCATCGAGTTCCGCCGAACCCCGGGAGCGCACCGTGTCCAGATCCCTACGGGCCGGGTGCCTGCTCTCGTCCACACTGCTCGCGCTGGCGGCCTGCACAAGCGGCGGCAACGCCGAACAACATCAGGCAGACCAGCAGTCGTCCACCCCGCACCCGCACGCCCAGAAGCTGAGCTGGAGCACGTGCCCGGCCCCGGCGACCAGCGAGGGCGCACCGTCCAAGAAGCCGGGGAACGACTGGGAGTGCGCAACGCTCCAGGCGCCCCTGGACTACGCGCACCCGGACGGCGACACGATCGGCATCGCGCTGATACGCGCGAAGGCCACGGACCAGGCGCACCGCATCGGCTCGCTGGTGTTCAACTTCGGCGGCCCCGGCGGCTCCGGCGTGACAACCCTCCCCGCGTTCTCGGACGACTACAAGAACCTGCGCACACGCTACGACCTCGTGAGCTTCGACCCCCGCGGCGTGGGCCGCAGCAGCGGCGTCACATGCCTGGACGACAAGGAACTCGACGAGTACTACGCGGCAGGCTCAACCCCCACCACCAGACCAGAGGAAAACGACCTGGTCACCCGCGTACAGAAATACGCGGCAGGCTGCCAGAAGAAGTCCGGGAAGGTCCTCCCGTACGTCGGCACGGCCAACGCGGCCCGCGACATGGACCTCATACGCGAGGCGCTCGGCGACGACAAACTGCACTACTTCGGGGTCTCGTACGGAACCGAACTGGGCGGCGTATACGCCCACTTGTTCCCCGACAAGGTAGGCAGAGCCCTCTTCGACGCAGTGGTGGACCCCACAACAGACCCGGTCCAGAGCGCACTGGCCCAGACCAGCGGCTTCCAACTGGCCCTGAACAACTACATGACGTCATGTCCCCAAACCCACGACAACTGCCCCACAGAACACGACATCACCACCCTTCTCGACCGTCTCAGCAAGAAGCCGGTCTCCGGCGGCGACGGACGCGAACTGACCCAGTCCCTCGCGACCAGCGGCATCGCACAGTCGCTGTACTCGAAGGACTTCTGGGACTACCTCACCGAGGGCGTGGAGGACGCGGAGAACGGTGACGGACGGATCCTCCTCGCCCTCGGCGACGCGATGAACGGCCGCGGCCAGGACGGCCATTACAGCTCGCTGCAGGCGTCGCTCACGGCGATCACCTGCGCGGACTTCTCGCAGCGCTACGGCATCGACGACATCACCACCAAGCTGTCGGAGTTCCGCAAGGCGTCCCCCGTCTTCGGGGACTTCATGGCGTGGGGCCTGACCCAGTGCACCGGTTGGCCCGTAAAGGGCGAATGGCAGACACCCGATGTGAGCGCGAGGGGCGCCGCGCCGATACTCGTGGTCGGCAACACCGGTGACCCGGCCACCCCTTACGAGGGAGCGCACAAGATGGCGCAGGCGCTGGGTCCGGGGGTGGGTGTGGAGATGACGTACCGGGGCCAAGGCCATGGGGCGTACGACAGTGGTAACAACTGCGTGAAGAACGCAGTGGACGCGTACCTCCTGAACGGTACGGTTCCGGGACACGACAAGGTGTGCTCATAGCACCCATAGCACAGCAACACATCCACCGTCCCACCCCCTCTCGAATGTCAGTGGCCCGCACTACGATCGCCCGTACGCACTGCCACACACTGCCACGTACTGCCAACAGGCCGAAGGGGGGCGGGAAATGCCTCCGTCCAACCGATCACGGGTGGTCACCGGCGCCCTGGCCGTCGCCGCGCTGCTGGCGACGCTCATAGCGCTGTGGCAGACGCAGTCGGGCCCCCTGACCGAACCGGGCCCGGCGCACGAGCCGACGCACGCGCCGGACCACACACCGGCGCGCTCACCCGTCCCGACCCCGCGCGCCCTGCCCACGAACCATGAGTACGCCCCTTCGGGCCATGAGCCCACGCGGATTCCTCCGTAAAGTCGAGGGCATGAGTCCCTCACGGCCAAGGACCCTCCCACTGGCGTCCGCCGCGCTCGCGCTCGCTCTCATGGCCGCCGGCTGCGGCGGGGGCGGGAGCGGCGCCGACGACAACACGGACAAGAACGCCAACGGCAAGGACCGGCAGGAAGCGGCAAGCGGCGGCGGCACCCGGATCGACTGGCAGCCGTGTTCCGCTCCCACCGCCGCCCAGGGCGGCGGCAAGGCGCCCGGCAAGGACTGGCAGTGCGCGAAGCTGCCCGTCCCGCTGGACCACACGAAGCCGGACGGCGAGAAGATCGAGCTCGCGCTGATCCGGGCGAAGGCCACGGACCAGGCACACCGCATCGGCTCGCTGGTGTTCAACTTCGGCGGCCCCGGCGGCTCCGGCGTGGCGTCCCTGCCGGAGTTCGCCGGCAGCTACGCCAAGCTGCGCTCGCGCTACGACCTCGTGAGCTTCGACCCCCGCGGCGTGGGCGAGAGCGCAGGGGTCCAATGCCTGAGCGACAAGGAGATGGACGATACAGAACAGGTCAATACAACCCCCCGCACGGACGCCGAGCTGAAGGAAACCCTGGCCGCCAACAAGAAGTTCATCGACGGCTGCGACCGGCACGCGGGCAAGCTGCTCCCCTACATCGACACGACGAGCACAGCCCGCGACCTCGACCTGATCCGGGCCGCGCTCGGCGACGCCAAGCTGAACTACTTCGGCATCTCGTACGGCACCGAACTGGGCGGCGTCTACGCGCACTTGTACCCCCAGCACGTCGGCCGGTCCGTCCTCGACGCCGTGGTGGACCCGACCCAGGACCCCGTGCAGGGCAACCTCGGCCAGACCAAGGGCTTCCAGCTCGCCCTCGACGACTACCTCAAGGACTGCGCGGCGCACAGCGGCGACCTGGGATGCCCGTCCCAGGGCGACATCACGGATCTCCTCCAGCAGCTCGCCAAGAAGCCCCTGCCGACCTCGCAGGCGGGCCGTGTGCTCAACCAGGACGAGGCCGTGAACGGCATCGCGTCCGCGCTCTACTCCAAGGACACGTGGAAGTACCTGACGATCGGCCTGAAGGAGGCCACGGTCAAGGGCACCGGCGACACCCTCCTGCTGCTCTACGACTCGATGGCGGGCCGCGGCCCCGACGGCCGCTACAGCAACCTCCAGGCGGCCAACCGGGCCATCACCTGCACGGACGCCGAACAGCGCTACTCGGTGCAGGACGTACAGGCACACCTGCCGGAATTCCGCGCGGCCTCCCCCGTCTTCGGGGAATCGGCGGCCTGGTCGCTGCTCGACTGCACGGGCTGGCCGGTCAAGGGCAAGTGGCGCACGCCGGACGTGAGCGCCAAGGGCTCCGCGCCGGTCCTCGTCGTCGGCAACACCGGTGACCCGGCCACCCCTTACGAGGGCGCGAGCCAGATGGCACGGCAACTCGGCGACAAGGTGGGCGTCGAGGTCACGTACAAGGGCGAGGGCCACGGGGCGTACAACAGCGGCAACACCTGCATGGTGCGCACGGTCAACACGTACCTGCTGGACGGCACGGTCCCGTCAGCAGGCACGACCTGCTCGTAGCGGAGTAGCGGAGTAACGGCCGTGCGGGCCGGCGAAACCGGCCCGCACCAGCCATCAGTACACCGGCTTGTCCGGCTCGATCTGGTTGACCCACCCGATCACGCCGCCGCCCAAGTGCACCGCGTCCGCGAAGCCCGCGGACTTCAGCACGGCCAGCACCTCCGCCGAGCGGACACCCGTCTTGCAATGCAGGACGATCTTCTTGTCCTGCGGCAGGTCCTGCAGGGCACCGCCCATCAGGAACTCGTTCTTCGGCACGAGACGAGCACCCGGGATCGAGACGATCTCGTACTCGTTCGGCTCGCGGACATCGATGATGTCGATGTTCTGGCCCTCGTCGAGCCACTCCTTCAACTGCTTCGGAGTGATCGTCGAACCGGCCGCCGCCTCCTGGGCCTCCTCCGACACGACGCCGCAGAACGCCTCGTAGTCGATGAGCTCCTTGACGGTCGGGTTCTCGCCGCAGACCGCGCAGTCCGGGTCCTTGCGGATCTTGACCTGCCGGTAGGACATCTCCAGGGCGTCGTAGATCATCAGCCGGCCGACGAGCGGCTCGCCGATGCCCGCGAGCAGCTTGATGGCCTCGTTGACCTGGATCGAGCCGATCGACGCGCAGAGCACGCCGAGCACGCCGCCCTCGGCGCAGGAGGGGACCATGCCCGGCGGCGGGGGCTCCGGGTAGAGGCAGCGGTAGCAGGGACCGTGCTCGCTCCAGAACACCGATGCCTGGCCGTCGAACCGGTAAATGGATCCCCACACATAGGGCTTGCCCAACAGCACGCAGGCATCGTTCACCAAATACCGCGTGGCGAAGTTGTCCGTGCCGTCGACGATCAGGTCGTACTGGGCGAAGATGTCCATGACGTTCTCCGCCTCCAGGCGCTCCTGGTGGAGAACGACGTTCACATAAGGGTTGATGCCCAGCACCGAGTCCCGCGCGGACTCGGCCTTGGAACGGCCGATGTCCGCCTGCGAGTGGATGATCTGGCGCTGCAGGTTGGACTCGTCGACCTCGTCGAACTCGACGATGCCCAGCGTGCCCACACCGGCCGCGGCGAGGTACATCAGGGCGGGCGAGCCGAGGCCGCCCGCGCCGACACAGAGCACCTTGGCGTTCTTGAGCCGCTTCTGCCCGTCCATCCCGACGTCGGGAATGATCAGGTGGCGGGAGTATCTGCGGACCTCGTCGACGGTGAGCTCGGCAGCCGGCTCGACCAGGGGTGGCAGCGACACGGGGACTCCGTAGGTCGGTATGTCAGTACGGTCGTTCTCCCCGTAACACTGCCACGCCCCGTCTCATTCCAAGAGACCAGGTCCGATGCGCGAGACGACATCGTCCCAGTAGCCGGGCACGGACTCCCAGGGGTTCACGCCGTCGTGATCGGTGCGGTCGGTGAGATAGACCGTGCCCGCGCCCTGGGCGCGGGCGAGGGACAGCGCGTCGTCCAGGTGGGAGCGCGGGACGCTGTGCACGAGATGGCAGAACCGGCCGGGCGGATGGCCCGCGGTCCACTCCGGCGCCTGGGACCAGCGGTAGCGGGACCATGTGCCGGAGAAGGTCACCAACTGGTCGGCGAGGGAGGCGTATCCGGGCACCGGATGCCGGCCGTGCCACAGCACGAGGTACGCGCGCTCGCGCAGCGTGCGCAGCGCGCCCGTCAGGCGCCGCACCTCGGGCAGCGCCTCGGTGTCCATGGGGCAGCGGGCGAGCGCGAAGCCGTCGGCCTTGTACCAGTTGAGGTAGCGCTGCGCGTCCGACAGGAGCTCGCCGAAGGGGCGCGCGCCGAAGGCCATGTCCAGGTGGCCGAGGACGCGTACGCCCGCCGTGCGCAGCGGGACGACGGCGGCCGACCAGTACGGGTCCGGGCGGCTGCCCGGACCGGCGGAGGCGCCGCCCAGCACCGCCCAGTCCAGGGGCAGGCCCGCGCGGGAGAGCCGCCCCCATTCGACGGGGGCCAGCAGGGGGTGGCCGAAGCCGGGGACGCCGATCCGCAGCGGGACGCTCCCGGCGGGCGGCGGGCGGCGCCTGCCCGGCGAGGTCAGATGCGACACGCGGCCTCCATCCAGATGTCGGCCAGCGACTCCTCCAGGGCGATCCGGGGCCGCCAGCCGAGCCGGTCGCGCGCCGTGCGCACGTCGGCCTGCTGCCAGCTGCCGCAGCCGTCCGGGTAGGGGTAGGCGGGCGTGGTGCCCAGGTGCGGGTCGTCGAGTTCGTGGAGGGCACCCCCGAACCCCGCGACGCGGGCGAGGGTGGCGGCGACCTCGCGCAGCCGGAACGCGCGGCCGGTGCCGATGTTGACCGCGCCCTGGGCGGCGGAGAGCGAGGCGGCGTGGACGGCGCGGGCGATGTCGCGGACGTCGACGAAATCGCGCTGGACGCCGAGGCCGGTGAGCTTGAGCTCACTGTCGCCGTTCTGCATCGCGCGCCGCATGGCCTCGGCGAGGCGGCCGAGCGGGGAGCCCGCGGGGGTGCCGGGCCCGACGGGCGAGAACACGCGCAGCACGATGGCGTCCAGGCCGGAGCCGAGCACCAGCTCGGTGGCGGCGAGCTTGCTCACCCCGTACGGCCCGCCCGGGCGCGGCACGGCGTCCTCGGCCGTGGAGGAGCCGGGCTGCGAGGGCCCGTACTCCGAGGAGCACCCCAGCTGGACGAGGCGCGCCCCGCAGCCGCTGCGGCGCAGCGACTCGCAGACGGTGGCGACGGCGACGGTGTTGTGCCGGGCCAGGTCGCGCGCCCCGCCCCGGGTCGCGCCCGCGCAGTTGATGACGACGCCGGGGTGGACGGCGTTGAGGAACCGGGTGAGTGCGCCGGGGCTGCCGGTGGCCAGGTCGAACCGGACGTCGGCGTCGTCGCCCCGGCCGAGGGCGGTGAGCTGGACGGCGGGGTCGGCGAGCAGCCGGTCGGCCACGAAGCGGCCGAGGTAGCCGTTGGCTCCGAGCAACAGGACCCTCATCGGTCGCGTCCTCGCTCTCGCCCGGTGATGCGGAGGGGGTGAACGGTCATCTTTCATGCTCCTCTGACGGGAAAGGACTCCCCGCGCCCGTGGACCGAGGCCCGGGACAGCGCGGGGAAGACGTGGGCCAGCAGGGCGAGCGCGGGGAGGGCGCAGGCCGCGAGCGGCAGGGCCGCGGCCCCGTACGCGCCGGTCACCGAGCCGACGGGCCAGGCCAGGGCGCCGCAGCCGGGCAGCCGGGCGGCGAGCAGGGCGCCGAGCGGCACGGCCTCCGCCGCCGCGGCGGCGAGGGTGGCGGTGACGGCGGGCCGGGGCAACCCGTGCGCGGCGAGCAGACGGGCCAGGAAGAGCAGCCCGCCGAGCGCCGTCACGGCGGCGAAGGCGAGGGCGGAGGAGGCGGGCCGGCCGGCGGGCAGGGCCGAGCGCCCGGACCACACGGACGCCAGCAGCACGGCGAGGAAGACGCCGACCGCGACCGCCAGTACGGGCCGTACGCGCGCCCGGAACTCGGCGAGCGAGCGGCTCGCGGCGAGCGCGTCGCGCGCCCGCGCGGCGAACCAGTGGGCGCACCAGGCGGCGGGCGCGACAACACAGGCCAGCGCGAGGGCGGTTGGCGCGGCGACCGCGGCCAGGGCGTAGGCGCCGGGGACATGGTGGCCGTGCAGCAGCGCGAGGAGGATCCGGTCGCCGACGAAGCCGTAGGCGAGGAGCCACAGCCAGGCGAGCCGCCCGGTGGCTCCCCAGCCGCTCCTGCCGGGACGCACCGCGCACCGGCGGCCGGGCCCCCGCCGCTCCGGATCCGAAGGCCCCGGAGACACCGCAACAGCGGGGGCCAGCGGCTCGCCCTCCACGCGGGCGTGGAGCTCCTCCGCGAGCGAGAACACATCGCGGTGGCGGTACTCCGCGGCCACGCGGTCGGTGACCCCGTGCGCCTCGAGCCCGGCGGCGATCTCCAGCGGGTCCACCGCGTGGGCGCACAGCGCATGGTGACGGTGCATCAGTGACTTGACGGGGTCGGCCGTCGCCCCGGCGGCTATGCCGGCATGGGCCGGTGAGGTGTCGGTACGAGGCTCGCCGGATGCCGTCGAAACGGCGGACGCGGATACGGTCATCGGCGACCCGCCCAGGTCGGCGAGCCGGCGCGGGGCGACCAGGAGAGGGCGGCGTCGGATCGGGCGGACTCGGCGAACGGGGCCGTCTCGTCGGTGGTTTCGGGCCGGACCGGGGCCCGGGAGAGGATCTCGAGGTAGATGGCGCCGAACGCGGAGATGTTCTGTTCCACGGTGAAGAGCTCGAGGGCCCGGGCCCGGGCGGCGGCGCCGAGGCGGGCCCCGCGCCCGGGGTCGCGCAGCAGGGCCAGGCAGGCGTCGGCGAGAGCGCCCGGGTCGTTCGGCGGCACCAACAGGCCGGTGCCGCCGATGACTTCGCGCACCGCCTCGGCGTCGGGGGAGACGGTGGCCCGGCTGCAGAACATCGCCTCGGCCAGCGGCACGGGGAAGCCGTCCGAGGCGCCGGAGAGGACGACGACGCCGGCCGCCGCGTAGTCCTCCGGGCCGCAGGACGTGGCGTGGCAGACGCCCTCGAGGCCGTCCTCGTCCTCCCGTGTGCCGATGACCTTCACCTGTACGTCCGGTTCGGCCTCGCGCAGGGCGGCGAGGGCCAGGCGCAGCGAGGGTTCGGTCCGGCCGCCGACCACGAGCACGGCCGACGTGCCGCCGCCGCTCTCCCCCTCGCCGACCTCCTCGTAGAGGGTCGCGTCCATGCCGGGGTGGACGGTGCGTTGTCGCGCGCGTTCCGCGCCGCACCGCTCCTGCCATCGTCTGACCTGCGCGTCCCCCGGGGTGATCAGGGACGCCTGGCCGTAGACCTCGGCGGCGAGCCGCCGGTGGAAGGCCGACATGAGCGCGCGGACGGCGGGCGAGAGCCCCGCCGGGCTCGCGAGGTAGTACTCGCGCAGGTGGACGCGGTACTCGGTGACGAGGAGCGGCGTGCCGAAGAAGCGTTTGCCGAGCAGCCCGGGGAGTGCGGCGGGCCCGGCCGAGGTCGCGTGGCACAGGTCCACCCGGGCCAGCCCGAGATCGCCGTCGGCGGCCCCGTACCAGTCCTGGGACAGCGGGCGCAGCGCCCGCTCCAGCAGGCCGGAGACGACGAGGAGGTCGGCGACCCGGGCACCGTACGCCGACGGGTGGGCGCCGGGTGCGCGGCAGGCCGTCTCCAGTGTGCGCAGGGCCTGTTCGGAGCGGAGCGCGGCGGCGAGGCCGCCCTCGTCGCGGGCGAGGTCGGCGAGTCCGTAGAGGCCGTCGGCGAAACGGTACGCCTCCTCCTCCGGTGCGGTGATCGCGGTGGCGAGGTCGGCGAAGTGCCCGGCGAATCGCCTGCGTTCGCGCCGTCCGTACGATCCGTAGGCGCGCCCGGCGCAGCCCGGTGCGGGGCCACCCCACAGCGGGGCGGCCCGTACGCGGCGGACGTTGCCCGGGAGTGCGTGCCAACCGCCGTCCTCCTGACGGGCGGTGCGGCTCAGCGCATAGACCTCGAACTCGTGCCGGCCGAGTCCCCGCACCAGCCGGTCGCACCACTCCCCACCCTCACCCACGGCGTACGGGTAACCACCCTCGGTCAGCAGTCCCACGCGCACGAGTGCACCCCCGAATCTCCTCGACACCGACTCGACACCGACGTACGGCAGCCGGGAGCACGCTATGGGGGTGCGGAGGCGGCGCGACGGACGGTTGTCCGTCGCGCCACCGGAAGGGGTGAACGGGCGTGACTTTCCCGTTCGACGGGCGTTATCGGGCTCTAAGCGGTGGCCTCCGCCGGTTCGAGCCGGGGGACGGAGGCGAGCAGGCCCTGGGTGTAGGGGTGTTGCGGCCGTTCGTAGACGGTGTCGGCCGGTCCCTCCTCCACGATCCGGCCGTCCTTCATCACCACGAGCCGGTCGCTGACCTGCCGCACCACGGCGAGGTCGTGTGCGATGAACACGAGCGCGATGCCGAGTTCCTTCTGCAACGTTCCGAGCAGGCGCACGATCTGAGCCTGTGTGGTGACGTCGAGGGCCGAGACGGCCTCGTCGCAGACGATCAGCTTCGGCTCGGGGGCGAGCGCCCGGGCGATGCCCACGCGCTGCCGCTGGCCGCCGCTGAACTCGTGCGGATAGCGGTGGTAGGCGTCGGGGTCGAGGCCCACCCGCTCCAGCAGCTCCCGCACCCGGGCGACGATCTCGGCGTCGCCGAGCTTCCCCGCCGCGCGCAGCGGGTCGGCGATCGATTCGCCGATGCTGCGGCGGGGGTTGAGCGAGGAGACCGGGTCCTGGAAGACCATCTGCAATTCGCTGCGGAAGGGCCGCAGTTCGCGTTCCTTCAGCCCGCCGATGTCGCGGCCCCGGTAGCACAGCCGGCCGCCGGTGGGTTCCAGCAGGCGTACGAGCATCCGCCCGAGCGTGGTCTTGCCGCTGCCGGACTCCCCCACCACGCCGACCGTCTCGCCGGCCCGTACGGTCAGCGACACCTCTTCGACGGCGGTGACGGTCTGCTTGCCGCTCCCGAACCGCCGCCCCAGGCCATCGGCTTCGAGGAGCACCTCCCCGTCCTCCGCGGGGCTCTGCTCGCGCCGGACCTCGACCCGCGGCACAGCGGCCAGCAGGTCGCGGGTGTAGGTCTCGCGCGGGGACCGGAGCACCGTGCCCACGGGCCCGCGCTCCACCGCGCGGCCGTTCCTCATCACCAGCAGTTCGTCGACGCTGTCGGCCGCGACGCCCAGGTCGTGGGTCACCAGGATCAGGCCCATCCCGGTCTCGGCGCGCAACTCCCGCAGCAGGCCGAGGATCTGGGCCTGGACGGTGACATCGAGGGCGGTGGTGGGCTCGTCGGCGATCAGCAGGCGGGGTTCGCAGGCCATCGCCATCGCGATGAGGGCGCGCTGGCGCTGCCCGCCGCTGAACTCGTGCGGGCGGGAGCGCGCCCGGCGCGCGGCGTCGGGGATGCCCACCCGGTCGAGCACCTCCACGGCGCGTGCGCGCGCCGCGCGCCGGGTCATCCCGCGCCGGTGGACACGGAGGACCTCGGCGATCTGGTCGCCGATGGCGTGGTAGGGGTCGAGCGAGGAGAGCGGGTCCTGGAAGACCATGGCCGCCACCCCGCCGCGCACCCGGCGCAGTTGGGCCTCGTCGGCCGTACCGATGTCGTGCCCGGCCACCTGGACCGTGCCGCCGACACTCGCGCCCGTGCCGCGATGCAGCCCGAGCAGCGCGGACGCGGCCGTGCTCTTGCCGGAGCCGGACTCGCCGACGATGCCGAGCGCGCCACCCTCGGCGACCTCGAAGGAGAGGCCGTCCACGGCCCGTACCTCGCCGCCTTCCTCTCCTCCGAAGACGACGGAGAGGTCCGCGACGGAAACCAGCGCGGTCATCGCAGGGCCACCCTTCGGTCGGCGACGGCGTAGAGCACGTCCGCCGCGATGTTGGCGATCACGACGGCGGCACCGGTGACCATCACCACACCGACCACGACCGGCAGGTCGATGGTCCTGGTGGCGTTCACCAGCAGCTGTCCGATGCCGGGCAGGCCGAACATCGCCTCGGTCAGCATGGCGTTGCCGAACATCGACCCCAGGTCGGCTGCCGTCAGCGCGATGACGGGCGCCAGCGCGCCGCGCAGCGCGTGCCGGGTGACGATCGACCGCTCGGGGACGCCGTAGGCACGGAAGGTGCGGATGTGGTCCTCGGCGAGTGTCTCCAGCACCGAACTGCGGGTCAGACGGGCGTACTTGGCCGACTCCAGCAGCGCCAGCGACAGGCAGGGCAGCAGCAGGTTCCAGGCCCACTGCTCCGGATCGTCGCTCAGCGGCACATAGTTGGGGAAGGGCAGCCACTCCAGGTAGGAGCAGAAGAGCAGCAGCAGCCCCAGCGCGGTGATGAAGACCGGCGTCGCGGTCCCGGCGAGGGTGAGCCAGGTCAGCACCCGCTCGGTCACCCCGCCGCGCCGCAGCGCGGACAGCAGTCCGGTGCCGATGCCCAGGATCAGCCACATCACCATGGCGCCGAGCGCGAGCGACGTGGTGGCGGGCAGCCGGTCCGCGATGAGACCGGTGACCTGCTGGTCGTTCTGGTAGGAGAGGCCGAAGCAGGGGGCGTCGCAGTGCAGCACGCCGGTGCCGGTGGAGTAGTCGTGCCCGGCGACGAGCCCCTGGAGGAAGTGCCAGTACTGCACGTACACCGGGTCGTTGAGGCTCAGCTGTTCGCGCACCTGCCGGATCTGCTCCGGGTTGCAGCGCGGGCCGCACGCCAGGCGCGCGGGGTCGCCGGGGGCGAGGTAGAAGGTCGCGTAGATGACGACGGAGAGCACCAGCAGGACGACGATCCCGCCGGCGATCCGGCGCAGCAGGTAGCCGGTCATGCCGAACCCCCCGCCGGACGGCGGTCCTTCAGGAGGCGGCCCTTGCCCCGGATCCTGCCGACGCGCAGCCGCGACGCCTCGCGCGGGTCGAGCGCGACGCGCACGGCGTCCCCGAGCACGGTGAAGGCGAGCGTGGTGACGAACAGCAGCAGCGCCGGGAGCACCACGTACATGGGGTCCGCGCGGTACCACATCGTGGCCGACGAGAGCATCTGTCCCCACGAGGGGGTCGGCGGTTTCACGCCGACTCCGAGGAAGGACATGGACGCCTCCAGGACGATGTTGGTCGGCAGCATCACGGCCGCGTAGGTGATCACGGGTGCGGCGAGCGCGGGCAGCAGCTCGCGCCGGGCGATGCGCCAGGACGACGCCCCGGTCAGCCGGGCGGCCGAGACATAGTCGAGCTTCTTCAGGGAGAGCGTCTGCGCCCGTACGACGCGCGCCATGCCGCCCCAGGCGACGAGGCCGATGACGATGACGAGCAGCACGGGACGCGGGAAGTCCTCGGGGACGACGACCGTCACGGCGATGGCGAAGACCAGCAGCGGCATCGCCACCATCACATCGGTGATACGGCCGAGCACACTGTCGGCGAGCCGGTTGCCGAGCCCGGCCGCCAGCCCCACCACGAGGGCGACCACGACCTGCACCAGCGTCGCGCCGAGGGCGACGAGCAGCGAGACGCGGGCGCCGTAGAGGAGCCGGACGAACAGGTCGCGCCCGGTGCCGGGTTCGACGCCGAGCCAGTGGTCGGCGCTGATCCCGCCGAACGAGCCGAGCGGCACGCCGCCCTGGGCCGAGTTGACGAGGCCGTCGTGGTACGCGTTGGGGTCCTGGCCCTCGAGCGCCGCGAGCAGCGGCGCGGCGAGGGCGAGGACGACGAGCAGGGCCAGCACGGCGGCGGCCGCGAGCGCGGACTTGCGCGCGCGCAGCCGCTGCCACGCTCCGGTCAGTCGGGCACTCACTTGACCGCGACCTGCGAGACGTCGAGGACACCGGTCCAGTCACTGATGACGACGTTCTTGACGTCCTTGCCGAACAGCCGCTTGTAGACCGGGTGGAACAGCGGCACGGTCAGCGCCTGCTCGCCGAGCTTCTTGTCCAGGGCTCCCCAGCGCTGCGCGGCGGCGTCATGGTCGGTGATCTTGTTGATGGCGTCGATCTCGTCGTTGACCTTGGGGTCGTCGAGCTGCGACGTGTTGAAGTTGGCGCCGTCCTTGACGATCTGGCGGCCGTCGAAGCTGGGGGCCAGGAAGGGGCCGCCGGAGGGCCAGTCGGCACCCCAGTGGGCGAGGAAGAGGTCGGGCTGCGTCTTGACGCTGTGGACCTTCTCGTCGTACGCGTTGTCCTCCAGGCCCGCGAGCTTCACCTTGAAGCCCGCCTTGCCGAGCGCGGCCTGCACCGCGGTGGCGATGTCGGGGCTGGTCTCGAAGTCCTGGGCGGTGTTGTGGGTGAGCGTGATCTCCAGCCCGTCCGGGTAACCGGCCTCCTTCAGCAGCTCCTTGGCCTTCTCCGGGTTGCCGGTCGCACCCGCCGGGAAGGGGTCGTAGGGCATGTAGCCGAAGGACTTCTGGTTGGGCAGGAAGGTGGTCGCGGCCTCGGCGAGCGAGGAGCCGCCCGCGGCGTTGACGACGCTCGTCCGGTTGATCGCGTAGGCCACGGCCTGGCGCACCTTCGGGTCGTCGAAGGGCTTGTTCCTGGTGTTGAACGCCAGGAAGTTGGTGTAGCCGAAGTGCCCGGTGCCGACCCGGCCGGCGAGCGCCTTGTCGCCCCCGATCTGGGCGAGTTCGGCGGGGCCGAGGTTGGTGTCGGTGGTCACCGCGGCGGCGTCGGCGCCCGAACCGCCCGACAGCCGCTGGTTGATGACCGCCGAGGAGAGCCCGGCCTGCACGTCGACCTTGTCGGGGTAGGCGTGCCGCTCCTTGTCCGTCGCCTCGGACCAGTTGGGGTTGCGGTCGAGCACCAGGTGCTGCCCGTCGCCCTCGTTCTTGACGACCTTGTACGGCCCGGACGAGACGGGGTGCTCGGCGTACTTGGCGCCGGTGTCCTTCGCCTTGGGCACGGGCGCGAACTGGGTGGAGGTGGCGAGGTAGGGGAAGTCGCCCTCGGACTTGCGCAGGCGGAAGACGATCGTCTTGTCGTCGGGCGTCTCGATGGAGTCGAGGCCCTTCCCCCTCTTTTCATCAGACGCAGCCTTGTAGGGGCCCTGATAGGTGTCGCCGCCGACCAGCCAGTCGCGCAAGTAGGGCGCGCCGCCGGAGAGTTCGGGGGCGAAGGAGCGCTCGATGCCGTACTTGATGTCGGCGGAGGTGATGGGCGAGCCGTCCTCGTACTTCAGCCCGTCCTTGAGACGGTACGTCCACACCTTGGCGTCCTCGCTCGGCTTGCCGGTGTCGGTGGCGAGGTCGGGGACGACCTTGGTGCCCTCGGCGCCGTCGGCGCGGTGGCGGGTGGTGAGCGTACGGAAGACGAGCCCGGGGACGTTTCCGCCGCCGGAGGTGTAGAGGCGCGCGGGGTCGAACTGTTTCTGCGGCTGTCTGTTGAGGACGGTCAGCGTGCCGCCCTTTTGCGGCGCACCGGCGGCCCCCTTTCCGGCGTCGCCGCCGCTGTCCTTGGGACCGCAGGCCGCGGCACCGGTGACGAGGGCGGCCACGGCGGCGGCAGCGGCTATTCGGCGGGCGGGGACGGGGAGTTGACGACGCATGTCGGTGCCTTTCGCGGGCTTCGCGGGCTGAGGAGAGGGGGATTCCGGGCAGGAAACACCCGCGGAAGGCGGTTGACCAGATGCGCGGCAGAGCGCGAAGGAAAACGAGACCGCCCCCGGCGGGAAGCGGCTCGGGGGATGCTGTGTTGTTCAGCGATGAGGGCAGTCTCAGCGACAGTCGATGTCGGCGACAGTGTGCGCGGTCACGCCGATGAGCGCCAGCTGGAAGCCGGCGAGCTCGAGTGCGTGACGATGCGACATGCGTAGAAGATTGAACGAATTTTCGCCCAGGAGCAAAGGTGTCCCGGCATGCGAGACGATCCCTCTCGTATATCAGGACGGGAACGGCCAGGGGTTGGGCTTGCAGGTCACCCCGTCCGTGGTGAGGAACTTCGTCTGCTGCATCATCACGGGCGCGAGCGCCCCGGCCTTGGGACAGGACTCGTGATCGTGCCCGAGCCGGTGGCCGACCTCGTGGTTGATCAGCATCTGCCGGTAGGCGTGCATCTGCTCGCCGTACGTCTGCGAACCCTGCGCCCAGCGATAGGCGTTGATCATGACACGGTCGGTCGCGGCCGAGTCGCAGGAGACGTTGTCCTCCGTGGTGTCCAGGCCGGACTTGGCGCACCACGTGGCCGTGGTGCCGGGGCTGGCCAGGGTGACGACGAAGTCGGCGCGGCCGGAGGAGACGCGCTCGAACGTGAGGCTGCCGCCGTGGCCCCAGCTGCGGCTGTCGTTGAGCGTCTTGTGCACGGCCTCGGCGAAGAGCGCGGGGTCGAGCGGCAGCCCCTTCTCCACGTCAATGCGGTAGCGCCGGACTTCACCCTTACCGGGGGCCTTGTCGTGGCCCCCCACGGTCTCGAAGTCGCCGGAGAACTTCGCCTTGGCGTCCAGCGGGTACTTCATCGCCATCTTTTGCTCGTACGTCGCCGGGACCACGGCACCGCCGTTGGGCGTCGGACGGCTGTCGCCGCGGGAGGCGGCCTCGGGGACCCTGTGCTCGTCGGTGTCCGCCGTACGCGCCTGGGCCTTGCTCTCCGTGCCGTCCTCGACCTGGCCCGCCACCACGACGGCCAGCACGGCGGTCACCACGGCGGCGGCCACGCCCGTCATCGTCCGCGCGACACCGCCGCCGGAGGCCCGGTGGGCGCCGCCCGCGTCGCCGCGTCGCGCGACGGCGGCCTCGCGCCGGGGCACGGGCACCCGGGCGGGCGTGACCTGCTGCCCGCGCTGGGCGCCGATGACGGCCCAGCCGTCGACGGACCCCTGGGGCTCCGGGCGGCCGTGCGGCGTGACCGGCCACGCCTGCTCGTCGCCGAGCTCGTGGTCGGCCTGGGGGGCGCGTGCACTGTGTTTACCCACGGGGCGGGGCGCTCCGTTCAGACGTCGTTGCGGTCTCCGTGAGGAGTTCGCCGAAGGCGCGGGCCACCGCGTCGGGGTCCTCCATCATCGCGACGTGGCCCGCCCCCAGCAGCGCCACCAGCCGTGAGTCGCGGAAAGCGGCGCTGGCACGGCGGGCGGTGCGGAAGGGGACGAGCTGGTCGCGCGTTCCGTACACCAGCAGGGTAGGGGCAAGGACGCGCTCAGCCCGGCGCCACAGCGAGTGCTGACCACCGAGGGTGTACGCGTCGACGAGACCGCGCATCGAGCGCGCCATCACATCCCAGAAATACGGCAGCTCGAGCCGCCGCTCGTACTCGGCGACCGCCGCGGCGAACCCCTCCGGTGTCACCCGTCCGGGGTCGCCGTAACAGAGCGCCAGCACCTCCCTCGTACGCCGCTCGGGGGTCCACCCCCGGGTGAGGCGGGCGAAGAGCGGGGCGACGCCGGGCACCGCGAGCATCGTGGTCGGCAGCGCCGTGCGCTTCGGCCGCAGGTCGGGCAGGGCGGGCGAGATCAGCGTGAGCGTACGGACCAGGTCCGGCCGGACCGCCGCCACCCGGGTGACGATCGCCCCGCCCATCGAGTTGCCGAACAGATGCACGGGGCCGCGGCCGCTCGCGTCCAGCAGCCGGATGACCACGCGCGCATACCCCGTGATGGAGTAGTCGCCGTCGTCCGGCGGCGGCGCGTCGCCGAAGCCGGGCAGGTCGACCGCCTCGCCGTCGACGCGGTCCGCGAGCCGCTCCATGAGCGGCGTCCAGTTCTGCGACGAGCCGCCGAGCCCGTGCACGAAGAGCGCGGGCGGCAGCCCCGGGCGTGCGGGCGGGCGTCTGCGCACCGTCACGGTGGCGCCGGGCAGGCCCACCGTGCGCAGCTCCTCCCCCGCACCCGGCTGCGCGGCCCCCGCGGGGGGCACCACGGGCAGCGCGCTGGACACCGGCGACTCGGTCTCGGACATGCGGGCAATGTTACGAGACGATCACGCCGGAAACTGCTGTGGCGGGCGTCACAGATCGTCTGGCGGTGCGGGGCCGGGTCTCCTACGCTCGTAAGCGGGAGCCAAACGGGAGAAGGGGAAGTACGGCATGCCTGTCGACCCGACCGACCCGGACACGTTCGAGGACGAAGCCGAAACCGGCGAATTCGACGTCGAGGCCCCTGAGGCCGACGCCGCGGAGCAGCACGCGGACCTGTCCCCCCACCACGACGATTCACTGAACCATGTCCACCCGGACGCGGCGAACGAGGCAGACCTGGCCGAGCAGGCCCGTGTCGTGGAATTGGACGAGGACGACTACCGGTGACGCGCGGCGAACCGAGGTGACCTGGGATGACCTGCGCGTTTTGTCGGATATTTGTGGGCTTCCCACAGCGTCGCCCAGGTGAAATTCTCCCCTCCGACCACGCGCTGCGCGGTTACCCAAAAGTACGATGGCGGGCGCGGTGCACACCGTGCACGAAACGATCATGGGAGGCGGCGTGACAGCCATCGAGCAGACCGAGGCGCGCCCGCGGGGCACGCGCCTGCCGCGCCGAGCCCGACGCAACCAGCTCCTGGGCGCCGCCCAGGAGGTCTTCGTGGCCCAGGGGTACCACGCGGCGGCGATGGACGACATCGCCGAGCGCGCGGGCGTCAGCAAGCCGGTCCTCTACCAGCACTTCCCCGGCAAGCTGGACCTCTACCTGGCGCTGCTGGACCAGCACTGCGACAACCTGCTGCAGTCCGTGCGCACCGCGCTGGCATCGACCTCCGACAACAAGCAGCGCGTGGCGGCCACCATGGACGCCTACTTCGCCTACGTCGAGGAGGAGGGCGGCGCCTTCCGCCTCGTCTTCGAGTCCGACCTCACCAACGAGCCCGCCGTGCGCGAGCGCGTCGACCGGGTCTCCCTGGCCTGCGCCGAGGCGATCAGCGAGGTCATCGCCGAGGACACCGGGCTGGCGAAGGACGAGGCCATGCTGCTGGCCGTGGGCCTCGGGGGCGTCTCCCAGGTCGTGGCCCGCTACTGGCTCTCCAGCGAGAGCGCCGTCCCGCGCGGCACCGCGGTCCAGCTGATCACCTCGCTGGCCTGGCGCGGCATCGCGGGCTTCCCGAAGAGCGCCGGCGAGCACTGACGAAGCGCCGGCGAACGCCGGCGAACGCTGACGACCTGCACCGTTTGTTCGCTGCGAGCGTGCGGCCGGGCCGCCCGGCCCGCGGGTCCGCCGGGCTAATGTGTGGGACGTACGGCGCTGCCGTACACGCACCTTTCCCCCTGGGCCACACCACGGGGGACCGCACATCTTCGGAGGGACATCAGCGTGGAGGTCAAGATCGGCGTGCAGCAGGCGCCCCGCGAGATCGTTCTGGAGAGCGCGCAGTCTGCCGAGGAGGTCGAGCGCCAGGTGGCCGACGCCCTGGCGGGCAAGGCCTCGATGCTCAGCCTGACGGACGACCACGGCCGCAAGGTCCTGGTCCCCGCCGACAAGCTGGCGTACGTGGAGATCGGCCAGCCGGCGACCCGCAAGGTCGGCTTCAGCACGATCTGAGCGCGCGTCCGACGGAAAACAAAAAGGTGGGCCCTGGGTGAGGACTCCCCCCGTCCCCCGCCGTTGTGCGCGAGGGTTGCTCCGTGATGTCCCGGGGTAGGACGGCCACGACCGAATTGCACCCGCTTCTCGGCCACCGCACGGGAGGGACCCCACATGATCCTCTGGGAAGCGCTCGGCTCGGTCCTCATCGGCCTCGGCGTCTCGGCCGGGGCACTGCACCGGCTCCCCCCGCGCTTCGGTGAGTTCCGCTCCCGCCCGCTCGCCCTGTCGACGGGGCCGGGCGCCGGGCTCTTCGGCGCCCTGCTGACGCACTCGGTCCTCGGCCCCGGCCACCTTCTCGGCACGCTGGCGGGGTCCCTCGTGATGGCCGTCGCCCTGCTGTCGCTGCTGCTCGTCCCGTCCGGGCCCCCGCGACGCTCAGCGGCGGCCTGAGCCACCGGGAGCAGCGGCCGGTGGCCCGATCGCTCCGGTTACGCCGCCAGACCGAGCGCCGCCATCCGCTTGGTGTGCGCCTCGGTGATCCGGGAGAACATCTTCCCGACCTCCGCGAGATCGAAGCCGTCGGCCACGCCGCCCACGAGCATCGTGGACAGCGCGTCCCGGTCGGCGACCACGCGCTGCGCCTGGGAGAGCGCCTCGCCCATCAGCCGCCGCGCCCACAGCGCCAGCCGCCCGCCGACCCGCGGGTCGGCCTCGATCGCGGCCCGCACCTTTTCGACCGCGAACGTGGTGTGCCCAGTGTCGTCGAGCACATTCAGCACCAGGGTCCGGGTGTCCGAATCCAGCCGGGCCGCGACCTCGCGATAGAAGTCACTGGCGATCGAGTCGCCCACATAGGCCTTGACCAGGCCCTCCAGCCAGTCGGACGGCGCGGTCTGGCGGTGGAACTCGTCCAGCGCCGCCGCGAAGGGCTCCATCGCCCCGGTCGGCTGGACATCGATGGCCGACAGCCGGTCGCGCAGCCGCTCGAAGTGGCCGAACTCCGCGGCGGCCATCCTGGCCAGCGCGGCCTTGTCGTCCAGGGACGGGGCGAGCTTGGCGTCCTCGGCGAGCCGCTCGAAGGCGGCCAGCTCGCCATAGGCGAGAGCGCCGAGCAGATCGACGACGGCCGCCCGGTACTGCGGGTCGGCGGCAGCCTGCGCCCAGTCCTGGGCGGCGATTCCGGTGTGTTCTTCGGGCGTCTCCATGCAGCGAACGATAGCCCGCCCCGTCAGGGACGGAAGTGCCTGGTCAGCCAGTCGTCGAAGGATGCGATCACGGACAGTCCGGACACAGGTGCGGCTTTCCGGGGTACAGTGCTATGTGGCCGGCCGAGTTCTCGGCGGGCCGCACCCATGCCGGTTCTTCTGGGAGCATTTCCCCGGAGCGCCAGCGGATGCCCGGTCGGTGGCCCGATCGGCTTCCACAAAACCGACCGCCCTCCGCGCGGTGCGCACGAGATCCGCGCACGCCAGGAGGGATCCGCTCGCGGTACGTGTGCTCGAGCGAAGGCAGTGGTCCCGCGCCATCCGGCCCCTGGCCGGCCGAGTACCCCGGTGCGGTACGTACGGACCCCTCGTACGACCCCCTTCGCCGCCTCGCGCCGCGTCTCACAAGAAGAGGCAAAGCCCTGAAAACGCAGCAGAACACGGCAACCTTCCGAGAACTCGGGATCCTCCCCGAGACCGCCGAGGCCCTCGAGGCCGTGGGCATCGTCAACCCGTTCCCCATCCAGGAGATGACGCTCCCGGTCGCCCTCGCCGGCTCCGACGTCATCGGCCAGGCCAAGACCGGCACGGGCAAGACCCTGGGCTTCGGCCTGCCGCTGCTGGAGCGCGTCGTCGTCCCCGCCGACGTCGAGGCGGGCCGGGCGAAGCCCGAGGAGCTGACCGACGCCCCGCAGGCGCTCGTGGTCGTCCCCACCCGTGAGCTGTGCCAGCAGGTCACCAACGACCTCCTCACCGCCGGAAAGGTCCGCAATGTGCGGGTCCAGGCGATCTACGGCGGCCGGGCGTACGAGCCCCAGGTCGAGGCGCTCAAGAAGGGCGTCGACGTCATCGTCGGCACCCCCGGGCGGCTGCTGGACCTGGCCGGCCAGAAGAAGCTCAGCCTCGCGCACGTCAAGGCTCTCGTGCTGGACGAGGCCGACGAGATGCTCGACCTGGGCTTCCTGCCCGACGTCGAGCGCATCATCACGATGCTCCCGGCCACGCGGCAGACCATGCTCTTCTCCGCCACCATGCCGGGCGCGGTCATCTCGCTCGCGCGGCGCTACATGTCGCAGCCCACGCACATCCGCGCCACCGAGCCGGACGACTCGGGCCAGACGCACGCCCACATCGCGCAGCACGTCTACCGCGCCCACTCCATGGACAAGCCGGAGATGGTCGCGCGCATCCTCCAGGCCGAGGGGCGCGCCCTCGCGATGATCTTCTGCCGTACGAAGCGGACGGCCGCCGACATCGCCGACCAGCTCACCCGCCGCGGCTTCGCCGCCGGCGCGGTCCACGGCGACCTCGGCCAGGGCGCCCGCGAGCAGGCGCTGCGCGCCTTCCGCAACGGCAAGGTGGACGTGCTGGTCTGCACGGACGTCGCCGCGCGCGGCATCGACGTCGACAACGTCACGCACGTCATCAACTACCAGTCCCCCGAGGACGAGAAGACCTACCTGCACCGCGTCGGCCGCACGGGCCGCGCGGGCAAGGCCGGTACGGCCGTCACGCTGGTCGACTGGGACGACGTCCCGCGCTGGAAGCTCATCAACAAGGCGCTGGACCTGCAGTTCGACGACCCGGAGGAGACGTACTCCACCTCCTCGCACCTCTACGAGCAGCTGAACATCCCCGCCGGCACGAAGGGCATCCTGCCGCGCACCGAGCGGACCCGTGCGGGGCTCGCGGCGGAGGAGATCGAGGACCTCGGCGAGCCGGGCGGCCGTCGTGGCCGTGACCGCGGCCGCGGAGGCCGGGACGACCGGGACGCCGAGGAGCGTCCGGCCCGTACCCGCACCCCGCGCCAGCGCCGCCGCACGCGTTCCGGTGCACCGGCGGAGGACGCGGCGCCGCAGGCCGCTGTCGCCCCGGCTCCCGCCGAGGGCACCACGGCCCCCGAGACGCCGGCCCGTCCGCGTCGTCGCCGCCGCACGCGCAGCGGCGCGAGCGGGGCGGCCGTGGTGGCTCCGGTGGCGGCTCCGGCGGTCGAGGAGGCCGTCGTGGCCCCGGCGCCCGTGAAGACGGTGGAGGAGCCGGAGGCTCCGGCCAAGCCGAAGCGCACGCGCACGGTGAAGAAGGCCGAGGCCGTCGTCGAGACGGTGGAGGCCGTGGTCGAGACCGCCGAGGCGAAGCCGAAGCGCACCCGCACCGTGAAGAAGGCGGAAGCCGCCGTCGACACGGCGGAGGCCGTGGAGGCGAAGCCGAAGCGGACTCGCACGGTCAAGAAGGCCGCTGCTGCCGTCGAGACGACGGATGCCGTGGAGGCGAAGCCGAAGCGCACCCGCACCACCAAGAAGGCCGCTGCTGCCGTCGAAACGACGGAGGCCGCGGAGGCCAAGCCCAAGCGCACCCGCACGGTCAAGAAGGCCGAGGCCATCGTCGAGACGGTGGAGGTGGCCGAGGTGAAGCCGAAGCGCACGCGCGCCGCGAAGAAGGCTGTCGCCGTCGTCGAGACGGTGGAGGCTGTGGAGGCCAAGCCGAAGCGGACTCGTACCGCGAAGAAGGCCGTTGCCGCCGTCGACACGGCGGAGGCCGTGGAGGCCAAGCCCAAGCGCACGCGCACGGTGAAGAAGGCCGCTGCCGCCGTCGAGACGACGGATGCCGTGGAGGCGAAGCCCAAGCGCACCCGCACCACCAAGAAGGCCGCAGCCGCCGTCGAAACGACGGAAGAGAAGCCGAAGCGCACCCGCACGGTCAAGAAGACCGCCGCCGCGACCGAGGCCACCGAGGCGAAGCCGAAGAAGCGCACGGCCAAGAAGGCCGCAGCCGCGGAGAGCTGATACCCCGTCCGCCGACGGCCGGTCACCCCGCACCAGGGGGCCGGCCGTCGGCGCGCGTTAGCCTCGGCACATGAGCAGGCCCCCCTTCCTCACCTTGCCCCCGCGCGCCCGCGCGTACCGTCTCGCCACCGGGCGCGGAGAGTTCGCCGTGCACGACGCACGCCCCGACGCACCGCCGCGCGGCACCGTGCTGCTCGTACCCGGGTTCACCGGCAGCAAGGAGGACTTCATCGCGCTCCTCGAGCCGATCGCCGCGGCCGGCTACCGGGCCGTCGCCATGGACGGGCGCGGGCAGTACGAGAGCGACGGATCCGGCGACGAATCGGCTTACGCACAGGCCGAGTTGGCGCTGGACGTACGGGCGCAGGCGGCAGCCCTCGGCGGGAGCGTGCACCTGCTCGGGCACTCGTGCGGCGGGCTGATCGCACGCGCGGCGGTGCTCGGCGACGCGGCGCCGTTCCGCTCGCTCACGCTCGTGAGCAGCGGCCGGGCGGCGATCTCGGAATCGCAGCGGGCCCGCATCCGGATGCTGGTCCATGCTGTCACGGAGCTGCGGATGGACATGGAGAGCGTCTGGCAGGAGATGCGCAGGCTGGACGCGGAGGCCGGGGGCGGCGCCGAGCCGCAGGAGCTGGCCGACTTCCTGCACCGGCGCTGGCTGGCCACGAAGCCGGTCCAACTCGTGGTGACCGGGCTGCAGTTGACGAGGGAGCCGGACCGTGTCGCCGAACTGGCCCGGGTGCCGCTGCCCAAGCACGTCGTCTCCGGCGCGGAGGACTACGCGTGGCCGGTGCCGGAGCTCGACGCCATGGCGAAGGAGCTGTCAGCGGTGCGTACGGTCGTCGAGGGCGCGGGCCACTCCCCGAACGCCGAGCGGCCGGCCGTGACGGCCGACGCGCTGGTGCGCTTCTGGGACGGGGCGGACGGGGTCACTCCCCCTGGTCGACCGTCACGGTGAACAGGCCGCCCTCGGGGTCGCAGAGCGTCGCCTCGTGGCCCACGCGGGAGTGCCGCGGCTCGGCGGCCAGCTTGCCGCCGGCCGCGAGCGCGGCCGCGACGGCCTTCTCGACGTCGTCGACGCGGAAGTAGACGTGCCAGCGCGGCCGGACCCGCGGGTCCGGTGCCGCTTCGACGCCGCCGCCGCGCAGGCAGGCCACCGTGTGGCCCCCGACCCGCACCATCACGGCGTCGTCCTCGTAGGCGACGTCGGTCTCCTGGCTGTCCCACCGGAAGACCCCGCTGTAGAACACGGCGGCGTCGAAGCAGTCCCGGGTGCGCAGCTCGAGCCACGCGGGGGCGGCGCCGGTGCCGATGCTCCAGCCGCGCAGGGTCGTGCCCTCCCAGAAGCCGAAGACGGCGCCGTCGAGGTCGGCGGCCAGCACGGCTCGCCCGCGGCCGAGGGCGAGCGGCCCCACGGCGACCGTGCCGCCGCGCTCACGGATCCGGGCGGCCACGGCGTCGGCGTCGTCGACCGCGAAGTAGGCGGTCCAGGCTTCCTTCACGCCCATGCGCCGTGCGACGTTGCCGATACCGGCGACGGCCTTGCCGTCGCGGAGGGCCACGGAGAAGTCCTCGCCGAGCGAGCCGGGACGGAAGGTCCAGCCCAGCACCGCTCCGTAGAAGTCCTGCGCCGCGGCGAGGTCACCGGTCAGGAGGCTCACCCAGCAGGGCGTCCCGGGCCCCGCCCGGTCGGAAGCCGACATGGCCGATCGCCTCGTTTCTGTTCCGGGAATCTCCAGTGCCAGGGTTCCACTCGCTCCCCCCATACGCATTCCGGCACGCGGCAGGGGTTCAGTACTGCATCCGCAGGTGGTCCCAGAAGCCGTCCCGCAGGGCGCGGCGCAGGTCCGCGTGGCCCCGCAGGGAGAGCCCGAGCAGCGACTCCGCCTCGACCAGCAGCTCCTGGTCGACCGTGCCGGGGAGGTAGGGGTGGCCGGGCAGCAGCTCGGCGAGCGATTCATGGCCGCGGGCGCCGAGCCACTGGGCGGCGACCCGGGCGCCGACGAAGCGCACGTCCTCGCGGGAGGGCGCGGGCCCTCGGGCGGAGGCGTCGCCGAGGGACTCGTGGACGGTGCGGCGCGTCACGTACGGCTTGCAGAAGTCGAGGTCGAACGTGCGCTGGCTGTCGACCTCCCACAGCAGCGGCTCGGCCTGGTTGCGCCCGCCGACGGCCTCGATGCCCCACAGGTGCACGCGTGCGCCGTAGCCCTGGGCGGCCTCGACGGCCGAGACGAGGTCCTCGTCGCCGCCGATCAGCACCGCGTCGCTGATGGCACGGTGCCGGGCGAGCGATTCGAGGTCGGTGCGGATGAGGGAGTCGACGCCCTTCTGCTGGTTGTTGGCGTTGAGGTTGCCGAGTCTGACCTTGACGTCGGGCAGCTCGGCGATGCTCTGCTGCTCGGCGGTGTGGATGCGGCGGCGGGCGCCGTCGTACCAGTAGACGCGCAGCAGTCTGCTGTCGGGGAAGATCGTGCGGGCCTTGTCGATGAACGCCTCGATCATCCCCTCGGCGTCCAGCTCGAAGGCGCGCCGGTCCTCGGTGCCGGCGACGAGCCGGCCGGCGGCGGCATAGGCGTAGCCCGCGTCCACGAAGATCGCATGGGTGGAGGGTGTGGTCGCGACCTCGGCGAGCACGCGGGTGAGCAGCTCGTTGGTGCGCTCGATACCGGCCGCGACGGCGGTGAGGTCCGGTGGGAGCGCATAGTCATTAGTCACTGAAAAAATTTCCTTAGCGTAGGGAATGTTTGCAGCTGTCACCTCGTTGACACCTACAGAACCTCGCCGCACTGGAGCGGCGTGCGTCATTGTTCATTCAGTTCTCCTCAGGAGGATCAGGACGAAGGGAGAAGCCTTGCGCTTCGAGATCATGCGCCTGGACGACGTCGACGGTACGGCCGTCGACAGCACCGTCGTGGACGCCGCCTCCGTCAACCGGATCGTGCAGCAGGCCGCTTCGATAGGCCAACGCATCTATATCCGCCCGGCCGACACCGGGACGCGGTGACACCCGCACCTCGCTCATACGTGGACGCCCCCGTACGGATCGGTCCGTACGGGGGCGTCCTGTGTCCGGCGGCTCACCGGTGTGCGATCACCTGGGTGATGCCGTTGATGATCTGCTGAACGGCGAGCGCGGAGAGCATCATGCCCGCGAGGCGCGTGACCAGCACCACGCCGCCGTCCTTGATGACCCGGATGATCAGCAGCGAATAGCGCATCACCAGCCACAGCACGACGTGCATCGCGGCGATCGCGGCCCATACCGACACCTGCCCCGCCACCGTGTCCGTGCGCTGCACCGCGAGGATGACCGAGACGATCGCACCCGGCCCGGCGAGCAGCGGCATGCCCAGCGGCACGAGCGCGACGTTGACGTCCTTGGTCTGCTTCGGCTCCTCCGACTTGCCCGTCAGCAGGTCCAGCGCGATGAGCAGCAGGAGCAGACCACCCGCGATCATCAGCGCGGGGGTGGTGATGTGCAGGTAGTCCAGGATCTGCCGGCCGCAGATGCCGAAGACGGTGATGACGCTGAAGGCGACCGCCGCCGCCTGCCAGGCCATGCGCCGCTGGACCTTGGCCGGACGGCCCGCGGTGAGGGCGAGGAAGATCGGCGTGATGCCGGGGGGATCCATGATCACGAACAGGGTGAGGAAGAGGGATCCGAAGACTGCGAAGTCGAACACAGTGGTGCCTTGCAAGAAGTGGTGCCGAGCGGGGGGACGGGAGAGAAGGTGCGGAAGGGATGCGCACGGCGCACAGATGCATACGGAGCCATGGACGCGCCCTTGCGCGCCCGGCCCGTGCATCGTGCCCGGTGGTGAGCGGCGGTCAGCCGCCCGCGCCCGGAACGGGGAACGCGCCCGTCGCCCGGCGCGTGATCTCGCCGTAGATTTCCGGGTCGGTCGTGAACTCGCCGAGTTCACACGTCTTGTGGCTGCCGTGGTAGTCGCTCGAGCCGGTCGTCAGCAGACCGAGCTCGGCGGCGAGGCCGCGCAGCCGGGCGCGGGTGGGCGCGTCGTGGTCCATGTGGTCCACCTCGATGCCGTCGAGACCGGCCGAGGCGAGCTCGGCTATCGCGCTCTCGGGCAGGCACATGCCGCGCTTGACCGCCATCGGGTGCGCGAGCACGGTCACGCCGCCGGCGGCCTTGACCAGGCGCACCGCGTCGAAGGGGTCGAACTCGTGCTTCTCGACGTACGCCCGGCCGCCGCCCCCGATCCACTCCGCGGTGAAGGCGTCGGAGACGCTGTCGATCACCCCGAGCTCGACCATGGCGGTGGCGACGTGCGGACGGCCGACGGCGCCGCCGGCCGCGAGCTCGGCCACCCGCTCCCAGGTGACGGGCACGCCGAGGTCGCGCAGCGCGGCGACCATGGCCCGGGCGCGCGGCTCCCGGCCGTCGCGGACGAGCTCGCGCTCCCGCGCGAACTCCGGCTCGGCCGGGTCGAAGAGGTAGGCGAGCATGTGCACGCCGATGCCGCCCAGGCGGCAGGAGAGCTCGGCGCCGGTCACCAGGGTGAGCCCGGCGGGCAGGGCCGCGATGGCCTCCGCGTGGCCGCCGACACCGTCGTGGTCGGTCAGCGCGACGACGTCCAGCCCGGCCGCGGCCGCCTTGCGGACCAGCTCGGCGGGGGTGTCCGTACCGTCCGAGGCCGTGGAGTGGGTGTGCAGGTCGATGCGCACGACTCGGGCCTCCCTCAAGACGGTGTGAGCGGAACGGTGTGAACGGAACCGGTTCAGGATAACCGTCGCGTCAGGGCGCGTCGGGCGCCAGGATGCGCGGGGAGAGCGCCCCGCACGGTACGAGGTCGACTTCGGCGCCCGCGTCGCGCAGGTCCGTGAGCACGAGCTCGCCGTACATCAGCAGTGCCGAGGTCTCCGGCCATACGACGGCCCACAGCCACAGGCCGCGGGCCTCGCCCGCGAAGACGGCCCGGTCGCCGGGGGCGCCCTCGACATGCCAGAGGTGGGTGGGGCGGCCCGCGGCGAAGACCTTGGCGTGCGGGGGGCGGTCGACGCTCAGATAGGGGCCGGGGTCGGGCCCCTTGATGCCGGCGTAGCGGGCCCCCAGTCCGACCCCGAGCTCCTCGGCGATCAGCACCAGCTCGCCCGGCCCGCCGAACGGGCCCGGTCCCGAGCAGGCGACGGCGGTGGCCCGGCCGCCGCTGCGGTCGTCGCCCGCGCAGACGACGCCGGTGAACAGCCAGCCGACCGGCAGGGGCCAGGGCATCCACACCGGGACCCTGGCCCTGTTGACGACGACGGCCAGTGCTTCGACGCTCGGCGGGACGACCGGCTGCAGGGGATGCACGGGTCCGTGCACCGCGCACTGCCAGGAGTCGGCGAAGAGACCGGGCGCTCGCACCCGGCCACCGCACTTCGGGCAACTGGGTTCGCCCCTCATAGGGTCCAACGGTCCTCCCGGTCCGGCGTCGCGTCAAGGACGATCACCCGTCCGGAGGCTGCCTCCAGGCCAGGTCTGATCAGCACAGCCGGACAGCGCGGCCCGGTCAGTCCAGGGCGACCCCGGCACGCAGGGGATCCCGCAGATCGGTGCCGTGCCGCAGCCAGCGCTCCTCCAGCGCGGCGGCGCCGTGGACGCGCTTCCAGGCGGCCTCGTTCCGGGTCATCGGCAGAAGCGGGAGAAAGCGGACGGGTTCCATCGGCTCGTCCAGCTCGAGATCCTCGACCAGCCCCCCGGACTCCGCGACGAGCACCGCGGTGAACGATGCGCCCGGCCACAGCGGCTCGCCGGTGTCCAGCGAGGCGCCCGGCGCCACGACGAGGCCCTCCACCTGCGGCGAGGCGGCCAGCACGGCGAGCGGGCGCAGCACCTTGTCCGTGTCGGCCCGCCCGGCGCGCACGGTGAGGACGAGCTCGGCGCGCGGACCGCGGAAGGGGTCGGCGAGCGGCGAGGTCGGGTCGGCCATCGGCTGTGCGGACATGCCGAGGGTGGCGTAGCGGACGATGCCCTCGCCGGGGACGGTGAAGCGGAGAACCTCGATGCGGTCCGTGCCCAGAAAGGTCACCGCGGCACGAGCGTCCGGTTCGCCGAACGTGGTGCGCAGCCGGGCCTCGACGAGTGCGAGAACGTCTGACATGAGGCCGAGCATAGAACGTGTATCGAATGGCCAAAGGCGGACTTCCGCGCTCCCGAACGGCTGCTAGCCTTGGCCTCTGGTCAGGGAGTTACGTCCGTCCCCCAGCGGGACCGGCCGGAGGAGGTGGGGCTGCGGTGGATCCTAGTCGACCGTGCAGTACCGACGGCTCTTCCGTCCTCCCGCTCCGGACGCGCGACTTGTGAACTGAGACGTTCCCCGAGAAGTCCCTTCGCGCCCGCAGCAGTTGAACGGGAGCGCTGTCCTTCCGCCCCTCTCGCACGTTTTCCGCGAAGTTCTCCGCGAACGCCGTCCGCCCCGCGCACCGCGCGAAGCGCCGCCTGCTTTGCGGACGTACGCCCGTTTGCGGCCACGTCCTCGTTCCCGGCAGCGTTGCGCCCGTGCCCCGGTGGCCGGCCCGTGAATGGAGCCAGCCTTGTCGATGATCCGTGACCTCCGTGCCGTCGTCCGTCCCGCCCTGCGCCGGGCCGAACCCCCGTACCCGTACGACACTTCGTGCGGCGGCACTTCCCGCAGCAGCGCCATCGTGGACTGCGCCGTCTACCGCGAGGGCAAGCGCGCGAGTGCGCACTGCAGCCCGGCGGAGGCGATGCGCGCGGTGCGCGCGGAGGGCGGCTTCGCGTGGATAGGGCTACACGAGCCGACGGAGCCGGAGTTCGCCGACATCGCCAAGGAGTTCGGGCTGCACCCGCTGGCCGTGGAGGACGCGGTGCACGCGCACCAGCGGCCGAAGCTCGAGCGGTACGACGACACCCTGTTCACCGTCTTCAAGACGATCCACTACGTCGAGCACGCCGAACTCACCGCCACCAGCGAGGTGGTGGAGACCGGCGAGGTGATGTGCTTCACCGGCGCGGACTTCATCATCACCGTCCGGCACGGCGGCCAGGGCTCGCTGCGCGCCCTGCGGCTGCGCTTGCAGGACGACCCGCAGCTGCTCGCCAAGGGGCCCTCCGCGGTGCTGCACGCGATCGCCGACCAGGTGGTCGACGGCTACATAGCGGTGGCCGACGCCGTGCAGAACGACATCGACGAGGTCGAGATCGACGTCTTCTCCAACTCGCGCGGCGGCGACGCGGGCCGTATCTACCAGCTCAAGCGCGAGGTGCTGGAGTTCAAGCGGGCCGTCACCCCGCTGATGCGGCCGATGCAGCTGCTGAGCGAGCGGCCGATGGGGCTGGTGGCGCCGGACATCCAGAAGTACTTCCGGGACGTCGCCGACCATCTGGCGCGCGTGCACGAGCAGGTGGTCTCCTTCGACGACCTGCTCAACTCGATCCTCCAGGCCAACCTCGCGCAGGCGTCCGTCGCCCAGAACGAGGACATGCGCAAGATCACCTCCTGGGCGGCGATCTGCGCGGTACCGACGATGATCGCCGGGGTCTACGGCATGAACTTCAAATACATGCCGGAGCTGGGCTGGAAGTACGGCTACCCCGCCGTCATGGTCCTCACGGTGGCGATCTGTGTGACGATCCACCGCGGCTTCAAGCGGAACGGCTGGCTGTAGCGCTCCTGCGGTCGGCCAGGATCACCAGGGCCAGGCCCGCCAGGATCACCCCGAGCGCGGGCCAGGCCGCGGCCGGCGGCTGCTGCCCCAGCCAGAGCCCGGCGATGAGGGCGGCTCCCGGCGTCTCCAGCAGGATCGCCGTCGAAGTGACGGACGGGCCGAGGCTCTTGACGACCCGGTTGATGAGCGAGTGGCCGAGCAGCTGCGCGGTGACGGTGAGCAGCGCGAGTTTCGACCAGTCCGTCCCGGCGTAGCCGCCGAGCGAGGTGCCGCTGACCAGGCAGGCACCGAGCAGCAGCACGGCCGTGGTGGAGTAGCAGACGAACGAGTACGCGATGGTGCTCGCCGTCCGGCGCACCTCGGCGCCGAGCAGGACGTACCCGGCGGCGGCCATGCCGCCCACGAGCGCGAGCGCGTCCCCGGCCAGGGCGCGCGGCGAGGCGGAGAAGTCGACGCCGGTGAGGATCACCACGCCGAGGAAGGCGAGTGCGGCACCGCCCCACACGAGCCCGGCCTGGCGCCGGCCGCGCAGCCGCAGCAGGAGCATCGTCCAGATCGGGGTCGTGGTGACGAGCGCGGTCGAGGAGGCGACCGACGTCATCCGCAGGCTCGGCAGCCAGAGCCCGAAGTGCAGGGCGAGCAGGGAGCCCGCGGCGACCGCGAGGAGCACCGCCCGGCGGCCGATCGTCCGCAGCTCCGTGCGGTGCCGTGCGAGGACCAGGGGCGTGAGCGCCGCGACGCCCATCGCATTGCGCCAGAACGCGATGGCGAGCGAGGGGACGGCGGTGGCCGCGATGAGCGGGGCCGAGAGCGAGACCATGGCGACGGCCACGGCCAGGAGGACGAACTCCGTACGGAGCGCGGGCGGCGCCGGTGTCCCGGAGGCGGAGAGACCGGTCGACGGCGCTGCGCTTCGCGTACGGGCATCACTCACTTCTCGAGCGTATGCGTATGCGTCGCACAGTGTCACCAGGAAGCGTTGTCACCAGGCAGCGTTGTCTCCAGGAGCGGGACCGTAGGGTGGGCGCATGACGCTGACGCAGGCACTAGTCGAAGAGGCCACCAAGAAGTCCGGCCTCATCTGGGTGCAGGGTCCCGAGGGGGCCGCCCGGGCCCTGTGGCACGTCTGGCACGAGGGCGCCGCCCACCTCGTCGGCGGCCCCGGCGAACAGCCGCTGGACGGCCTCGGCCTCACCGACGGCGGCACGGCCGCCGTGACCGTGCGCAGCAAGGACAAGGGCGGCCGGCTCGTCACCTGGACCGCCCGGGTCGCCGAACTGCCCCCGCGCGGCGAGGCGTGGACGGGCGCCGTCGCCGAGCTCAAGGGCAAGCGGCTCAACGCCGTGGACGCGGACGGCATCGAGGACCGGTGGGCCGACGGCTGCCGGATCCTGCGGCTCGAGCCCACGGGCGCGACGGCCGGCCTGCCGGACGGCCCGCTCACCGCCGTACCGCTCGCCACGTCCGCGACGACCCGAGGACCGGTCCCGGCGGCCCTGCCGAAGCTGCTCCGCAGAGGACGGCGTTAACTGCCGGTGGGAATCTTCTTGCCGTAGTCGAGCTGCTGCCCCTTCGCCGGGACGGCCAGTGCGAAATCCTTTCCCCAGTCGCCCAGTTCGACCTGTCCCGCTCCGCCCGGACGCCGGACGCGCAGCGGGTAGGGCGTCCCGCTCAGGGAGACGTCGAGCATCCCGCCGGAGCCCTTGTCGTCGGCGCCGTTGACGCGGACCGAGCGGACGCCGCCCACGGTCCCGTGCTCGCCGCGCAGCAGCTTGCCGTGCAGCCCGAGCAGGCCGTCGAGCAGGACGTCCTTGTCGGTGAAACCTCTCAGCCGGTGGTAGGACGGGTCACCCGACGGCACCTTCACGTACTTGCCGCCCAGCTTGTCGGCCGCGGTGCCGTCCCCCTTGCCGTCCGGGCTCTTGGACGGCGCCGGTGCGGCGGTCTTCGTGTTCGTACCGCCGTCGCCCCGCGCCCAGAAGGCCGGGTTCGCCTTCAGGAAGAGGTCGTCCCCGACCCTCAGCAGCTCGAACGCGACGGTGTCGGAGGAGACCCGGCCCGTGCCGCCGCTCTTCTTGAGCCGCATGTCGATCCGGTACGTGCGCTGCCCGCTGATGACGCTGCCCGACAGATGGACCGCCTCCGCAGCCCGGGCGGCGGCCTGCGCCTTCTCCTGGATCGCGGCGGCACGCAGCTTGCCGACGCCGTTGGTGCCCGCATCGGGATCCTCGCCACCGCCACAGGCCACGAGGGCGGTGGACAGCCCCACGCACAAGGCCACGACGGGAACGGTGTTCCGGGTTCGCACCTTCGCTCATGCCTCCTGTTGCAGGTGGAGTACGGCAGCGTACTCGCGCCCTGCGGTGCCCGTGCCGGGCACGTCCCGTACGAGACCGCCCTGCGGCAGTGCGGAACCGGCCACGTTAGCCTGATCGGGACATCACCCACAGCGGACGGTACCGAGGAGGTGCGCACGGCATGGCGGCGAGCGCCAGGGTGTTCGTATCCCATCTCTCCGGAGTGGCCGTCTTCGACCCCAACGGCGACCGGGTCGGCCGGGTCCGCGACGTCGTGGCGATGCTGCGCGTCGGCGCCCGTCCGCCGCGCGTCCTCGGGCTGGTCGTGGAGGTCCCGGGCCGCAGGCTCGTCTTCCTGCCCATGACCCGGGTGACCGGCGTGGAGTCCGGCCAGGTGATCACCACCGGCGTGATCAACATGCGGCGCTTCGAACGGCGCCCCACCGAGACCCTGGTCCTCGGCGAACTCCTCGACCGCCGGGTGCGGATGGTGGATTCGGGGGACGAGGTCACGGTCCTCGACGTCTCGATCACCCAGCTCCAGTCCCGCCGCGACTGGGAGATCGACAAGGTCTTCGTACGCCGCGGCAAGGGCGGCACGTGGAGCCGCAAGGGCGAGACGCTGACCGTCGAGTGGTCGCAGGTCACCGGCTTCTCCCTCGAGGAGCACGGGCAGGGCGCGGCCAACCTCCTGGCGACCTTCGAGCAGCTGCGCCCCGCCGACCTCGCCAATGTCCTCCACCACCTCTCCCCCAAGCGGCGGGCCGAGGTGGCCGCGGCCCTGGACGACGCCCGCCTCGCGGACGTCCTGGAGGAGCTGCCGGAGGACGACCAGGTCGAGATCCTCGGCAAGCTCCAGGAGGAGCGCGCCGCCGACGTCCTCGAGGCCATGGACCCCGACGACGCCGCCGACCTGCTCTCCGAGCTCCCCGAGGACGACAAGGAACGCCTGCTGACGCTGATGGAGCCCGGCGACGCGGCGGACGTCCGGCGGCTCATGGCCTACGAGGAGCGCACGGCGGGCGGCCTGATGACCACCGAGCCGATCGTGCTGCGCCCGGACGCGACCATCGCCGACGCCCTCGCCCGCATCCGCAACCCCGACCTCTCCCCCGCGCTCGCCGCGCAGGTGTACGTCTGCCGTCCCCCGGACGAGACGCCGACCGGCAAGTACCTGGGCATCGTCCACTTCCAGAAGCTGCTGCGCGACCCGCCGTTCGTGCTCGTCGGCGCGGTCGTCGACACCGATCTGCAGCCGCTGGCGCCGGACACCCCGCTGCCGGCCGTCACCAGCTACCTCGCCACGTACAACCTGGTCGCCGCGCCCGTCGTGGACACGAGCGGCTCACTGCTCGGCGCGGTCACCGTCGACGACGTCCTGGACCACCTGCTCCCGGACGACTGGCGGGAGACCGAACTCCACGCCCATCCCCGGGGGATGAACGATCTGCCGGAGGGCACCCATGGCCCCTGACCGCATGCGTGACCACGACCGGCGCGGCGAGCACGGCAAACACCGTGGCCTCGCGGTGCCGGTGGAGTGGACGACGGCCCCGCCGTCCCAGCGCGTACGGCTCGACCAGCCGAAGGCACGGCGACGGCGCTGGCTGCCGGAGTACAGCCCCGAGGCCTTCGGCAAGATGTCGGAGGAGATCGCCCGCTTCCTGGGCACCGGGCGGTTCATCGTCTGGATGACCGTCCTCATCGTGCTGTGGGTGGTGTGGAACACCTCCGCGCCCCGCCACCTGCGGTTCGACGAGTACCCGTTCATCTTCCTGACCCTGGTGCTCTCCCTCCAGGCCTCCTACGCGGCACCGCTGATCCTGCTGGCGCAGAACCGGCAGGACGAGCGGGACCGCGTCAACCTGGAGCAGGACCGCGAGCAGAACGAGCGGTCCATCGCGGACACCGAGTACCTGACGCGGGAGATCGCCGCGCTGCGCACGGGACTCGGCGAGGTCGCGACGCGGGACTGGATCCGCTCGGAGTTCCATGAATTGATCAAGGAGATGGAGCAGCGGCGGATATTCCCGCAGGAGAGTGAGGAACGCGACCGCTGACGGCCCTTCCCGGGGTGTCGGTGGGGCGCCGTACCATCGGGTCATGGCTACCGAAACCCATGCCCCCGCACCCGCCGAAGAGGCGGTCCGCGCCGCCCTCGCGACGGTGAACGACCCCGAGATCCACCGGCCGATCACCGAACTGGGCATGGTCAAATCCGTGGACATCACGCCGGACGGCGCGGTCGCGGTGGCGGTGTACCTGACGGTCTCGGGCTGCCCCATGCGCGAGACGATCACGGCCAACGTGCGCGACGCCGTCGCGGGCGTCGAGGGCGTCACGAGCGTCTCCGTCGAGCTCGACGTGATGAGCGACGAGCAGCGGCGCGAGCTCGCCACCGCGCTCCGCGGCGGCCAGGCCGAGCGCGAGGTGCCCTTCGCCAGGCCCGGTTCCCTGACCCGGGTCTATGCCGTGGCCTCCGGCAAGGGCGGCGTCGGCAAGTCCTCGGTGACCGTCAACCTCGCCGCCGCGATGGCGGCCGACGGCCTCAAGGTCGGCGTCGTGGACGCGGACATCTACGGCCACTCCGTGCCGCGCATGCTGGGCGCCGACGGCCGGCCCACCCAGGTCGAGAACATGATCATGCCGCCGTCGGCGAACGGCGTGAAGGTCATCTCGATCGGCATGTTCACCCCGGGCAACGCCCCGGTCGTGTGGCGCGGCCCGATGCTGCACCGCGCGCTCCAGCAGTTCCTCGCGGACGTCTACTGGGGCGACCTCGACGTGCTGCTGCTCGACCTGCCCCCGGGCACCGGCGACATCGCCATCTCCGTCGCCCAGCTGGTGCCCAACGCCGAGATCCTGGTGGTGACGACGCCTCAGCAGGCCGCCGCCGAGGTCGCCGAGCGCGCCGGCTCCATCGCCGTGCAGACCCACCAGAAGATCGTCGGCGTCGTGGAGAACATGTCCGGGCTGCCCTGCCCGCACTGCGACGAGATGGTCGACGTCTTCGGCACCGGCGGCGGCCAGACGGTCGCCGACGGCCTGACCCGCACCACGGGCGCCACCGTGCCCGTCCTGGGCTCCATCCCGATCGACGTGCGCCTGCGCGAAGGCGGCGACGACGGCAAGCCCGTCGTGCTGAGCGACCCGGACTCCCCGGCGGGCAGCGCGCTGCGCGCCATCGCGGGCAAGCTGGGCGGGCGGCAGCGCGGACTGTCCGGCATGTCGCTCGGCATCACGCCGCGCAACAAGTTCTGACCGGCTACCGGCGTGCGTAGTCGGTGATGTCCTTCACCACCGTGAAGCCCATGCCGTACGCGCTCATGCCGCGCCCGTAGGCCCCGATGTTCACCCCGGTGCCCTCGGCCGACCCGGCGAGGACCCAGCCGTAGTCGGACTCGCGGTAGCGGAAGTCCGTCGCCACGCCGTCGACCGGCAGCGAGAGGGTGGACCACGGGGCCTCGTCGAGCCGGTCGGCCAGCTCCCAGGCGAGGGCGGTCTGCTGGTCGAGCCAGTTCTGCCGCAGGGCCCGCTCCATCCGGGCGGGCCAGGTGTACGACAGCAGACCGGCACCGGCGAGCCAGGCCGCCGAGGACACCGAGGTGGCCTCGAGCACTCCGGTGCCGTCCGCGCTGCGCCGCACCGGGCGGCTGGCGACGGTCACGACGACCGCGAAGCGCTGGGCGCCGGAGTACTTCTCGGTCCCGGCCGCCTTGTCGGGTTTGCCGTTCCAGTCGGCACGGAGCGTGGGTTCCGTGCCGTGCCCGGTCGAGCCGTGCTCGACGGTGCCGTCGGCGGCGGTGCCCACCTGCATCGGCCAGCGCGGTCCGGTGAACGCCTCGTCCAGGCCGTACCAGGGGAAGGCGGCGAGCAGATAGCCGTCGACCGACCGCCGGGTGCCGGGTCCGCCCTGTGGCACTTCCTGTGCCGTCGTCTCCATCTGCGCGGTGCCTCCTCGTTGCCCCGTGGTCGTGGCCAGCCCGTCACGGCGGGCGACATCCCCCAAACAAAGGGAGAATAGCCACCCCCGTCAATGGGGCCCGGCAGGTGAGGCTCAGGTGGCGTCGGAGTCGAACGGAGGCCGCTCGCCCGGCTGCAGCCGCTCCGGCTTCTTGCGCAGGTCGGGGCCCGGGGCGGGAGCGGACGACCCGGCGGAGCTGTCCGAGGTACCGGAAGTTCCGTGGACGCTGTCCCGCATCGCTTCCCTGACCTCGCCCATGTCCGCCATCTCGGACTTCAGGTCGAAGCCGTTGCGGATCTCCTGGAGCCCGAGCTCCTCGCGCTCCAGCAGCTGCTTGCGCACAAAGGTCTTGGGGTGGAGGTCCTCGAACTCGAAGTCCTTGAACTCGGGGCCCAGCTCGGCGCGGATGTCCTGCTTGGCGTTCTCGGAGAACTGCCGGATCTTGCGCAGGGTGCGCGACACGTCCTGGATCATCTTCGGCAGCTTGTCCGGCCCGAAAAGGAGCACAGCGAGGACGACGAGCGCCAACAGCTCGGGGAGTCCCAGGGAGAACACCTTGCAAGCTCCTTGATACGTGAGTGGCCACGGTTCAGGCCGTCTATCACGGTACCTGGCCCGGCCGCCCGTCCGGGAGACACCTGGGCCAACAACAGGCCAACGCCCTCGCGACGATCAGCTCGCACCGGCGCTGCCAAGGGTCAGCTGGACGATCTGCTCCTTGCCGTCCCGCTCCACGGTGAGGGCGAGCCGGTCGCCCGGGCGGTGGCTGCGGATCTTGACGATCAGCTCCCGGCCGCTGTGCACGGGGACGTCGTCGATCTTCTTGATGACGTCCTGGGGGCGGATGCCCGCCTTGTCCGCGGGGCCGCCGGGGGTGACGGCCCCGCTGCCGCCGGAGCCCTTGGAATTCACCCGGGCACCGTCGCCCGCGTACTCCATGTCGAGCGAGACCCCGATCACCGGGTGAGTGGCCCGGCCGGTGTTGATGAGCTCCTCGGCCACACGCCTGGCCTGGTTGATCGGTATGGCGAAGCCCAGCCCTATGCTGCCGCCCTGGGCGCCGGAGGTGGAGTCGCCCGCGGAGCGGATGGCGCTGTTGATGCCGATCACCCGGGCCTGGGAGTCCACCAGCGGGCCGCCGGAGTTGCCGGGGTTGATCGGGGCGTCGGTCTGCAGCGCGTCGACATAGCTGATGTCGCTGCCGTCCTGCTTGTGCCCGCCGGCCGTGATCGGACGCTCCTTGGCGCTGATGATGCCGGTGGTGACCGTGCCCGCGAGATCGAAGGGGGCGCCGATGGCGACCACGGAGTCCCCGACGCGCACGGAGTCGGAGTTCCCCAGGGGCAGCGGGGTCAGCCCCGAGACCCCCGAGACCTTGACCACGGCCAGGTCGTAGCCGCCGTCCCGGCCCACGACGGTGGCCTTGGCGGTCTGGCCGCCGTTGAACGTCACGGTGATCGTGCCGTCCGTGCCGGCCGGCTCGACGACGTGGTTGTTGGTGAGGATGTGCCCCTGCTTGTCCAGCACGAAGCCGGTGCCGGTGCCCTGGGCGCTGCTGCCGCGCACGTGGATCGTCACCACGCCGGGCAGGGCGCGTGCCGCGATGCCGGCGACGCTCCCCGACTCGCGGTCGCCCTGCTGGGCGGGGGCCTGCGGGAGCGTCACGCGGTGCCCGCCGATGCTGCCGTCCCGCTCCAGATACGACCCGATCGCCCCGCCGGCCACACCGGACACGAGCGCGATGAGCACGGCCCCGGCGACGATGCGCCCACGCGTCAGCGTCTTCGTCTTCACGGGCCCGCGACTGCCGTCCGGCGGGGGCGATGCGTACAGCGCGTGCGGTGTCTGCGGCGCGTATGACAGGTGCGGCACGTGGGTGTGCTGCTGCCGGGCAACGGCCCAGGGGTCGTACCGCCAGGGCCCGCCGGGGGCGGGGGGTACGGAGGGCGCGCCGGGGGCGCCGGGGGCGCCGGGGGCGGGTACGCCTTGCGAGGTGGGTACGCCCTGCGGGGCGGGGATGCCGGGGGTGCCTTGCGGGGCAGGTACGTCCTGGGGTGCCGGTGCGCCGGGAATGCCCTGCTGGGCGGGTACGCCCTGCGTGCCCGGTACGCCGGGTGCGCCGTGGGTGACGTGGGCGTCCAGAGGGACGGGGGTGCCTTGCGGGGCCGGAGCGCCGGAGGTGCCCTGCCGGGCAGGTACGTCCTGCGGTGCCGGTGCGGCGGGCACGCCGTGCGCAAGGGAAATGCCGGGTGCGCCAGGGGCGGCGTGGGCGCCCGGTGGGACGGGTGCGCTCCGCGGGACCGGTGGCGCGGGAAGTGCGGCGTGGGTGGCGGGCCCGCCCGCCGGGGCGGGCGGCACCGGCGTCCCCGGCGGCACGGTCGCCCCCGCTTCCGGGCGCTGGACCGGCGGCGCGGGGGCCCAGGGGCCGGGGTGGCCGTACGGGGGCGTGCCGTAGGGATCCCGGGCGTGAGCCGGGGCAGCCGGTACCCCGTCGGCAGGCGTCACCGCAGGCGTCACCGAGGCATCCGCCTCCGCGGTCCAGTCCAGCTCCCGGCGCGGGCGGTTCCACCAGTGCGGCTTGGGACCGGTGCCCGCAGTGCTGCGCTCGTCCATCGCTTTCCCCCCAACAAGTCGGCGCGACCCACCTGCGATTCAACCAGGTGCCGCCCGGCGCACACAGCCGCCCCGACCTGTCGGAAAGTCAGCGAGCCGCGACGAACCTGTCCGGTGTCGGAAGGGCCGGCGGAACGACGCGGGACGCGCGCATCAGCGGGGGCAGCACGGGCGCGGTGCGCAGGAGCGACAGCGCGGCCGCCGCCGCGGCCGAACCCGCGGCCGTCGGCACCGTGGTCGGCCCCAGCACCAGCGAGGTGGCGGCCGCCCGAGGATCCTCGCCCCGGGCCCCGGGGGTCTCGACGGCCGTCTCGAGCGGCTGCGCGCCGACGAGCGCGAAGGCGGCTATCGACACCGCTCCCGCCGCCGCGAAGGCAAAACGGCGCCGGCCGCGCGAGCGCCCGACGTCATGGGTCCTGAAGCCGCGCTCACGGGGCCTCGGGGCGGTGGCCGGAAGCAGGGCGAAGGCCTCGGCCCGCACGCCGAAACCGCCTTTTCCCGGGCCACCGGAGCCGTGCCCGCCCTCCCGTGGGTCGTCGCCGGCGCCGGGCAGACCCTGCAGCCGGGCGAGCAGCCCCTCGGACAGCGGCGGAGGCGCCGCTTCCGCGAACACGCTTTTGAGCCGACGCTGCGCGTCGGCTTCCGCTTTGCATTTCCAGCAGGTCGCCAGGTGCGCCAGCACCCGCTCCCGCAGATCGTGCCCCAACTCCCCGTCGACCAGGGCCGCGAGGCGGTCGCCGAGATGCTGCTCGGCGGGGGACTGACCGCCTGAACCGGTCACGCGATCCCGACCTCCCCTCCCAGAGGAACGCCGGAGCCCACCGCCGTCACGGCACGCTGCTCGGCCCGGGCGGCGGGCGAGCGGTGCCGGAGCGCCTTGCGCAGGTGGGAGCGGCCACGGTGGATACGGCTGCGGACGGTGCCGAGCTTCACCCCGAGCGTCGCGGCGATCTCCTCGTACGACAGACCCTCGATGTCGCACAGGACGACCGCGGCGCGGAACTCCGGGGCGAGCGTGTCCAGCGCCTGCTGGACGTCCGCCTCGAAGTGCGTGTCGTTGAAGTGCTGCTGGGGGGACGGCTCACGGCTGGGGAGCCGCTCCGCCGCGTCCTCGGCCAGCGCGTCGAAGCGGATGCGCTGACGGCGCCGGACCATGTCGAGGAAGAGGTTGGTGGTGATGCGGTGCAGCCACCCCTCGAACGTGCCCGGGGTGTAGGTGGACAGCGAGCGGAAGACGCGGACGAAGACCTCCTGCGTGAGGTCCTCGGCGTCGTGCTGGTTGCCGGTGAGGCGGTAGGCGAGGCGGTAGACCCGTGCGCTGTGCGTGCTGACGATCTCCTCCCAGGTGGGAGGAGTCCACGCCTGCGCATCCGCGTCGGTGGCGAAAGTCGCGGTGGCGGAGTCCGGAGTGCGCGGGTGGTCAGCGGTGTTGGTCACGGATTTCGGCTCGACGGCGGACCTGCGAAAGCGCTTCAGCACTCTCCGACGGTCGACGGCCGTAGCCGCACCTCCCCTGTCGGCTCTGGTGGTGTCCAGTGGAGCCCCTACCATATCCACCTCGCCCGTTAGCTCCGGATAAGGAATTTTGACCTGCTTTTTGGTCTGGGTCTCCACCCTCCCGTCCAACCCTCCCTCCCCTTGAACGCACGGTCCCATCTGCGGGTTCCCGGGGTCAGCGGATACAGTCACGGTTGCGTCGACACATGGGGACAGGAGAGGGCCATTACCGGCAACCGGCAGACGAGCTGGGCGTTCGCCGAGGCTTACGGCGTCGAGCACATCGATGACGCCGCACTGCGGTGGGCCCGCGACCGGGCCCTCGAGACCGGGCTGCGCTCCGTGACGTCCGGCACCGGCTCGGCGCTGCGCCTGCTCGCCGCGTCCGTCGACGCCAAGGCCGTCGCCGAGATCGGCACGGGCACCGGGGTCTCGGGCATCCATCTCCTGCACGGCATGCGGCCCGACGGGGTGCTGACGACGGTCGACAGCGACCCGGAGTGCCAGCAGTTCGCCCGGCAGGCGTTCCGCGCCGCCGGCTTCGCCGGCAACAGGGCGCGCTTCATCCCGGGCCGCGCGCTGGAGGTGCTGCCGCGCCTGGCCGACGGCGGATACGACCTGGTGTTCTGCGACGGCGACCGGCTGGAGTACCTCGACTATCTAGCGGAATCGTTGCGCCTGCTGCGGCCCGGCGGACTCGTCTGTTTCGAGGGCCTCTTCGCGGACGGCCGCACCGTCGACACCGCCGCCCAGCCCGCCGAGGTGCAGCGGCTGCGCGAACTGCTGCGCACCGTACGGGAGTCGACGGTGCTGCTGCCGTCCCTGCTGCCCGTGGGCGACGGGCTGCTGTGCGCCGTCCGGCGCGGCTGACGGCACGGGCCCGGTACACCGCTGCCCCGGAGCCGGAATCCGGCGCCGGGGCAGACGGGAGAAAAGCGCTGCGGAAAGCAGACGCGTCAGCCGACGACCTGCTTCAGGGCGTCTCCGAGGGCCGCGGCCTCATCCGGGGTCAGCTCGACGACGAGACGACCGCCGCCTTCGAGCGGAACCCGCATGACGATGCCCCGCCCCTCCTTGGTCACCTCGAGCGGGCCGTCGCCCGTCCGCGGCTTCATGGCCGCCATGCTCGTTCCCCTTCCTGAAACCAGCCCGTCGCAGCCGACAACCCAGGTGTCACCGGCATCGAACACATTGCTTCCAGGCCATTATCCCGCATCGTGCGACCCAATGACCAACATCGGTGGGCATCCCTTCGGCAACACTCTCCGGCAAAACCACTCAATTCGGCGATTGAGCCGCAGTTGCGCACCAACTCCGTCACCGCACGGGAGCTCGATTTTTTGACACACGTCACATACCGGCTCCGGAGGATCTGCGGCAGGCTGGCCGCTGACTGTTGCCGACCCCACACGAACGTGAAGGAGACCGCACATGGCCGACACCGTGCTGTACGAGGTGACCGACGGACTCGCGACGATCACCCTGAACCGGCCCGACGCCATGAACGCGCTCAACACGGAACTCAAGAACGCGCTGCGGGACACGCTCCGGGACGCGGCGGACGATCCGGCCGTCCGGGCCGTGCTGCTGACCGGCAGCGGCCGTGCCTTCTGTGTGGGCCAGGACCTCAAGGAGCACACCTCACTGCTGGCCGCGGACCCCGAGCACACCATGGACACCGTCCGGGAGCACTACACCCCGATCACCCTGGCCATCGCCGGGATGGCCAAGCCGGTCGTCGCCGGGGTCAACGGGGTCGCCGCGGGCGCGGGCGCGGGCTTCGCCCTCGCCGCCGACTACCGGGTGGTCGCCGACACCGCGTCCTTCAACACCTCGTTCGCGGGGGTCGCGCTCACCGCCGACTCGGGCGTCTCTTGGACCCTGCCCCGCCTCGTCGGCCACGGCCGTGCGATGGACCTGCTGCTCTTCCCCCGCAACGTCAGCGCACAGGAGGCGCACGAACTCGGCATCGCCAACCGGGTCGTGCCCGCCGCGGACCTCGCCGCCGAGGCGGCGGCCGTGGCACGCCGGCTGGCCGAAGGCCCGACCGGCGCCTACGCCGCGCTCAAGACGGCGGTGGCGTACGGCGCGGAGCACTCTCTGGCCGGCACCCTGGCCAAGGAGGAGGAACTCCAGGCCGTGGCCGGTGCCTCCGAGGACCACAGGATCGCCGTGGAGGCGTTCCTGAAGAAGGAGAAGCCGCGCTTCACCGGGCGCTGACCATCGCGCCCCGCACATGACAGTCCGCCAGGTGGTCGTTCACCAATCCGCACGCCTGCATCAGCGCATACGCCGTCGTGGGACCGACGAAGCGGAAGCCGCGCTTCTTGAGCTCCTTCGCCAGCGCCGTGGACTCCGGTGTCACCGCGGGCACTTCGCCGGTCGTGCGCGGGGCGCGCTTCGCCCCGGGCGCGTACGACCAGATCAGGTCGGTCAGCTCGCCCGGGGCCCACTCGGCGGCGACCCTGGCGTTGTTGATCGCCGCGGCGATCTTCGCCCGGTTGCGGATGATGCCCGGGTCGGCCAGCAGCCGCTCGGCGTCGGCGTCCGTGAAGGCCGCCACCTCGGCGATGGAGAACCCGGCGAAGGCGGCGCGGAACCCTTCGCGGCGGCGCAGGATCGTCAGCCAGGACAGCCCGGACTGGAACGCCTCCAGGCAGGTCCGCTCGAAGAGGGCGTCGTCGCCGTGCACCGGGCGGCCCCACTCGGTGTCGTGATACTCGCGGTAGTCGGCCATCGACTCGGCCTCCAGGCCCCAAGGGCACCGCGCCAGCCCGTCCGGCCCCAGGACAACGCCGCTCATGCCCGCCCCTCCCCGGGCTCGTCCTCCGGCTCGTCACCGGCCGCCGGCGGGCGGGCCGCGGCGGCCCGGGCCCCGGCGAGCGCCGCCTCGAGCTCGGCGATCCGGGCGTCCTTCTCGGCCAGCTCGGCACCGATCCGGTCCAGCACGTCGTCCGTCTCGGTCATGCGGTAGCCGCGCGGTGCCATCGGCAGGCGCAGTGCGTCGATGTCGGCCCGGCCCAGCGGCCGGTCGGCGGGCAGCGGCCAGGCGATCCGGTCCGGCGGCGCCTCGGGCAGCACTCCGCCACGCCCGCCGAGCACGGCGAGCGCGACCGCACCGACCACCACGATCAGCGCGATGAGCAAGAACCAGAACACGACCATCTCCCCGTGGATGCCGGTGCACGGATCCGTGAACCGGTCCGTCCTCCCCGATCGTGCCATGCCGCACTGACAGTTAAGGTCGCTGCCGGACCATGGAGAGGGAGCACGAGGAAATGCTGCGGCTGGGACGACGCGAGTTCGGCGCTCACGAACCGGTGATCATGGCGATCGTCAATCGAACGCCCGACTCCTTCTACGACCAGGGCGCCACCTTCAGCGACGAGCCCGCGCTCGCCCGGGTGGACCAGGCCGTCGCGGAGGGTGCCGCGATCATCGACATCGGCGGGGTGAAGGCGGGCCCCGGCGAGGAGGTGACCGCCGAGGAGGAGGCACGGCGCACGGTCGGCTTCGTGGCCGAGGTGCGCAGACGCCATCCGGACATGGTGATCAGCGTGGACACCTGGCGGCACGAGGTCGGCGAGGCGGTCTGCGAGGCGGGCGCGGACCTGCTGAACGACGCCTGGGGCGGGGTGGACCCCCGGCTCGCCGAGGTCGCGGCCCGCCACGGGGCCGGGCTGGTGTGCACGCACGCCGGCGGGGTCGAGCCGCGCACCCGGCCGCACCGGACGACGTACGACGACGTGATGGAGGACATCCTGCACGTGACGCTCGGGCTGGCCGAGCGGGCGGTCGCGCTGGGGGTCCGGCGCGACGGCATCATGATCGACCCGGGGCACGACTTCGGGAAGAACACCCGGCACTCGCTGGAGGCGACCCGGCGGCTGGGCGAGATGACGGAGACGGGCTGGCCCGTCCTGGTCTCCCTGTCCAACAAGGACTTCGTCGGCGAGACGCTCGACAAGCCGGTCAAGGAGCGGCTGCTGGGCACGCTGGCGACGACCGCCGTGTCGGCGTGGCTGGGGGCGCAGGTGTACCGCGTGCACGAGGTCGCGGAGACCCGGCAGGTGCTGGACATGGTGGCGTCCATCGCCGGGCACCGCCCCCCGGCGGTCGCCCGCCGGGGTCTCGCGTAGCGCTACGGCCCCGGGGCGCGGGGCGGCGCCCCGCGTCACCTCCCGCCGCAGCGGCGATCGGCCAGGACAGCGGAGCCCGGCGGTGCCGAACCGGCCGCACCCATGGGGTGAAGACCCGCCGGACAGGCCTACGGCATCAGGCCCGCTTCCTTGGTGACGACCCCGATCGCCTCTTCCACGTCGTCGGTGACGTGGAACAGGTGGAGGTCGCCCGGCCCCACCTTGCCCTGGGCGACGAGGGTGCCCTCGATCCAGTCGACCAGGCCCTTCCAGTAGGCGGTGCCGAACAGCACGATGGGGAAGCGGGTGACCTTCTTCGTCTGCACCAGGGTGAGGGCCTCGAACAGCTCGTCCAGCGTGCCGAGTCCGCCCGGCAGCACGACGAACCCGCTCGCGTACTTCACGAACATGGTCTTTCTGACGAAGAAGTAGCGGAAGTCGACGCCGAGGTTCACATAGGGGTTCATCCCCTGCTCGAAGGGCAGCTCGATGCCCAGCCCGACCGAGACGCCGCCCGCCTCCATGGCGCCCTTGTTCGCGGCCTCCATCGCGCCGGGCCCGCCGCCGGTGATGACCGCGAAGCCCGCCTCGACCAGACCGCGCCCGAGGGCCACCCCCGACGCGTACTCCGCGGCGTCGCTCTTGGTGCGCGCGGAGCCGAACACGCTGATCGCGGGCGGGAGTTCGGCCAGCGCCCCGAAGCCCTCGACGAACTCGGACTGGATGCGCATCACCCGGAAGGGATCCTCGTGCACCCAGTCCGCGGTGCCCCGGGTGTCGAGCAGATGCTGGTCGGTGGTGCCCTGCTGCATCTGGCCGTGGCGGCGCAGCACCGGCCCCCGCCGCTGTTCCTTCCGTGGGCGGATTCCCTCGGAATTGACCATGTCGTGCTCCCTCCGCGAGAAGGATCGTGCCGCTCAGCCTAGGTCACGGGGCCGTCGCCGATCAGGCGCTCAACCAGGCCCGCAGCCGCTCCTCGCAGTGCCGGATCCGGTCCGTGGCCACATGCTCGTCCCGCTTGTGCGCGTAAAGGGCGTCGCCCGGGCCGTAGTTGACGGCGGGTACGCCGAGCGCGCTGAAGCGGGAGACGTCCGTCCAGCCGAACTTGGGCTGGGGGGTGCCGCCCACGGCCTCCATGAAGGCTGCCGCGGCCGGGTGCGAGAGGCCCGGCAGCGCTCCGCCCGAGTGGTCGTCGACGACCAGCTCGTCGACACCGCAGTCGGCGAACACCTCGCGGACGTGCGCGAGGGCTTCCTCCGGGGTGCGGTCCGGCGCGTAGCGGAAGTTCACCGTCACCGTGCAGGCGTCGGGGATGACGTTGTTGGCGACACCGCCCTCGATCCGCACGGCGTTGAGGCCCTCGCGGTACTCGAGACCGTCGATGACGGGCCGTCGGGGCTCGTACGCGGCGAGGCGGGCGAGGATCGGCGACGCGGCGTGGATCGCGTTGCTCCCCATCCAGCTGCGGGCGGAGTGGGCCCGCTCGCCCGTGGTGTGCAGCAGGACGCGCAGGGTGCCCTGGCAGCCGCCCTCGACCTGGGTGTCGGAGGGCTCGAGGAGCACGGCGAAGTCGCCCGCCAGCCAGTCGGGATGGGCCTCGGAGACGCGGCCGAGGCCGTTGAGGTGGGCGGCGACCTCTTCGTTGTCGTAGAAGACGAAGGTGAGGTCGCGGTTGGGCTCGGGGACGGTCGCGGCGATGCGCAGCTGCACGGCGACACCGGACTTCATGTCGCTGGTGCCGCAGCCCCAGAGCACGCCGTTCCCCGCGGCGGAGCCGCTGATGTCACCCGTGAGGCGCGAGGGCACGTTGTCCGCGATGGGGACGGTGTCGATGTGCCCTGCGAGGATGACGCGTTCGGCGCGGCCGAGGTTCGTGCGCGCGACCACGTTGTTGCCGTACCGGTCCACCGTCAGATGCGGCAGCGCGCGCAGCGCCTGCTCGACGGCGTCGGCGAGCTCTTTCTCGTTTCCGCTCACCGACGGGAAGTCGACGAGCCGCGCGGTGAGGGCGGCGGCGTCGAGGGACAGGTCGAGTGCGGCGTGGTCCATAGGGGCGACTCTAACGCCCCGCACCGACAGCGCCGCCCGGCCCGGCGGATCACCGAATCCGTCAAGTAACGTGGGCCGCATGTCCCGGATCTCCGTCACCCGCCGCGGCCGACTGCTGCGCATCGTGGCCGCCTGTGCCGTGCTGTTGGCGCTGATCGGGTATCTCGTGGCCCATTTCGTGACCGGTGGCCCCGGTGCCCCGCGCTGCGTGGCCCAGGCCGACGGCGAGTCGTACTCGCTCGACCCCGAGCAGGCCGGCAACGCCGCGACGATCACGGCCGTGGGCACCACGCGCGGACTGCCGGAGCGGGCCGTGACGATCGCGCTGGCCACGGCCATGCAGGAGTCGGGGCTGCGCAACATCCATCACGGCGACCGCGATTCGCTGGGCCTGTTCCAGCAGCGCCCGACGCAGGGCTGGGGCACGGCGAAGCAGATCACCGATCCGGTGTACTCGGCGGGGGCGTTCTACGACCGCCTGGTCGAGGTGCGGGGCTATTCGCGGCTGCCGCTGACGGTGGCCGCGCAGAAGGTGCAGCACAGCGCCTTCCCGCAGGCGTACGCCAAGCACGAGCCGGACGCGTCCCTGCTCGCCTCGGCCCTGACGGGCCGCCGGGCGACCGCGTTCAGCTGCTCGACGAGCCCGAGCGACGGCAAGCCGGGCGATCCGTCGGCGGTACGGACCGGGCTGAAGCGGGACTTCGGGAAGTCGGTGGAGCCCTCCGCCCCGTCCGGCAGCACGGTGACCGTCCCCGTCCGGCCGGTGCGGGCGGACGACGAGCCGCAGCGGCGCGGCTGGGAGCTGGCGTCCTGGGCGGTGGCGCACGCGGCCGAACTGCGCATCGAGCGCGTCTCCTTCGACGGCCGGGTGTGGACGTCCAAGAACTCCCGCGACGGCTGGCAGCAGGCCTCCAACGACGGCAAGGCGTCCAAGGCACCCAAGGGCACGGACGAATCCGGCGCCGACCCCGTGGCCGCGGTACGGATCACAACCGCCCAGTAGTGCGAACCATCCCCCGCCCGGCGTATGGCCCCGGGCGGGAGGTTGCCGCGCGCGTCACACCCGCGCACACCCCGGGCGCACACGGCGCACCCCTTGAGAACAAAGGGTTGTCACGCTTTTACGTCTCCGACGACCGCGCCTCGTTTGCCCGATTGTTCACAGACCCGATAATGCGACGCATTGCAAACTCTTTACCCAGGGGCACCGCAACCTTCATGGGGCTCGGGCGGTAGTCACAGCGTCCGCTCGCCGGACAGCAATCGACCGCAACCCGTTAACCCGTTCCGTCAAAGGAGCAACATGTCCCTCCCCCTCACGCGTCGGATCGCCCGGGCCGCACTGCTCGTCGCCGCGGCCGCTGCTCCCGTCGCCGCCGCGGCCGGTGCCGCGAACGCCGCGGAACTCCCTGCGGCCCCGAACCTGGGCGGCCTCAGCGCAGTGGACGGTGCGCACGTGGGCAACACCGTCGAATCGGGCACGCAGCAGGCCGGTGCCGCGACGACGGACGTGGCGAACAAGGCTGTCCACACCGCCGGGCCGGCCACCGGCCAGACCCTCGGCACCGCCGGCAAGACCACCAAGGCCGCGCTCGAGCACGGCCAGAAGGCCACGGGCGACCTGGCGGGTGCCACCGGCCAGGCCGTGGGCGGCGCCGCGCAGGGTGCGGCCGGGCACGGCCTCGGCGGCGGCGACCTGCCGGTCAAGACCCTCCCCGGCCTGGGCGGCTGAGCCGGCGGCACACCACGCACAACGCGCGAAGGGGCCCGGGAGATCCACTCCCGGGCCCCTTCGCGTATGCGGTGTACGCGCATCCGGCGCGGATGCGTACCGCTACTCGGACAGGCGGCGGACCGCCGCCTCCACGCGCTCGTCGGTCACGGTGAAGGCAATCCGTACGAAGCGCTCGCCCGCGACGCCGTAGAACTCCCCCGGCGCGACGAGGATGCCGCGCTTGGACAGGTCCGCGACGGTGTCCCAGCAGGGCTCGTCACGGGTCGCCCACAGGTACAGCGACGCCTCGCTGTGTTCGATCCGGAAGCCCGCGCCCTCGAAGGCGGCGCGCAGGGCGGCCCGGCGGCGGGCGTACCGGGCACGCTGCTCGGCGACGTGCGCGGTGTCACCCAGCGCCGCGACGGTGGCGGCCTGCACCGGGGCGGCGACCATCATGCCGCCGTGCTTGCGGATCTGGAGCAGCTCGCCCAGCACCGCCTCGTCACCGGCGAGGAACGCGGCGCGGTACCCGGCGAGGTTGGAGCGCTTGGACAGCGAGTGCACGGCCACGATGCCCTCGTACGACCCGCCGCAGACGTCCGGGTGCAGCACGGAGACCGGGTCGGCCTCCCAGCCCAGCTCCACGTAGCACTCGTCGCTGAAGACCAGCACGCCGTGCGACCGCGCCCAGGCGACCGTGCGCCGCAGCTCCTCGAGCGGCATGACCCGGCCGGTGGGGTTGGACGGCGAGTTGAGCCACAGCAGCTTCAGCCCGGCCGGGTCGAGCTCCGTGCCCGCGTCGCCAGACGCAAATGTCTCAGCGTCGTAGACGACCGGCTCGGCGCCCGCGAGCCGCGCGCCCACCTCGTACGTCGGGTAGGCGAGCCGCGGGTAGGCGACCTTGTCGCCCGCGCCGAGGCCCAGCTGGGTGGGCAGCCAGGCCACCAGCTCCTTGGAGCCGACGACCGGCAGTACGTTGGCATGCGTCATCCCGCGCGCGCCCAGCCGCCGCTCCGTCCAGCCGGTGAGCGCGTCGCGCAGCGCCGGCGTGCCCCACACCGTGGGATAGCCGTGGCTGTCGGCGGCATCGGCGAGCGCCCGCTGGACGAGCGCCGGAACGGGGTCCACGGGGGTGCCGACCGACAGGTCCACGATGCCGTCCGGGTGTGCGGCGGCGGTGGCCTTGTAGGGCTCGAGGCGGTCCCAGGGAAAGACGGGGAGGCGGGACGAGACTGCGCTCACGGTGCTGGCTGCTCGCTCTCTTGCGCTAGGGATGAATGCCGCGGCCCCGTACGGCGGCGGGGCTGTACGGGGCCGGGTGGTGCTAGGGGCGGATCACGCGTTCTGCGGCGGCAGCGCGGCGATGAAGGGGTGATCGCGCTCGATCAGGCCGAGCTTCGAGGCTCCACCGGGCGAACCGAGCTCGTCGAAGAACTCGACGTTCGCCTTGTAGTAGTCCTTCCACTCGTCCGGGGTGTCGTCCTCGTAGAAGATCGCTTCCACCGGGCACACCGGCTCACAGGCACCGCAGTCGACACATTCGTCCGGGTGGATGTACAAGGACCGGGAGCCCTCGTAGATGCAGTCGACGGGGCACTCCTCGATGCACGCCTTGTCCTTCACGTCGACACAAGGCTGCGCGATGACGTAGGTCACGCTGTCGTTCCTCCTCGGCTAGGGGTCATCTCGCGCGGGAGCGCGGCGTCGTCGATGCCCGCACCTAGTATCTCCGTTCCCGGGCGCTTGACGAACAAGAGGGGCGGAGAGAGCTGTGGAATTCACCACGGGCGGACGGCTTGAAGTGCGCATTAATGCGGCCGATGCCGGAAAAAGGGTATCTGTCCGCTCATTGAACGACCGGTCAGGATCACCTGAGAAGTACACCGACACCGTCGGCGTGCTCGAATCCTGGTCGAACGGCGTGCTGCGCATCACACGGCGGAACGGCGAGACGGCCGAGATCGCGGAGTCCGCGCTCGTCGCGGGCAAGGTGGTCCCCCCGACCCCGCCCCGGCGGCGGGGACCCGCGACGACGGTCCGCGAGCTCCAGGAGACCGCCACCCGCGGCTGGCCCGCGACGGAGACGGGGCACCTGGGCGCGTGGACGCTGCGCGCCGCCGGGGGCTTCACCGCCCGCGCCAATTCGGCCCTGCCGCTGGGCGATTGCGGGCTGCCGGTACCGCAGGCCGTGGACCGGGTCGCCGAGTGGTACGCCCGCCGCGGCCTGCCCCCGCGCATCCAGGTCACCACCGGCGACCCCGCGCGGGACGAGGGGCTGGACGCGGAGCTGGCGCGGCGCGGCTGGGCCGCCGAGCGCCACGCGCTCATGCGTACGGCCGCACTCGCGCCCCTCGCCGACACCGACGCCGACCTCGGCGGCGTCGTGCTGTCCCGCGAGCCGGACGAGGCCTGGCTCGCGGCGTACGGCCGGGGTACCGGGGACGCCGCGCGGGCGGTGCTCACCGGCGGCCCGTCGGTGTGGTTCGCGACCGTGCCGGGCGCCGAGGGCCCGGCGGCCGTGGCGCGCTGCGTGACCGACGGCCGCTGGGCGGGCTTCGCCGCGCTGCACGTGGACACCGGCCGCCGCCGGGAGGGGCTCGGCACCCTGGCCATGGCCGCACTGGCCCGTAAGGCGCTCGACGAGGGCGCCTCGGCGGCGTATCTCCAAGTGGAGGCGGACAACGGCGGTGCCGCCGCGCTCTACGACCGGCTCGGCTTCACCACGCATCACGCCTACCACTACCGGACACTGGAGACCCCGGGTACGGACGGAAAGGCATGACTGACACCGACGACCGGCGGCGGTTCGCCGAGGCCGCCCGCGAGGAACGGCCCGACCTGGCACTGCTGTGCCTCCTGATCGCCACCGAGGCGGACACGGAGCTGGACGAGGCCGGGTTCGACGCCGTGCAGATCGAGCTCGACGAGCTCGCGGGGCAGCTGCCCGCGTTGGGACGGCACGCGGAGCCCGCGCAGTGGGCCGCCGCGCTCGAGCGGCTGCTCGGCGGCCACTGCGACTTCCGCGGCTCCCCCGCCGACTACCGTCGGCTGGAGTCCTCGCTCCTCGACCAGGTGCTCCGGCGCAGGCGCGGCCTGCCGATCCTGCTGTCCGTGGTGTGGATGGAGGTCGCGCGCCGGGCCGGTGCGCCGGTGTACGGGGTGGCGCTGCCGGGCCACTTCGTCGTCGGCTTCGGCGACCCGTACGGGGACCATGTGCTGATCGACCCCTTCGACGGCGGCCGGACGCTGACCGAGGACGAGGCGGGCATGCTGGTCGCCGGTGCGACCGGCACCGCACTGCCGCCCTCCGCGTTCTCCCCGGCCGAGCCGCTGGAGATCGTCCTGCGCATCCTGAACAACATCCGCGCCTGGGCGGCGGCCCGCCCGGAGCGCAGCGGCATCCAGCTGTGGGCCGTCGAGCTCTCCCTGCTGCTGCCGAGCCACCCGGCCCGGCTGCGCTACGAGCACGCCGAACTGCTCGTCGAACGCGGCGAGTTCGCGCGCGGGGCGCGGGAGCTGGAGGCGTACGCGGACGTGATCGCCGCGGTCGAGCCGACCGCCGCCGAAACCGTACGCCGCCAGGCGCTGGCCGCGCGGGCGATGCTGAACTGAGCCGGTGGGCGGGGGATGCGGGTTGCGGTGACCGTGCATTCCGCCGGACCCTCGCCGTTGCGGCATCGCACCGTTGCGGCGGGCCTCTCCGGGGCTTGCCCCACGAATTTTCGCCGCGCGGCGCAGTGGCTGCCCGCCCGGCGGTGCCGAACCGGCCTACAGCCAGCCCTTGTCGCGCGCGATGCGCACCGCATCCGCGCGGTTGCGGGCGCCCGTCTTCTGGATGGCCGTCGACAGATAGTTGCGCACCGTCCCGTGGGACAGGTGGAGCCTGGCGGCGACTTCCGCGTTCGTGGAGCAGTCCGCGGACGCGCACAGCACCGCGCGCTCGCGCTCGGTCAGCGGGTTCGGGCCCTCCGCCAGGGCGGCCACGGCGAGCGTCGGGTCGATGACCCGCTCCCCGCGCAGCACCTTGCGCAGCGCGTCCGCGAGTTGGGCGGCGGGCGCGTCCTTGACCAGGAAGCCGACGGCACCGGCCTCCATGGCCCGGCGCAGGTAGCCGGGCCGCCCGAAGGTCGTCAGGATCACGACCTTGAGCTCCGGCAGCTCGCGCCGCAGCACCTCGGCGGCCTCGAGCCCGGTCGCGCCCGGCATCTCGATGTCCAGCAGCGCCACGTCGACCGGCGTCGACCGGGCCGCCGCGAGCACCTCGTCGCCCCGGGCCACCTGGACCACGACCTCGATGTCGCCCTCCAGCCCCAGCAGCGCCGCCAGTGCCTCACGGACCATCGACTGGTCCTCGGCGAGGAGTACGCGTATGGCCGGTCGGGGATCGGTGCTGCCGGGTCGTGCTGTCACAGCGACAGGGTAGGGGGTCAGCCCCGGGGCTCGAGCACCTCCGGGGCGACCCGGCGGGAGAGCGGCACGCTGGCCCGCAGCCGGAAGCCTCCGCGCGATGCGGGGCCGGTCTCGAGCCGGCCGTCGGTGAGGGCGAGCCGCTCGGTCAGGCCCGTCAGGCCGTTGCCGTGCGGGCGGGCCGGCCCGCGGCCGTCGTCGGTGACGGTCAGGCACAACTCGTCGCCCGACTCGGCCAGCACGACCTCGCACCGGCGGGCCGCGCTGTGCCGCACCACGTTCGTCACCGCCTCGCGCAGCGCCCAGGCGAGCGCGCCCTCGGCGTCCGGCGGCAGGTCCGGGATGGGGGCACCTCCCGGGCCGTCCAGGCTCCGGGGGAGGCCGGAGGCGCGGCTCAGGTCCGCGACGATCCCGGCGGCCGCCAGGGCGGTACGGGCCCCGGCGAGCTCGGACTCGAGGGTGGGGCGGCGAAATCCGCTCACCGCCTCCCGTACGTCCTTCAGCGCCTGCCTGCTGACGCGCTCGATGTCCGCGACCTGCTGGGCGGCCTGCTCGGGCTTGTCGGGCAGCATCCGCCCGGCGAGCTCGCTCTTGAGCGTGATGAGCGAGAGCGAGTGGCCGAGGAGGTCGTGCAGGTCCCGGGCGAGCCGCAACCGCTCCTCGTTCGCGGCGAGATGGGCGACCGTGTTGCGCGCCTCGCGCAGCTCGCGCATGGTGCGGCCCATCTGCATGAGGGCCGCCATCGCGAGGCCGCCCAGCAGCGAGGCGGTGCCCACCAGGAGCAGCGTGGCGCCGTCCGCGCCGTACACCGCTCCGAAGCCGACGGCGGTGACGGTGATCAGCGGGATGACACGGCCCGCCCATTTCAGCGGGAGCATCACCCCGCAGGAGATGGCGACGTAGACCAGCAGCGACAGGAACGGCCCGCCGAGCGTCACCACCAGCACCACCGACAGCACGTACAGCCCGCCGAGGAGGGCGAGCCGTCCCCGGCCCTGCCCGACGGGCGGGCGGGGGCCGAAGAGCAGGTAGAAGTACCCGACGAGGAAGAGGCCCAGCCCGAGCCAGCCGAACACCCTTGCACCGGTGCCGTGGTGACCGTGGACCAGGTCCTCGACCGTGTAGACGAGGTACGTCAGGTAGAGGACGGCCCATGAGGACTTGACCAGCAACTGCCGCTTGTTCTCGGGCCTGGCGCCCACACTGCTGAAAGGCCTGTCTGCCATCGCCCCGTCCTCGCCGTCGCTCATGACGTCACGCCTTGTGCGTGTCCTTGCGGTACAGCCAGGCCGCGGCGCCCGCGAACAGCACCATGTAGGCGACGAGGATGACCACGTCCTTCGTCCCGGGGGCGTCACCGCGCTCGATGGCCTGGCCGAGCCCGGCATAGGCGTGGGTGGGGACGTACTCCGCTATGTTCTGCAGCCACTTGGGGAACACGGTGGAGGGCATCCACAGGCCGCCGAGGATCGACAGACCGAAGTAGACGATCATGGCGATGGGCCGTACGGCGTCGCCCGTGGCCATGTAGCCGATGGCCACACCGAGCGCCGCGAAGACACAGCTGCCCGCCCAGATCACGCCCAGCAGGGCGGCCCACTGCCATGCGTCCAGGTGGACGCCCTTCGCCGCACCGGCGATGAAGACGGCCACGATCGCCGGCAGCGACACCACGGAGGCCGACGCGACCTTCGACAGCAGGTAGCCGTGGCCCGGGAGCGCGGTGAGCCGCAGCTGGCGCACCCAGCCCTTCTCCCGCTCCTTGGCGATGCGTTCGGCATTGCCCACGAGCACGGAGGTGATCGCGCCGAACGAGGCCATGGAGACCATGTACAGCAGCGTGAAGGTCAGCCCGGTGTCGCCGATCTTGTCCGTGCTCTTCGTGCTCGCCGAGAAGAGCAGGTAGAGCACCGCCGGGTAGAGCACCGAGAAGAACATGTACTTCTTGTTCCTCAGGTTGCGCGAGATCTCAAGCTTGATCAGCGTGTTCATCGGGCCGCCTCCCCGGCGGTCGCAGCGTCGGTGATGGCGATGAAGGCCTGCTCCAGGCCGAGGCCCGCGACCTCGAGGTTGCGGGGGTAGCAGCCGAGCCCGTAGAGCGCGTGCACGGTCGCGTCCGCGTCGTGCGACTGCATACGGACCGTACGGCCGGATATCTCCAGCGTGGAGAGGAACGGCAGCCCGCGCAGCACGGTCTCGTCGATGGCGCCGTCCAGGTCGAAGACGATCCGCCGGGCCCCGGCCTTCGCCTTGATCTCCGCGGCCGAGCCGTCCTCGAGGATCCGGCCGCGGTGCAGGACGATCACACGGTCCGCGATCGCGTCGGCCTCTTCGAGGTAGTGGGTGGCGAAGAGGACCGCGCGGCCCTCGTCCGCCTGGCGGCGCATGACGCCCCAGAACGCCTGACGGGCCGTGACGTCCATGCCGGTCGTCGGCTCGTCCAGCACGATCAGCTCATTCGCACCGGCCGTCGCGAGTGCGAATCGCACACGCTGTTCCTGGCCGCCCGAGAGCTTGTTGACCATCCGGTCGGCGATCTCGGTGATGCCTGCCTGCTCCATGACCCGGTCGACCGGGTAGGCGTGCGGGTGCAGATCGCAGGCGAGCTTCACCAGCTCGCGGACCTTGACGTCCTCCATGAGGCCGCCGCTCTGCAGCATCGCCCCGATCTTGCCCTGTTCGATGGCGCGCTGGGGAGTGGTGCCGAAGAGCTCGACGGTGCCGGAGTCGGGGTTGCGCAGCCCCAGCAGCAGGTCGAGCGTGGAGGACTTGCCCGCCCCGTTGGGGCCGAGCAGGGCGACGGTCTCGCCCGGGAAGAGCTCGAGGTTCAGATCGGCGACGGCCCGCACGTCGCCGTAGCTCTTGTTGACGTTCGCGAAGCTGACGACGGGCCCCAGACCCGTGCGACGGCCGCCCCCCGTGAACGTGGATGTTGAGATGGTCATGACCTCCACTATCCGGGAGCGGCGTGACCGTGTGCAGTGTCCTTCGTCGTGCGTCGGTCATGACAGATGTCATGGCCGACGCACGAGGACGGACTCAGCTCGGGTTGAGCTGGATGGTTCCGATCCGCTCGGCCGGCGTCCTGCCGCTCAGCGCCTTGCCGAGCGCCCCCGCGACGTCCTGCGGGGTGACGGGCGTCTTGCCGGTCGCCCGCTGGACCATGACCCCGGCGAACTTCTGGCCGTACAGCTCCTTGAGCACCTCGAGGTTGTAGACCGGCACGAGCTTGCCGTCGACCGCCTTCATGGAAAGGATCTTCGGCAGCGAGAGCTCCGGGCCGAACTGGATGCTGTGGGCCCCGTCGGAGGTCTGGATCGTCACCAGGCCCGACATGGCGGGCTGGGCGAAGGACTTCAGCTTCTGGTCGACCTCGGCGTTGCTCACCGTGGGCTGCACATGGGAGCTGGGCAGCTCCACGGCCGTGTCCCGGCCGGTGTCGGCACGCTCGCGGTACGCGTCCGAGACGGCCTTGACCGCCTTGTCGATGTCCAGTCCCTGGTACGGCTTGCCGTAGACCGGAACGGCCTTGCCCGGCTCGAACTTGATCGTGCCGTCCTTGCTCCCGCCGGACTCGCCCGCGAGCGCCCTGAGCGCGGCCGTGATCTTCTCCTCGTCCGTGATCACCGTGGGCTCGGCCTTGCGGCTGTTGCCGACGAGCGAACCGAGCACGGTGACGGGGTTGTAGTCCCGCCCGGACACGGAGCGCACGGTCTCCTGGGTGTCGATGGACAGACCGGCCACGGACGGCTTGAGCAGCGTCTCCTTGCCGCTGACCGACACCTTGAGCGGCGCGGTCGCACGGTCGCCGAGCTTGGCGTCGAGCTTCTGCACCGCCTGGTCCTTGGAGCTGCCGCCGATGTCGACGCCGAGCACGGTGGTGCCCTGCGGCACATCGGCGTGGTCCATCAGCAGCCCGGCTGCGTAGGCGGCACCGACCAGTGCCACCACGCCGCCGCCCAGCAGCACGAGTTTGGAACGGCCCTTCTTCTTGGCCGCCTTCTTGGCCGCCTTCTTGGCCGCGGGCGCGGGCGCACCCGCCGCGGGCGCGCTCGGCACGGGCGGCTTGGGCACGGCCGTGCCCGCCTTGGGCTTGGGCACCGGCACCCGGGGCGCACCACTGTCGACGGGCGTCCGGGGAGCACCGGCCGGGGTCACCGGGGGGATGCCGCTGACGAGCGTCTCCGCGGCGGCCTGGGCGGCGGGCGGCTGTGTCTTCGGTGTATTCGGTCCACCCTTCCTGCCGCCCTTGCCCTTGCCCTGCGGTGCGGGGACGCCCGGGGCGGGCGGCGGCGGGGGTACGGCCGGGACGCCCTGGTGCGGCGTGTCCGTACGGGGCCCGCCCACGGGGAACGGCAGCCGCGGCCCCTGCCCGGTACCGGGCGCGGGGAACTGCTGGGTGGTCTCCATGGCCGCCTGCGGTACGGGCGGCTGCGCGAAGGGGTCGCCCGGCACGGGCATCGCACCCGTCGTCGACGGGTCACCCGGCCACGGCGCACCGCCCTGCACCGGAGCACCCGCGAAGGGGCCGCCGGGCACGGGCATCGCACCGGTCGTCGACAGGTCACCCGCGAACGGGTCACCCGGCATCGGCATCGCGCCCGTCGTCGACGGATCGCCGGCGAACGGGTCACCCGGCATCGGCATCGCACCGGTCGTCGAGGGGTCGCCCGCGTACGGCGCACCGCCGCCCTGCCCGGGCATCCCCGCGAAGGGGTCGCCCGGCACGGGCATCGCGCCCGTCGTCGACTGGTCGCCCGGCCACGGCGCACCGCCCTGCAGGGGCGCACCCTGCATCGGCGCGCCCGTGAACGGGTCGCCCGGCACCGGCGGATGCTGCTGCGCGCCCCCGCCCATGGGAGACGCACCCATGGGAGACGCACCCATAGAGGACGCGCCCATGGGAGACGCACCCATCGGCGGCGCACCCATCGGCGGCGCACCCATGGGAGGCGTCCCCATCGGCTGCGTGCCGCCCGGTGTACGCCGCGGCAGGCTCGGCGGCGTGGGGGCGGAAGAAGCGGCCGGCTTGCGGGGTGCGAACCAGTCGCTCGTCTTCTCGGCCGGCCGCTCGGGTTCCGGCGCGGCCGGAGCCGCGGACGGCTCGGGGCGGCTCACCGGCGCCGCGGACTGCTCGGGCTCGGCAGGCGCCGCGTCCGACGTGTCGTCACCGACCGGCGTGCGCATGACGACCGGCGGAATGGGGCGCGACCCCGGGATGTTGATGCGGATCCGCGTCGTCAGCGTGGTCTCGGTCTTGGGCGTCTCCGGCTTGGCGCCCGGCTTCTGTCCCTCGGCCGGGCCGTCGGTTCCGTACGGCGGAGTGCCCGACGGGTACGCGGCACCTCCGCGCCCCTGGGGCCCGGAGGACGAACTGTCAGATTCACGGCTCAAAGCAGGTTCTCCCGGTTGCTCTCCACCGCCCTCTGACCTCCCAGGGGTCGCCCATGCCCAAGGTCAGGGGGGCTCGGCGGCGGCACCACCATACTGGGCACCGCGGGCGCGCACTTGACGACCGCCGGGTCATCCTGCGGCCGACAGCGCGGCGCGCGCCATTGTGTCTCAAAGCCAACGGTTCGGAGTTGTGGAAACGTCAGGCAAAAATCGTCACTTCACTTGCCAAGTCGGTCTGCCGCCCCGCCTGGTTGCACCGGCTTCGCGAGCGTGGCGCACATCACAGCAACGGCCATACCGCCCAGCATGTAGACATAGGAGCCCAGTCCGGCCTCGAAGAGGAAGTCGCCTTCCGGACGCGTGGGCGAGGCCATGAGCACGGCGAGCAGCCATCCGGTGCCGGCCGCGGCCCCGCCGACCCTGGTGCCCGTCGCCAGTACGCCGCCGTAGCAGACGCCCCCGACGGCGAGCAGCGCGAGCAGCAACCCGCCGGGGAACCAGCCCGCTTGCACCAGCGAACCCGCGAGGCCGACCACGACGCCGACGGCGAGCATGCCGAGACTGCCGAGCAGGCGTCCCGGACTGATCGGGGTGAGGAGCCCGTTCACGCGTCCACCCCCGCGAAGAGGTCGTCCTCGAGCCCGGAAGCCCGTGCACCGGCCTCGCCGCGCACGAGCTTGTAGTACTCGGTGGCGAACAGCGGCTGGCCCAGCGCGTTCGAGAGAGCGAAGAAGGGGCCGTCCACGGAGACCTGGGTGGCGTGGGCCCGCATCGCGGCGGCCTTCGCCGCGGCGTGGGCGGTGGTGTCGAGCGCCGCCGTCACTTCCGCGTCGGGCACGACGCCCGGCACATCGGCGGCCGAGGCGACGCCGGGGAAGGGAGAGGCCTCCCCCTTCTCACGCAGCCGTGCGAAGCCCTCCTCGACGACGGACAGGGGCACGCAGTTCCAATAGACCTTGGCAACTGCGTACGGGTCGCCGAGGTCGCGCCGGAACACCGGCTCCGCCGCCAGGTCCACGGCGCGCATGGCGACGCGGTGCGCCTGGATGTGGTCCGGGTGGCCGTAGCCGCCGTGCGGATCGTAGGTGACCAGGACCTGCGGCCGCACCTCGCGAATCACCTCAACGAGGTACGCGGCGGCCTCGTCGACATCGGCCTGCCAGAAGCAGCCGGGGCGCTCGTTCTGCTCGGAGCCCGTCATCCCGGAGTCCCGGTAGCGCCCGGGGCCGCCCAGGAAGCGGTGGTCGGTGACGCCGAGCTCCCGCATCGCGGCGGCGAGCTCACCGGCGCGGTACGGGCCGAGGGCGTCCTCCCGGTCGGCGGCGAGGCGGCCGAGCTCCGGCGGGATCACCTCGCCCTCCTCGCCGAGTGTGCAGGTCACGAGCGTGACATGGGCACCCTCGGCGGTGTACTTGGCCATGGTCGCGCCGTTGTTGATCGATTCGTCGTCCGGGTGCGCGTGCACCAGGAGCAGCCGGCGGCCGGGAAGGTCGGTCATGGGACCAGCCTACGAGCCGCGCGCCCGGTCAGAACTTCAGGTTGCCGACCATGGTGGAGATGCTGTTCGTCAGCTGGTGCATGGTCGGGGCGATCGACGAACTCGCGAGATAGAAGCCCAGCAGCACACAGACCGCGGCGTGCCCCGCCTTCAGCCCGGACTTCCGGACCAGCAGGAAAACAACGATCGCCAGCAGCACCACCGCGGAAATCGAGAGTGCCACAGCGGTTCACCTCCAGGTACGCGGTCGACGAACAGCAAGACGAACGACAGAACGAACAGCACGGACGAACAGCACAGGACGAACGACAAGGCGACCGGCAAGTGCCGCACAGGACGCCCACTATGCGTGAGCGATCATAACTTTCCGCGTGCACGTATGAACTCGGTGCACGGGAGTGAAAGCGGGGCGCATGAAGGCATCCCGCCGCCCGCGCGGTGGCTGCCCGTAGGCTCGCCGGCATGACCGAACAGCTCTCGTTTCCCCGCCAGTACGCCCGCACCCAACGCTTCACTCTCGGCGCCCCGCGCGCGTTCACCGTGGCGCCGGACGGATCGCGCGTCGTCTTCCTGCGGTCCGGCTCGGGCACCGACCGCGCCAACGCCCTGTGGGTCCTGGAGCCGGGCACAGGACGGGAGTTCGCCGCGGCGGACCCGTACACCCTGCTCGGCGGAGCGGGCGAGGAACTGTCCGCCGAGGAGCGGGCCAGACGCGAGCGCAGCCGTGAGGGAGCGGCGGGCATCGTCGGCTACGCGGTGGACGACGCCGCCGAGTTGGCGGCGTTCGCCCTGTCCGGGCGGCTCTTCACCGCCGGCCTGCGCGACGGCGCGACGCGCGAACTGCCCGCTCCCGGCCCGGTCGTTGACCCCCGTCCGGCACCGGACGGCCGCCACGTCGCCTACGTCGCGGGCGGCGCCCTGCGCGTCGTCACGGCGGACGGCGGCAGCGACCGCGCCCTGGCCGAGCCGGAGCGCGAGGGGGTCACCTGGGGGCTCGCCGAGTTCATCGCCGCCGAGGAAATGGACCGTTCGCGCGGCTTCTGGTGGTCACCCGAAAGTGATGCTCTGCTGACCGCCCGAGTGGACGAATCACCCGTGAGCCGGTGGTGGATCTCCGATCCGGCTAACCCCGCGAGCGCCCCCGCCGAGACCGCCTACCCGGCCGCCGGCACCGCCAACGCCGAGGTGACCCTGGCCCTGCTGGGCCTGGACGGCTCCCGTACGGACATCACCTGGGACCGCGAGCGCCACCCGTACCTCGCCCGCGTCCACTGGTCCGCGGGCCGGCCCCCGCTGTTCCTCGTCCAGGCGCGCGACCAGCGCTCGCAGCAGTACCTCGAGGTCGACACCGCCACCGGTGCCACGCGCGTGGCGCACACCGAGGCGGACCCGGTGTGGCTCGACCTGTTCCCCGGGGTGCCCGCGTGGGCGCCGGACGGCAGGCTCGTCCGCATCGCCGACGAGGCCGGGGCGCGGGTGCTGATGGCCGGCGAACAGCGGCTGACCGGGCCGGAATTGCACGTCAAGCAGGTGCTCGACATCGGCGAGGACGATGTGCTGATCTCCGCCACCGCCGGGCCCGGGGCCGCCGACGCGGAGATCGGCGAGGAGCACGTCTACCGCGTCGGCGCCCGCGGCGCGGAGCGGATCTCGCGGGGCGCGGGCCGGCACTCGGCGGTGCGCGGCGGCGCGGTCATGGTCCTGGCGTCCGCCTCGGCGGAGCGCAGCGGCGCCCGGGTCGCTGTCATGCGCGACGGCGAGGAGGTCACCACCGTGGTGTCGTTCGCCGACACGCCGGTGCTGACCGCGCGCCCGCACTTCACCGCGGCCGGTGCGCGCCGCATCCCGTGCACGGTGCTCCTGCCGACCGGGTACCGCGACGGCGACGGGCCGCTGCCCGTCCTGATGGACCCCTACGGCGGGCCGCACGGCCCCCGCGTGGCCGCGGTGCACAACGCCCACCTCACCTCGCAGTGGTTCGCCGACCAGGGCTTCGCCGTGGTCGTCGCGGACGGCCGGGGCACCCCGCACACCTCCCCCGCCTGGGAGAAGGCCATCCGGGACGACTTCGCGGGTGCGACCCTGGACGACCAGGTCGAGGCGGTGCAGGCACTGGCCAAGGATTTCCCGCTGGACCTGGACAGGGTGGGCATCCGCGGCTGGTCGTACGGCGGCTACCTCGCCGCCCTGGCCGTACTGCGCCGCCCCGACGTCTTCCACGCGGGCATCGCCGGTGCGCCGGTCACCGACTGGCGGCTGTACGACACGCACTACACCGAGCGCTACCTCGGCCACCCCGGCGAGCAGCCTGAGGTGTACGACCGCAACTCCCTCATCACGGACGCCGGCCTGTCGGGGGCGGCCGAGCCGCACCGGCCCCTGATGATCATCCACGGGCTCGCGGACGACAACGTCGTCGCGGCGCACACGCTGCGGCTCTCCTCGGCGCTGCTCGCGGCGGGCCGCCCGCACGAGGTGCTGCCGCTGTCGGGGGTGACGCACATGACGCCGCAGGAACAGGTGGCGGAGAACCTCCTGCTGCTCCAAGTCGACTTTCTCAAGCGCGCGTTGACCGTCCGATAACGTCGTCGGGGTGACCTTGGTGGTGGCGTGCTTGACCTGCTGTCAAGCACGCCACCACCTCGATCTGCACAACCTTCGCTCAAGATGCGAAGGAGCCCCGCACCATCCATTGCAGCCCCCTTGACTGCGTGGGAACTCCATTGCCAGAGTCCGCTCAACCCAACGTGTTCGATACGTCACACGTGGGGTTCCAGACGACTCGGGGGATGTGCGCCGATGACGAGTCCTACCACGGCCGCGCTCGGTACGGCCGATGCACAACCCGCCGCGACCGCAGCCGAGTTGACCGGCCGGTCGCCCGGCCAGCTGATGTGGCGGCGCTTCAAACGCGACCGCGCGGGGGTCGTCTCGGCCTGCGTCGTCATCTTCTTCTTCCTCGTCGCGCTCGGGGCCCCGCTGATCTCCAAGGTCTACGGCAAGGACCCCACGACGACCTACGGGCTCAACGAGCCGGGCCTGCTCAACCCGTACGGCTATCCGGTCGCCGCCAACGGCGGCATTTCCGGGCGCTTCTGGTTCGGCCTGGAGCCGACCCTGGGCCGGGACGTACTGACCCAGCTCGTCTACGGCATCCGCACCTCGCTGCTGATCGCCGCCGCCGCCACGCTGCTCTGTGTGGTCACGGGCGTGCTGATCGGGATGACGGCGGGCTACACCGGCGGCCGGACCGACTACTTCCTGGGCCGGTTCATCGACCTGCTGCTGGCCTTTCCCCAGCAGCTGGCCTTCATCGCCTTCACCCCGGTCGTCTACTCGCTGTTCGTCAGCCCGGAGAAGGAGACCCCGACCTACCTCAGGGTCCTCACCCTGATCCTGGTGCTGTGGATCCTGGGCTGGATGGGGATCGCCCGGCTGGTCCGGGGCCAGGTACTCAGCCTGCGGGAACGGGAGTTCGTGGAGGCCGCCAAGGTCACCGGGGCCTCTCCGTGGCGGATCATCATCAGGGAGCTGCTGCCCAACCTCTGGACCCCGATCCTGGTGCAGTCCACCCTGATGCTCCCCGCCATGGTGACCGCGGAGGCGGGACTCTCCTACATCGGCGTCGGCATCGTGGAACCCACCCCCGACTGGGGCCGGATGTTCGCCGGCGGCGCCAAGTACTACGAGAGCGACATCACCTACATCTTCTTCCCCGGGCTCGCGATGATCATTTTCGTGGTCGCCTTCAACCTGCTCGGGGACTCCGTCCGGGACGCGTTCGACCCTCGCACCAAACGCTGACCGCGCCCTGAAGTCCCTACCGCACGTACCGACTTCCCGTCACCCAGGCAGGCAGGTGCTAGAACCCATGAGGACGTCAGTCAACCGCAGAGCCAGGGCCACGGCCGTGGCCCTGGCGGCCGGAGCCCTGGTGCTCTCCGCGTGCAGCAGCGGCGGCGGAGGTGACGGGGGCGACAAGAAGAGCGCGGGGCCGGGCGAGGACAAGAACGTCTCCTCCAACTACTCGCTGGGCACCAAGGAGGACTCCGCGGGTCCGGCCGCGCAGCCGGCCGGCGCCAAGAAGGGCGGCACGGTCACCGTCCTGCAGCGGGACGCCTTCCACCACCTCGACCCGGGACAGATCTACTACGGCGACATGCTGATCAACCAGCTGCTCTACAACCGCTCGCTGACCGGCTACAAGATCGACGAGAAGGGGCACGCCAAGGTCGTCGGCGACCTGGCCACCGACACCGGCACCTCCTCGGACGGCGGCAAGACCTGGAAGTTCACCCTCAAGGACGGGCTCAAGTGGGAGGACGGCTCGCCGATCACCTCCCAGGACGTCCGCTGGGGCATCGAGCGGCTCTACGCCTCCTTCGAGACCGACGGTCCGCAGTACATCCAGCAGTGGCTCTCCGGCGACGGCACCAGCTACCGCAAGGCGCTGCCGGACGGCCCGTACAACGGCAAGCACCTGCCGTCCTCGGTCCTGGACACCCCCGATGCCAAGACCGTCGTCTTCCATTTCCAGAAGGCGCACGCGGACGCCCCGTTCGCCACCGCCATGCCCAACGTCGCCGCGGTCAAAGCGGATAAGGACACCAAGCAGAAGTACGACAACGCGCCGTTCTCCAGCGGGCCTTACAAGGTCGGCGACTACAAGGTGGGCAAGTCCCTCACCTTCGTGCGCAACGAGAACTGGGACCCGAAGACGGACCCCATCCGCAACCAGTTCGTCGACAAGTTCGACATCAGCTTCGGCCACCAGGCCACCGACTCCACCCGGCGGCTGCTGGCATCCGAGGGCCCCGACAAGAACGGCATCTCGTGGACCAACGCGGTGGCCCCCGAGATGGTGCAGAAGGTGCTGGACGACGCGGGCACCAAGTCCCGCCGCTTCATCGAGCTCCAGCCCTACCTCGATGTCATCAACATCAACATGGACCGCATCAAGGACATCAGGGTCCGCAAGGCACTCGCCTACGCCATGCCGAGCGGCCAGATCATCCAGCAGATCGGCGGGGCGACCGCCGGCAAGCTGGCCACCAACCTGGTCTCCCCGTCCGTCGACGGCTACAAGGACAGTGACCCGTTCGACAAGAAGGCCAAGCCCAACGGCGATCCGGACAAGGCGAGGGCGCTGCTGAAGGAGGCCGGCAAGGAGGGTCAGGAGATCGTCTACGCCTACGCCAACACCGATGTCCAGCAGAAGGTCTCGGTCGTGGTCACCCAGGGCCTGGAACGGGCCGGGTTCAAGGTGCAGAAGAAGGAGATCGACGCCAACATCTGGGAGAACTCCATCGCCGAGGTGAAGAACAAGTTCGACATCTTCCGCACCGGCTGGGGCGCGGACTGGCCGGTGGCCACCACCGTGGTCCCGCCGCTGTACGACGGCCGGGTGATCGCCGACGGCGCGCAGAACTACTCGCACCTCAACGACTCCTCGGTCAACACCGAGATCGACCGGATCAACACCGTCCCGGATGTGAAGAAGGCCGGTCCGGAGTGGATGAAGCTGGCCGACAAGATCCTCACCGAAGACGTACCGGCGGTGCCCACCTATGCCAACCTCCAGTTCGCCATCTGGGGTTCGGGCCTGGGCGGCGTCAAGTACCACACGGTGTACGGATATCCCGACCCGACCTCGGTCTTCGTGAAGTGACGTCCGCAGTCGGCCGGGCCCTTGACCGGGCCCGGCCGCCCGCCCCCGATCCGTAAGGGCCGCGCAGCCATGCTGAGATTCCTGCTCCGCCGCACCCTGGGCGCGCTGGTCATCATCCTGTTGATCAGTGCCATCACCTTCTTCCTGTTCTTCGCGCTGCCCTCCGATCCGGCCCGGCTGTCCTGCGGCAAGAACTGCACCGCCGACGCCATGGCCGTGATCCACAAGAACCTGGGCCTGGACCAGCCGATCCCGGTCCAGTACTGGCACTACATGGTGGGCATCTTCGCGGGCCGGGACCTCTCCGTCGGCAACTGCCCGGTCCCCTGCTTCGGCTACTCCTTCTCCAACCAGCAGCCGGTCTGGGGCACCATCACCGACCGCTTCCCCACCACCCTGTCCCTCACCATCGGCGGCGCGGTGGTCTTCCTGATCGTGGGCGTGGGCATCGGAATGATCGCCGCGGCGTTCCGGGGCACGTGGATCGACAAGTTCTTCAGCTCGCTGTCGCTGATCGGCAACTCGCTGCAGATCTACTTCGTCGGCATCGTCGCCCTGGCCGTCCTCGTCACCCAGCTGCACTGGCTGGACAACCCCACCTACTACCCGATCACCGACAACCCCTGGAAGTGGTTCACCGGCCTGATCATCCCCTGGCTGGTGCTCTCCATCATCTTCATCGCCAACTACAGCCGGATGACCCGCTCCCAGATGATCGAGCAGCTCTCCGAGGACCATGTGCGCACCGCCCGCGCCAAGGGCCTGGGCCGCCGTACGGTCTTCTTCCGCTACGCCTGGCGCGGGGCGCTGGCCCCCATCGTCACCATCTTCGGCATCGACCTGGGCTCGCTGTTCGGCGGCGCCATCATCACCGAATTCACCTTCAGCCTGCACGGGTTGGGCAGGCTCGCGGTGGAATCGGTCAACCAGACCGATCTGCCGACCCTGATGGCCGTGATGCTGGTCGGCTGCACCGCGATCGTCATCGCCAACATCATCGTCGACGCGGCCTACGCGTTCATCGATCCGCGCGTGCGGCTGGCCTAGGAGACCAACGACGTGACCGCCTTTCTTTCCGTACGCGACCTCCATGTGCGCTTCTCCACCGAGGACGGCGTCGTCAAGGCCGTGGACGGCCTCTCCTTCGACCTGGAGCGCGGACGTACGCTCGGCATCGTCGGCGAGTCCGGCTCCGGCAAGTCGGTCACCAACCTCGCGGTGCTCGGTCTGCACGATCCGGGCAGCACCGTGGTGGACGGGGAAATCCTGCTGGACGGACAGGAGTTGACCGGCGCCGCCGAGTCCACCCTGGAGAAGCTGCGCGGCAACAAGATGGCGATGATCTTCCAGGACTCGCTCACCGCGCTCTCCCCCTACTACACCGTCGGCCGCCAGATCGCCGAGCCCTTCCGCAAGCACACCGGGGCGTCCAAGCGCGACGCGCGGCTGCGCGCGATCGAGATGCTGACGAAGGTCGGCATCCCCAACGCCTCGCTGCGCGTGGACGATTACCCGCACGAGTTCTCCGGCGGCATGCGACAGCGCGCGATGATCGCCATGGCGCTGGTCTGCGACCCCGAGCTGCTGATCGCCGACGAGCCGACGACCGCGCTGGACGTCACCGTCCAGGCCCAGATCCTCGATTTGCTCAAGGAGCTCCAGCAGCAGACCGGTTCGGCGATCGTCCTGATCACCCACGACCTGGGCGTGGTCTCCCACACGGTGGACGACCTGCTGGTGATGTACGCGGGCCGGGCGGTCGAGCGCGGCCCGGTGCGCGACGTGCTCCGGGAGCCCCGGCATCCGTACACCTGGGGCCTGCTCGGCTCCATGCCCCGCCTCACCGCCGACGTCGACGAGCCGCTGACCCCCATCCCCGGCGCGCCGCCGAGCCTGCTCGCCCCGCCGCCGGGCTGCCCCTTCCACCCCCGCTGCGACCATGTCGCCGCCGTGGGCGGCGACCGGTGCGGGACCGAGCGCCCCGAGCTGCCGCCCGGCCGGGGCGCGGCCTGCCATCTGACCGCGGAGCAGCAACGCACCGTCTTCACCGATCAGATCAGGCCCCGCCTGGGCCGGAGGGACGCACGACCATGACCGACATCCTGGTCGCCGAGGGGCTGACCAAGCACTTCCCCGTCAGGGGCGGCTTTCCCGTCAAGCGGACGGTCGGCGCGGTGCAGGCCGTCGACGGCATCGACCTGGCCGTCCGCGCGGGCGAGAGCTTCGGCCTGGTCGGCGAGTCCGGCTGCGGCAAGTCCACCACGGGCCGGCTGCTCACCCGCCTCCTGGAACCGACGGCGGGCCGCATCACCTACCAGGGCGAGGACATCACCCACGCGGACCGCAGACGACTCGCCCCCGTCCGCGCCCAGATCCAGATGATCTTCCAGGACCCGTACTCGTCCCTGAACCCCCGGCAGACCGTCGGGCGGATCGTCTCCGGCCCCATGGAGATCAACCGCATCGACCCGCCCGGCGGCCGCGAGGCGCGGGTCCGCGAGCTCCTCGAGACGGTCGGCCTCAACCCCGAGCACTACAACCGCTTCCCGCACGAGTTCTCCGGCGGCCAGCGCCAGCGCATCGGCGTCGCCCGGGCGCTGGCCCTCGAGCCCAAGGTGATCATCGCGGACGAACCGGTGTCCGCGCTCGACGTGTCCATCCAGGCCCAAGTGGTCAATCTGCTCCAGCAGTTGCAGCGCGAGCTGGGCATCGCGTTCCTCTTCATCGCCCACGACCTCGCCGTCGTACGGCACTTCTCGCAGCGCGTCGCCGTGATGTACCTCGGCAAGATCGTGGAGGTCGGGTCCCGCAACGACATCTACCGCCGCCCCCGGCACCCGTACACCCACGCCCTGCTGTCCGCCGTCCCGGAGGACGCCGTCGCGGACGCCCCCGCCCGCGAACGCATCCGCCTCGCCGGCGACGTCCCCTCCCCCATCCACCCGCCCTCGGGCTGCCGCTTCCGTACGCGCTGCTGGAAGGCGCAGGACCTGTGCGCCTCGCAGGAACCACCGCTCGCACGCGCGGACGGCAGCGGCGAAGGCCACCTCTCGGCCTGCCACTTCCCGGAGCCGCCGACGGTGGAGCGGGACACGGAGGTTGTCCTCGACCCGGCACTCGGAGGCACGTGACGGCGGGGGTGCGGAACCGGTACGGTGGTGGCGCTTAAGCAAAGCGGCCCCCGCCGCGGAGGTGCCCACGGCGAGGACCAAACCGGATGCCCGGCTTGACCAGGGGTTCTCAGCAGGTGTGAGAACCGCTGGTCACCGGCGCTTGAACCACCCCTTCACCTTCAGCTTGCAACGCTTCCAGATCGAGGGCTGGATCTTCCGGTGACGCCCCATTGGCGCCCCCCTTCATCGGGTTGCAGCCATGCACCGGTGACTGCGCCGGAGGGTGCCCTGGGCGGGTCACCCTGACCGCGTGGCCCGAACAAAGCACTCCTCTTGAAGGGGGGCGCACTCGGTGCGCCACCACAAAACCTATATGTCCATGGGTAGTTGTTCACAATCAAAGAGGTCGATCGCACTCATCTGAGCGGTAACTCGAGCCTCTCGTTGACAACTTGCCCACGCATCACTCATACCCCGGCGGCGGCCCGCTCGGTGGCGGCGGAGGATACGCTTCGGCCGGTGGATATCCAGGGCCGTACCCAGGCGGCGGCCCTGGATATCCATACCCCGCCGGCGGAGGCGCCACGTACCGCACCCGCCCCGTGGCCGACAGCATCGCCACCAGCATCAGCAACCCGGCGCAGACGCCCAGCACATAGGTCGCGAGGGTCAGCTCGCCCCGGGTGCCGTGGTGGAACCACTCCCGGTAGACCTCGTCGTGCAGCCCGATCAGCTCACGGGACGACTGGTAGAGGTAGAAGAGCGACATCGCGATCAGCCCGCCCCTGGCCACCCGGCGCCCGGCCAGCGCGACGAGCGAGAACAGCAACAGGATGAGATCCAGGGAGAGTTGATAGGCGATCGCCACATACGCCATCGACCGGCTGCCACGACTGGCGTCGACCACCGCGCGGAAGTAGTCGCCGGTCCCCACCTGCCGCATGGCGTCGACGTCCCAGCCGATGTAGGCGCCCGCGAGCACCAGCCCGGCGACGCCCGCGAGGATGAACCTGCCCCGTTGCTGCCCCCAGGGCGCCTGCACCAAGAACTGACCTGTGTCCACCTCAGTACAGTACGAGTCACTCGTCCCGGTGAGTAGAGCAAGTCACCGCCAAATCAACCGGGCTGGCCGGGAGTTCACTCCTTTCCCGGCTTGAGCCCGGGCGGGAAAGGCGGGTCGGACGCCTTCGGCGCCGACCAGGCGGGCCCGGTGGAGAGGTAGGTCGTGCGGTTGATGAGGTCCCCGGGCCGGAGCTTCCTCGTCCCCGGTGTGCCGTAATCGACCCGCGCGATGTCTGCGGACTCCAGCACGCGGCCCGTCCCGGTGTCGACGAGCAGCCGGTGGCGCCAGTAGTTCCGGTCGATCTCGACGGCGGTACCGGCGCGCCCGGTGCTGTCCTTGACCCGCTCCGTCACCCGCACTCCGGAGATCCCGGTGAGGACCTTGAACAGCGCTGCACGGAGCCGGGGTTCGGCGGGCGACCGGGCGAGCAACCCCTCGATGCCGTCGAAGAGGTTATCCCGGGCCGTATCCCCATCCGTGCCCGGGGTGAGGAGCCGAGCCCGGAGTGCCGCCGGATCGGTGGGCAGCTTCGGGACGTCGTCCCAGGTGACCGGCTGACCGAAGACGTTGTACGCCATGTGCTCGGTCTCCGTCGAGTAGTTCCCGCTCTCGTAGACGTTCCCGTGACCGTCCTGCTCACGCGCGCTGTTCCGACTGAACCAGGCCGTCTGGTCCACCTTGATCGGAGCCCGACCCTCCTCGAATGCCCGCTCCCACAACAGGGTCCGCACCTCCCAGTACGGCGCCGTCACCGTCTGCTCCTGCACCGCCGCCGGGGAGCCGCCCCCGGAGCCCGCCCACGGCTGGAACGCCACGCCCAGCGCGACCGCCACGACCGCGGCCGCCGAGACGAGCACCGGCAGGCGCCGCCGCCACGTCCGGACCGGGACGACCCCGGCCGCCGCCGGCTCCCGGACGAGCTCGATGTCCGCCACCACGCCCGCGTCCTCCTTGTCCTCCTCCGGCCCGCGCGCCGCCGCCCGCACGGCGGCCAGCGCCGCGGCGACGACGTCCGGCGACGGCGGCGCGACCTTGCCCGCGGCGCGCAGCCGCGCCGCGCCGGGGAAGTCGAGGACGTCCTTGTCGTTCCTGTCCTGCCCGGTCATGCGAGGTCTCCTGTCAGGGGAAGCGGGGCGGAGGGACCGAGCGCCGCACGCAGCCGGGTGCGCGCCCGGTGCAACCGGGAGCGCGCCGTGCCCGCGGGGATGCCGGCCACGGCCGCGGCCTCCGTCGGACTGAGCTGCTCCCATGCGACGAGGAGCAGCAACTCCCGTTCGACGTCCGGCAGTCCTGCCAGGGTCCGGCGCATCAGCGGGGCGACCGCCGCCGCGTCCAGTCGCCGGTCGACGGCATGCCACGGGTCGCTGCTCGGCTCGTCGGCGAGGGCGTCGGGGCCCTGCCGGTCCTGGCCGCGCCAGTGCGCGGCGAGCACATTGCGGGCCACCCCGAAGAGCCACGCCCTGACCGGCCCGCGGGCCGCGTCGTAGGTGCCCCGCCCCGCGTAGGCCCGCAGCCACGCCTCGGCCAGCAGGTCGTCCGCGGCACCGGGCGCCCGGCGTGCGAAGTAGCCGTGCAGCGCCGTCGAATGGCGCTCCACGAGCGGTTCGAAGGCCGACGCGTCCGTTGCGGAGCGCGCCAGCAGTTCCTCGTCCGTCGTCACGGACCCTCCTCTTCCGGACCGCACGTACCGCGGCCCCCTCCCCTTTCTTGTGCACGAGCGCCGGAAGCGTTCGCACCCCCCTCTCCGCTCCGCCCGGCGCTACTCCTCCGCGCCGGGCGCCGCCTCCCGCTCCTCCGCGAAGTGGCACGCCGACTCGTGTGCCGCCGGGCCCCCGTCCTCCCGGAACCATTCCGGGACCTCCAGCGGCGGCACGACCAGCGCGCACTTCTCCTGCGCCTTCCAGCAGCGCGTACGGAAGCGGCAGCCCGAGGGCGGGTTGGCCGGGGACGGTACGTCACCCGTGAGCAGAATCCTCTCGCGCCGCTCCCGCGCAGCGGGATCCGGCACCGGGACGGCGGACAGCAGGGCCTGGGTGTAGGGGTGGGTCGGGTGCTCGTAGATCTGCGCGTCCGTGCCGGTCTCCGCGAAGCGGCCCAGGTACATCACCGCGACGCGGTCGGAGATGTGCCGCACCACGGACAGGTCGTGGGCGATGAAGACGTACGACAGGCTGAACTCGTCCTGCAGCCGCTCCATCAGGTTGACGACCTGCGCCTGTACCGAGACGTCCAGCGCCGAGACCGGCTCATCGGCGACGATCACCTCGGGACGCAGCGCGAGCCCCCGCGCGATGCCGATGCGCTGGCGCTGGCCGCCGGAGAACTGGTGCGGGTAGCGGTTGATGTGCTCGGGGTTGAGGCCGACGACCTCGAGCAGTTCCTGAACCCGCGTGCGGCGGGCGCCCTTTGGTGCCACGTCCGGGTGGATCTCGTACGGTTCGCCGATGATGTCACCGACCGTCATCCGGGGGTTGAGCGAGGTGTACGGGTCCTGGAAGACCATCTGGATGTTGCGGCGCACAGCCTTCAGCGCGCGCCCGGACAGGCCGGTGATGTCCTCGCCCTTGTAGCGGATGTGCCCGGCGGTCGGCCGCTCGAGGCTGACGAGGAGCTTGGCGACCGTGGACTTGCCGCAGCCGGACTCCCCCACGACGCCCAGCGTCTCGCCGCGCCGCAGGTCGAAGGAGACACCGTCGACGGCCCGGACGGCACCGACCTGCTTCTTGAAGAGGACGCCGCGGGTCAGCGGGTAGTGCTTGACGAGATCGCGCACCTCGAGGATCGCCTCAGACGTCATCGAGACCCCTTTTGTCTTCAAGCGTCGCCTTCCAGAAGTGACACGCGCTGGCACGACCAGGTGTGACGGCGAAGAGCGGCGGCCGGTCAGTGCGGCAGACGGCCTGGGCCCGGGGGCAGCGGGGGTTGAACGGACATCCGGCCGGGATGTCGGTGAGGCTGGGCGGCAACCCCTTGATCGCGTACAGCTGTTGGCCCTTGCGGTCCAGGCGCGGAATGGAATCCAGCAGTCCCCGCGTGTACGGATGCGCGGGTGCCGCGTACAACTCCCGCACCGGCGCGGTCTCCACGATCCGCCCCGCGTACATCACCGCGATCCTGTCGGCGACGTCCGCGACCACGCCCAGGTCATGGGTGATCAGGATCAGCCCCATACCGAACTCGCGCTGCAACTCCGCGAGCAGATCCATGACCTGGGCCTGGACGGTGACATCCAGCGCGGTCGTCGGCTCGTCCGCGATGATCACGTCGGGCTCCAGGGCGAGCGCCATCGCGATCATGATGCGCTGGCGCATGCCGCCGGAGAACTGGTGCGGATAGTCCCCCGCCCGTTCCTTCGCGGCCGGGATACGGACCCGTTCCATCAGCCCGACCGCCCGCGCCCGGGCGTCCTTGCGGGTCATCCCCTGGTGGACCTCGAACATCTCCCCCAGCTGTGCGCCCACGGTATGCACCGGGTTGAGGGCGGACAGGGCGTCCTGGAAGATCATGGCCAGCTTGGCGCCGCGCAGCCGGCGCCGCTGGTCCTCGGGCATCGTCAGCAGGTCCCGGCCGCGGAAGAGGACCTCGCCGCCGGTGACGAAGCCGGGCGGCGAGTCGAGGATGCCCATCACCGCCTGCGCGGTCACCGACTTCCCGGAGCCCGACTCGCCGAGGACGGCGAGGGTCTCCCCGGCGTGCAGGGTGTAGCTGACCCCGTTGACGGCCTTGGCCACCCCGTCCCGGGTGCGGAACTCCACCTGGAGGTCCCGCACGTCCAGCAGCGTCTCCATGTCCCGGCTCCTCAGCGCAGCTTGGGGTCGAGGGCGTCGCGCACCGCGTCGCCGAGCATGATGAACGCCAGCACCGTGATGCTCAGCGCCCCCGCGGGCCACAGCAGCATGTGCGGCGAATTGCGGATCAGGGTCGAGGCGTTGGAGATGTCGATCCCCCAGGACACCGTGGGCGGCTTCAGCCCCACGCCGATGAAGGAGAGCGTCGCCTCCAGCGCGATGTACGTACCGAGCGCGATCGTCGCCACGACGATGACCGGCGCCACCGCGTTGGGGGCGATGTGCCGCAGCAGCAGCCGGCCGTCGCCCGCCCCGAGCGCCCGGGCCGCCTGGACGTAGTCGTGCTGCTTGGCGGTGACCACCGCACCGCGGGCGATGCGCGAGATCTGCGGCCAGCCCAGCAGCACGATGAAGCCCACCACCGGCCAGACGGAGCCGCTCGTCACCACCGACAGGAAGACCAGGCCGCCGAGGATGATCGGGATGCCGAAGAACACATCGGCGAGCCGGGACAACAGCCCGTCCCACCAGCCCCCGTAGTACCCGGCGAGCCCGCCCAGCACGCTGCCCAGCAGCGCTGCCCCGGCGGTCGCGCACACGCCCACGGTGATCGAGGCCCGTGCCCCGTACACGGTGCGGGTGTAGACGTCGCAGCCCTGCGCGTCGAAGCCGAAGGGGTGGCCGGACTGGGAGCCCTCCTGCGCCTTGGCCAGGTCGCACTGCAGCGGGTTGCCGCTCGCGATCAGACCCGGCCAGACCGCGATCAGCAGCAGGAAGACGATCACCAGCCCGGAGATCACGAAGATGGGGTTGCACCGCAGGTCGTGCCAGGCGTCCGACCACAGGCTGCGGGCCTTGGCACTGGCCGCGGTGCCGGGGACCGGTCCGCCCTCGAGCGTCGCGGCCTCGTCGGCGGCCAGGCTCATCGCCCCGCCCGAGCCGGGCCGGACGGCCTCCTGCGCATCATGCGGATCGGGCACAGGCGGCTCAGGCATAGCGGATCCTCGGGTCGAGCACGGCGTAGAGGAGGTCGACGAGCAGGTTGGCCACCAGGAACACGATGACGAGGATGGTCACGAAGCCCACGACGGTCGGCGAGTTCTGCCGCAGGATGCCCTGGTAGAGCTGGTAGCCGACCCCGTGGATGTTGAAGATCCGCTCGGTGACGATGGCACCGCCCATCAGCGCTCCGATGTCGGCGCCGACGAACGTCACCACCGGGATGAGCGAGTTGCGCAGCAGGTGCCGGACGACGACCCGGTGCCGCGGCAGCCCCTTGGCGACCGCCGTACGGACGTAGTCCGCGCGGGCGTTCTCGGTGAGCGAGGTGCGGGTCAGCCGGGTCACGTACGCGAGCGAGGTCAGCCCGAGCACCACGCCCGGCAGGAGCAGTTCGTCGAACGTCGCGTACGGCGAGACGGACGGCGTGGCCGCGCCCCACTTCACGCCGACCAGGTACTGGAGGACATAGCCGCTGACGAAGGTCGGCACGGAAACCACAACGAGGGTGAGCAACAGCACCGTTGAGTCCACCGGGCGTCCGCGGCGCAGGCCGCTGAGGACGCCGAGCGCGATGCCGAGGACGATCTCGAAGAGGACGGCGACGATCGTCAGGCGCAGGGTGACGGGGAAGGCGCTGCCCATGAGTTCGGTGACGGGCTGCCCGGTGAAGGCGGTGCCGAAGTCGCCGGTGAACACCTGCCCCATGTAGTGCAGGTACTGCTTCCACAAGGGCTGGTCGAGCAGAAGATCCTTGCGGATGCGCGCGGCGGTGGCGGGGTCCGGCGCCTTGTCCCCGAAGAGCGCGGCGACGGGGTCGCCCAGGGCGAAGACCATGAAGAAGATCAGGAAGGTGCTCCCGATGAACACCGGCACCATTTGCAGCAGTCGCCGCATCACATAGCGGATCATTTGACCGTGATCCGTTCGTACACGGGCACGCTGAACGGATTGAGCATCACGTTCGAGATTCCCTCCGAGTAGCCCGCGCTGCCGTTCTGGTACCACAAGGGGATGGCCGGCATTTCCTGGGCGAGGATCTTCTCCGCGTCCCTGAAGTCGCCGACGGCTCTTGCCGGTTCGGGCTCGGCATTCGCCTGGTCGACCAGCCGGTCGAAACCGGCGTTGCTGAACTTCCCGTAATTGGAGGAAGCGTCGGTGTAGTACAGCGGCTGGAGGAAGTTCTGGATCAGCGGATAGTCCATCTGCCAGCCGGAGCGGAACATGCCCGTCAGCCGCTCCTGCGAGACCTGATTGCGGAAGTCCGCGAACGTCCCGACCGGGTTGACGGTGCACGCCCTGTCGTTGCCCAGCGCGTTGTTGATGCTGTTGCACACCGCGTCCATCCACACCCGGTGCGAGCCGGTGTCCACGTTCGAGGTGATGGTGACCCGGCCGCCCGGCAGGCCCCCACCCTCCTCGATCAGCTTCTTCGCCTCCTTGGGGTTGTACGTGCAGGCGTCCCCGCACAGTCCTTCCTCGTAGCCGCCCTTGGCCCCGAGGACGGGTGACGTCCAGTCCGTCGCGGGCGTACGGGTCTTCCGGTAGATCTGGGTGGTGATCTGGTCCCGGTTGATCGCCATCGCGAGGCCCTTGCGGACCTTCTCCATGCCGCTCTTCTTCCAAGTAGCGTCGTACATGGGGAAGTCGAGGGTCTGGATGATGCCGGCGGGCTGGTTGATGTACCGGTCGTCGAGGTCGCCCTTGACGTTCTTGAGCTGCTGGGCGGGAATGTCGTCGACGAGGTCGAGATTCCCGGCCTGGAGATCGGTGTACGCCGTGTTGCTGTCGGTGTAGACCCGCAGCTCGATCCCGTTGTTCGCGGCCTTGTCGGGGCCGGGGTAGTTCTCCCGCCGGGACAGCCTCATCGAGGAGCCTCTCGCATAGGAGTCGATGAGGTAAGGCCCGTTGCCCACCGGCTTCTTGAGCCACCCCGCGTGGTCGTCGTAGAAGGACTTGGGCAGCGGGTCATAGGCGGAGTAGCCGAGGGTGTCCGGCCACGTGGAGAACTTCGTACGGAGTTTGACGGTGAAGGTCCGGTCGTCCTTCACATCGAGCCCGGAGAGCGTCTTCGCGGTCGCGTCGCCACTGGCCGGATGGACTTTGTCGTAGCCGTCGATGTACTCGAAAAAGGACGCGTTCTTCTGCTTGTTGTCGATGAGCGCACCGTAATTCCAGGCGTTCACAAAGGACTTGGCGGTGACGGGCTCGCCGTTGCTGAAACTCCAGCCGCCCTTGAGGGTGATGGTGAAGTTCTGCGAGTCCGACGTGTCGATCTTCTCGGCGAGCATGTTCTCGGCCGCGCCGGTCCTGGGGTTGTAGCGCTTGAGCCCCCGGAAGACCATGTCCAGCACCTTGCCGCCCTGCACCTCGTTGGTGTTGGCCGGTTCCAGCGGGTTCTGCGGATCCCCCCACGAGGCCCGCACCCACCCCTTCCCGACCCCGCCCCCGCCGCACCCCGCCGCGGCCAGGGCGAACACAAGGCCGCACAGGACCAGCCCGGCCCTGGTGCGCATGCCTCCCCGCATGGAGTGCCTCCCTCAAAGCTGCCCATGTGTCGCGTAGAGCCAAATATCAGTGGTTGAGCGGCTCTGCGCACTTTCATAACCCCCGTCCGTGCGGGATGGGTGGGCGAAACCGCCCATATGAGGGAGCGTCCCGACATGACGAAAGCGCCCGGGCCAACGGCCCGGGCGCTTTCTCGGCGGACTGCGGCTACGCCGCGTGCACCACGTCCTTCTCCTCCGCGAAGTGGCAGGCCGACTCATGGGCCGCAGGCGTCTTCTTGCCCGCGAACACCTCCGGCACCGCCAGCAGCGGCACCTCCTCGGCGCACTTGTCCTGCGCCTTCCAGCACCGCGTACGGAAGCGGCAGCCCGACGGCGGGTTGGCCGGGGACGGCACGTCGCCGGTGAGGATGATCCGCTCGCGGCCCTCGCGCGCCTCCGGGTCCGGGACCGGGACGGCGGAGAGCAGCGCCTGGGTGTACGGGTGGGTCGGGTGCTCGTAGATCTGCGCGTCGGTGCCGATCTCCGCCATCTTGCCCAGGTACATCACACCGACGCGGTCGGAGATGTGCCGGACGATGGACAGGTCGTGCGCGATGAAGACGTAGGAGAGGTTGAACTCGTCCTGGAGCTTCTCCATCAGGTTGACGACCTGCGCCTGCACCGAGACGTCCAGCGCCGAGACGGGCTCGTCGCAGATGATGATCTCCGGGTTGAGCGCCAGGCCGCGCGCGATGCCGATGCGCTGGCGCTGACCGCCGGAGAACTGGTGCGGGTAGCGGTTGATGTACTCCGGGTTGAGGCCGACCACGTCCAGCAGTTCCTGGACCCGCTTGCGGCGGTCGCCCTTGGGAGCCACCTCGGGGTGGATCTCGAAGGGCTCGCCGATGATGTCGCCCACCGTCATCCGGGGGTTGAGCGAGGTGTACGGGTCCTGGAAGACCATCTGGATGTTGCGGCGGACGGCCTTCAGCGCGCGCCCGGACAGCTTGGTGATGTCCTGGCCCTTGTAGAAGACCTCGCCCGAGGTGGCCGTCTCCAGGGTCATCAGCAGCTTGGCGACGGTGGACTTGCCACAGCCGGACTCGCCGACGATGCCCAGGGTCTCGCCCTGGTAGAGGTCGAAGGAGACCCCGTCCACCGCCTTGACCGCGCCGACCTGCTTCTTGAACAGGATGCCCTGGGTCAGCGGGAAGTGCTTGACCAGGTTGCGGACCTGGAGGATCGGCTCGCCCCGCTCCACGGGAGCGTCCAGCACCGCCTCCACCTCGGCGGTGGTGCTGGCGTCGCTGACCTGGACTTCGGAGACGTTCGGCTCCTGCTGTTCGGCCTTCTCAGCCATGAATCGTCTCCTTCCAGAAGTGGCAGGCGCTCCGCCGGCCGGGCAGCGCCGCGCCGTCCTGCTCCGTGACCTCCTGCAGCTCGGGGATCTCGGTGCGGCAGAGGTCCTGCGCCTTGGTGCAGCGCGGGTTGAACGCACAACCGGCCGGAATCTGCAGCAGGTTGGGCGGCAGACCCTTGATGGCGAAGAGCTCCTGGCCCTTCTGGTCCAGGCGCGGGATGGAGTCCAGCAGACCCCGGGTGTAGGGGTGGGCCGGGCGCTGGTAGAGCTCGCGCACCGGCGCGGTCTCCACGATCCGGCCCGCGTACATCACCGCGATCTTGTCGGCGACGTCCGCGACAACACCCAGGTCGTGGGTGATGAGGATGAGCCCCATGTTGAACTCGCGCTGGAGCTCGGCGAGCAGATCCATCACCTGGGCCTGGACGGTGACGTCCAGCGCGGTGGTCGGCTCGTCCGCGATGATCAGGTCCGGCTCCAGGGCCAGCGCCATGGCGATCATGATGCGCTGGCGCATACCGCCGGAGAACTGGTGCGGGTAGTCGTTCACCCGCTCCTTGGCGGCGGGGATGCGCACCCGGTCCATCAGCTCGATGGCCTTGGCCTTGGCGTCCTTCTTGGACAGGCCCTGGTGTACCCGGAACATCTCGCCGAGCTGGTAGCCCACGGAGAGCACCGGGTTCAGCGAGGACAGCGCGTCCTGGAAGATCATGGCGATCTTGCTGCCGCGGATCTTCCGGCGCTCGTCGGCGGACATCTTCAGCATGTCCTCGCCGCGGAAGAGGATCTCGCCCTGCGGGATCTTCCCCGGCGGCATGTCGAGGATGCCCATGATGGCCTGCGCGGTCACGGACTTGCCGGAGCCGGACTCGCCGAGCACGGCGAGCGTCTCACCGGCGTTCACGGAGTAGTTGACGCCGTTGACGGCCTTGGCGACGCCGTCGCGGGTGTGGAACTCCACGTGCAGGTCGCGCACTTCGAGGAGGGGCGTGCCCTTCTCGGTCGCCCGCTCGGGGGCGTTCGCGGTCTTCTCGGTGGTGGTCACGTACGCCTCCCTCAGCGCATCTTGGGGTCGAGGGCGTCGCGCACCGCGTCGCCGAGCAGGATGAACGCGAGCACGGTGATGCTCAGGAAGGCCGCGGGGACCAGCAGCACGTGCGGGGCGTCCCGAAGCTGGGTCTGGCCGCCGGAGATGTCCACACCCCAGGAGACGATCGGGTCCTGAAGACCGATGCCCAGGTAGGACAGGGTCGCCTCGGTGGAGATGTAACCGCCGAGCGCGATGGTGGCGACCACGATCACCGGGCCGATGACGTTCGGCAGGATGTGCCGGAAGAGGATCCGCCCGGTGCCGGCGCCCAGGGCACGGGCCGCCGTCACGAAGTCGGCCTGCTTCTGGATGATGACCTGGCCGCGCATCACACGGGCGATCTGCATCCAGCCGAAGGTGGTCAGGCCCAGGGTGACGGTCCACACCGTGCGGTGGGAGAACGCCTGGAGCAGCACCAGAGCGCCGAGGAGCAGCGGAATGCCGAAGAAGATGTCGGTGATGCGGGACAGCAACGTGTCCAGCCAGCCGCCGAAGTATCCGGCGATCATGCCGACCAGACCGCCGACCACGGTGACCGCGAGGGTCACACAGGTGCCGACGATGATCGAGGCGCGGGCACCGTGAACGGTACGCGCGTAGACACTCTGGCCCTGTCCGTTGTAGCCGAACCAGTCCCCCTGGAAGAAGTGGGACCAGTTGGGCGGTGCGAGGTAGTGGCCGCGCAGGTCGGCATGGCGGGGGTCCACATCGGTGTACAGCGACGGGAACGCCGCCATGAGGATGAGGAACACCAGCAGCACGCTCGAGGTCCAGAACAGCCAGCTGCCGCGCAGCTCGCGCCAGGCGTCCTGGCCGAGGCTGCGGGGCTTGTTCTGGTTCGCCGACTCGTTTGCCATGGTGGACAGTTGGTCGGCGGCCGCGAGGCTGGCGGGAGCGACGTCCGTGGCGCCGGTCACGCTCGGCCCGATACCCGTGACGCTGCTCGGGGACACATCAGGAGTCTTGTCAGGCATAGCGGATCCTCGGGTCCAGGACGGCGTAGAGCAGGTCGACGACCAGGCTGCTCACGAGGTAGACGAGCACCAGCACCGTGACCATGCCGACGATGGTGGGGCCTTCGCCGGTCTGGATGGCGTGGTAGAGGGTGTTGCCCACGCCCTGGACGTTGAAGATGCCCTCGGTCACGATCGCGCCACCCATCAGCGCACCGAGGTCGGTGCCGAGGAACGTCACCACCGGGATGAGGGAGTTGCGCATCAGGTGCACCCCGATCACCCGGCGCCGGGGCAGGCCCTTGGCCACGGCGGTCCGGATGTAGTCGGCGCGCAGGTTCTCGGCGACGGTGGTACGGGTCAGCCGGGTCACGTACGCCAGCGACAGCGCGGCGAGCACGATCGCCGGGATCATCAACTGCCCCAGGTTCTGGGAGTCCTGGACCGTCGGTGTGATGACCTTCCACTTCATGCCCAGCAGGAACTGGGTGAGGAAGCCGATGACGAAGACCGGGATGGACACCACGATCAGGGTGATCACCAGCACGAACTGGTCCACGAACTTGCCGCGCTTGAGGCCGGTGAGCATGCCCAGGGCGATGCCCATGACGGCTTCGAACGCGAAGGCCAGCAGCGCCAGCCGGATCGTCACCGGGAAGGCCTCGGCCATCAGGTCGGCGACGGGCCGGCCGGTGAAGCTCTGGCCGAAGTCACCCTTGAACAGGCCGGTGATGTAGTTCCAGTACTGGGTGAGCAGGGGCTTGTCCAGCCCGTACTCATGGCGCAGTCTCGCAACCGTGGCGGGATCAGCCGCCTTGGTGCCGAAGAGCGCCTTCACGGGGTCGCCCGGCAGCGAATACACCATCAGGAAAATGAGCAAAGTGGTCCCGATGAACACCGGGATCATCTGGAGCAGTCGCCTCGCGACAAAGCGCCCCATGATACCTCCTGTAGCCGACGGGGCCCAGTGTCCACAACTCCCTTGTGGGGGTGGACTACTGGGCCTCCGTCACTGACGCGTCCCGGTTACTTCTTGACCTCGACCTCGGTCCAGATCGCCTGGCGGAAGGAGTCGAACTTGACGTTCTTCACCTTCTTCGAGTAGCCGGCGAGGGTGTGGTCGTAGAAGAGCGGGATGGAGGGCATGTTCTCCTGGATGATCTTCTTCTCGGCCTGCGCGTAGAGCTTGTTGGCATCTTCGATCGTCTTGGCCGCGTCGGCCTTGTTCATCAGATCGTCGACGTCCTTGTTGCTGAAGCTCATGTCGTTGGCCCCGGCACCGGTACGGAACTGCTCCGAGATGAAGTTGGAGATGTTCGGGAAGTCCTCGACCCAGGCCATGCGGAAGGCGCTGGTCATCTTCTTGTCCGTGATCGCGTTACGGACTTCCTGGAAGGTCGGCTTGGGGTCGGAGACGCACTCGACACCGGCGTTCTGCCGGATGTCGTTGCAGACCGCGTCCACCCACTCCTTGTTGGCACCGTCGGCGTTGTAGGTGATGGTGAGCTTGTTGCCCGGAACGCCGCCGCCCTCCTTGATGAGCTGCTTGGCCTTCGCCGGGTCGAACTTGCAGAACTCACCACAGGCACCCGGCTCGTAGCCCTCGACGACCTTGGCGGTGATGCCGTCCGCGGCTTCCTTGCTGCCCTTGAGCGCGGTCTTGGCGATGGTGTCGCGGTCGACGGCCATCGACAGGCCCTGGCGGACCTTGAGCTTCTCCGGCTTGCTCCAGTCGGCCTGGTACATCGGGAAGGCGATCTCGGTGTTGCCGCCGTACATCTGGCTGATGGCGCGGTCGCCCAGGTCGCTCTTGTACTGGGTCGCCATGGAGTTGGGGACCTGGTACATGATGTCGAGCTTGTCGGAAACCAGGTCGTTATAGGCGGAGGTGTCCGTGTTGTAGAACTTGAAGTCGATGCCGCCGTTCTTCGGCTTGTCATCGCCCTTGTAAGCGTCCCACTTGCGGACGTTCAGGCCGACCTTGTGCTGCCAGTCCCCGTCCATCTTGTAGGGACCGTTGCCGATCGGGTGCTCACCGAACGCCTTGGTGTCCTTGTAGAAGGACTTGGGCAGCGGGAAGAAGGCGTCGTAGAACAGCCGCTCCTTGAAGGAGGAGACGGGGCGGCTGAGTTCGATGGTGAACTCGTTGTCGTTGGTGACCTTCAGACCCGACATCTTGTCGGCCTTCGGGTCGCCCTTCTCCGGGTGAACGTCCTCGTAACCCTTGATGGGCTCGAACCAGGACGAGTTCAGCTGGGCGTTCTTGGCGTTCGCGGCCCAGTTCCAGGCGTCCACGAAGGAGGCGGACGTCATCGGCTCGCCGTTCTGGAACGTCCAGCCCGGCTTCAGCTTGACGGTGAAGTGCTGGTTGTCGGCGCTCTCCACGCTCTGCGCGGCCTGCAGCACCAGCTTGTTCTTCTCGTCGAAGCCGACGAGGCCGCGGAACATGTTGGCCATCATGTAGTGGCCGGCGACCTCGTTGGTGTTGCTCGGGATGAGCGGGTGCTGCGGCTCGATGTTGTAGTAGCTGTACACGCCGTTCGGGTCGACAGCACCGCTGTCGCTGCTGCTGCTGCCACCGCCGCAGGCCGTCGCAGACAACGCCACGACGATCGCACCCACAACCCACTTGGCGCTCTTGGCACCGCGCATGGGTATCCCTCCTCAGGAGTCCACTGTCTCTAAAGAGAGGCACCGGCCCCCTAGCACGCTGACACCCCTGACAGCGAGTTGGGACCGGTACCTCCGAGTGTGCTCGTGAGTCGGCGCGCTCCCCACAGCGCGTGACCCATTGACCCGAGCTAATGGCCCCACTATTGAGCACCGTCGCGCTGTAAACCACACTTAAAGGGTTTCGCTTTGGTCACATCGATCGCCGACACGCGCCCGAAATCCGGACAAACGCCATCCAGACAGACAGCAACGAAACGGGTCGTTGGGACAGGAAACCGGATCTGACGGTCCGTTATCCGGACAGACATGGCAAAGGCCCGGTGCCTCCGCCGTGTTGCGGAGGCACCGGGCCTTTGTGGTATCAGCCGGTTCAGCCGTGCTTGGCGCGCGACGCGGAGCGGCCGCGCTCCTTCTGGTCCAGGACGACCTTGCGGATGCGGACCGCCTCCGGGGTCACCTCGACGCACTCGTCGTCGCGGCAGAACTCCAGGGACTGCTCCAGCGACAGCTTGCGCGGCGGGACGATCGCCTCGAAGGAGTCGGCGGAGGAGGAGCGCATGTTGGTGAGCTTCTTCTCCTTGGTGATGTTGACGTCCATGTCGTCGGCGCGCGAGTTCTCGCCGACGATCATGCCCTCGTACACCTCGGTGCCCGGGTCGGTGAAGAGCACGCCGCGCTCCTGGAGGTTCGTCATCGCGAAGGCGGTGACGGCACCGGCGCGGTCGGCGACCAGGGAGCCGTTGTTGCGGGTCTTCAGCTCGCCGAACCACGGCTCGTGGCCCTCGTGGATGGAGTGGGCGATGCCCGTACCACGGGTGTTGGTGAGGAACTCGGTCCGGAAGCCGATCAGGCCACGGGACGGGACGACGAACTCCATGCGGACCCAGCCGGAGCCGTGGTTGGACATGTTGTCCATCCGGCCCTTGCGGGTGCCCATGAGCTGGGTGACGGCGCCCATGTGCTCCTCGGGCACGTCGACCGTGAGGCGCTCGACGGGCTCGTGGGTCTTGCCGTCGACGTCCTTGGTGACGACCTGCGGCTTGCCGATGGTCATCTCGAAGCCCTCGCGGCGCATCTGCTCGACCAGGATGGCCAGCGCCAGCTCGCCACGGCCCTGGACCTCCCAGGCGTCGGGGCGCTCGGTGTCCAGGACGCGGAGCGAGACGTTACCGACCAGCTCACGGTCCAGACGGTCCTTGACCTGGCGGGCGGTGACCTTGCGGTCCTTGACCGCGGCCTTGGCGTCCGCGCCCTTGCCGGTGCCGCCACGGCCGACCAGCGGCGAGGTGTTGGTACCGATGGTCATGGAGATCGCGGGCTCGTCGACCGTGATCAGCGGCAGCGCGACCGGGTTCTCCGGGTCGGCCAGGGTCTCGCCGATCATGATGTCGGGGATACCGGCGACGGCGCAGATGTCACCCGGGCCGGCCACCTCGGCGGGCTTGCGGGTGAGGGCCTCGGTCATCATCAGCTCGGTGATGCGGACGTTGGAGACCGAGCCGTCGCGCTTGATCCAGGCCACGGTCTGGCCCTTGCGCAGCTCGCCCTGCTCGACGCGGAGCAGCGCGATACGGCCGAGGAAGTTGTCGGCGTCGAGGTTGGTGACGTGGGCCTGGAGCGGCGCGTCGTCCTCGAACGTCGGGGCCGGGACGTGCGCCAGGATGGTGGAGAAGAACGGCTCCAGGTTGGTGCTGTCCGCCGGGACGGTGCCGTCCTCCGGCTTGGTCAGCGAGGCGATGCCGTCGCGGCCGCAGGCGTAGACGATCGGGAACTCGATCTGGTCCTCGTCCGCGTCCAGGTCCAGGAACAGGTCGTACGTCTCGTTGACGACCTCGTCGATCCGGGAGTCCGGGCGGTCCGTCTTGTTGATGCAGAGGATGACCGGCTTCCGCTGCTGGAGAGCCTTGCGGAGCACGAAGCGGGTCTGCGGCAGCGGGCCCTCGGAGGCGTCCACCAGCAGCACAACCGCGTCCACCATCGACAGACCGCGCTCGACCTCGCCACCGAAGTCGGCGTGGCCGGGGGTGTCGATGATGTTGATGGTGATCGGGGCCCCGCCGTCCTTGGGGTGATACTTCACCGCCGTGTTCTTGGCGAGGATCGTGATGCCCTTCTCACGCTCCAGGTCGTTGGAGTCCATGACGCGGTCGTCAACGGACTCGAGCTGGTGAGCGGCGAAGGCGCCGGCCTGCTTGAGCATGGCGTCGACGATGGTCGTCTTGCCGTGGTCGACGTGGGCGACGATGGCGACGTTACGAATGTCATGGCGCGTGGGCATACTTGCGGCGCTTCTCCCGGAATCGTGGATGGCGGCGCGTACGGTCCGGTACGCGTGCCTGCCGGGCACATCACGCCACGGCCTCACTCCATGGTACGGGGCCGCGCCGCATTCGGCCGCCCCAGGCCGCTCGAACCCCCTCTGACCTGCGGTTACTGCAAGAAGCCCACATCCTGGTAGCGGGGGGTCGCCAGCCCGAACGCCCCGGCGTTCGCCACCCCCCGCCGCACCGCCACCAGCTGCGGCCGCTGGTACAGGGGGATGGAACCGGCCACCGCCCAGATCCGCGCGTCCGCCCGCACCACGAGATCGCGCGCCGCGTCCGCGTCCAGCTCGCTCGAGGCCTGGTCGAAGAGCTGGTCGATCTGGTCCGTACCGACCCGTGTGTAGTTCTGCTCCACCTGGAGCGAGCCGTCTGCGGCGGGCCGCGGCTTGGCGTACACCGGCCGCGCGTCCGTCGCCGGGAAGGCACCGGCGGGCCAGGAGTACAGAGCGAGGTCGAAGTCACCGGCCGCGATGTGGTCCTTGAAGTACCCGGCGTTGTCGACCCTGGTGACCTCCGTCCGGACGCCGATCGCGTTCAGCTGCCGGGCGATCTGCTCGCCGACTCCCCGCAGCGGTTCCGCCTCCGCCTCCTTCGGCAGCACGAACCGGAGGACCAGCTTCTTGTTGTTCTTGAACCGAGGCGGGGAGGAAGAGGAGGAGCCGTCGCCCGCCTTGTCGTCGGGCCCGCCCGCACCGTCCCCCGCGAAGACGGAGTCCATCGGCGCGTTCCGTCCGGCGCCGCCCGCCTTGTCGTCGGGCCGGTGCGCCGTCCCCTGCGGACCCGTCCCCTGCGGACCGTGCGCGGGGGCCTCCTGCCCGCTCACCTCCTTCCAGCCCGCGTCGGTGAGCATGGCCCGGGCGGCCTGGGGGTCGGGGGAGCCGATGGCGTCGCTGTTGTCCTCGTACCCCTCCTGCCCGGCCACCAGGACATGGCTGCCGAGCGGGGCGTCGGGCAGGCCGAGGGGCTTGAGGACGTACGAGGCGAGCGCCTTGCGGTCGACGGCCCGCGCGATCGCGCGGCGCACCCGCTCGTCGGCGAGCGGCCCGGAGGCGCCGTTGAGCGCGAGCTGGGTGCAGTCGGGCTCGAGGGATTTGCGGACGGTCACACCGTTCAGGGACGGGGCCTGGACGGGCTTGTTCGCGTCGTCGGCCTTCTCCCCCCGCACCGGCGGGTTCGCCCGCGTGATCCGGTCGGCCACCGCCGGGCCGACCTCGGCGAGGTCGGCCCGCCCGGCCGCCAGTTCGTCGGCCACCCGGTCGCGCGGCACGACCCGCAGGACGAGCCGGTCGAGCTTGGCCCTCTCGCCCCACCACCGGGGATTGCGCTCCAGCGCGAGCGTGCCCTTGTCGTTGTCGCGCTCGCCGACCTTGAACGGCCCGGCCGCGAGCTCGAGTTCCTTGCGCGCGGAGTCGTTGAAGGAGTTCCCGCTGCCCATGACGGCCTTCGGGTACAGAGGGGTGAAGAGCGCGCGCCAGTCCGCGTACGGCCTGGCGAACGTGACCTTGACCTCGTGGGCGTCCGCGCCCCGCTCGACCTGCTCGATCCGCTCGTAACCGGCGTTGCGGGCCGTCCAGTACGCGCTGTCCTTGCCCCGCAGCGCCTTCCACTGCGCCTCGAAGTCCGCGGCGGTGAGCGGACTGCCGTCGCTCCACACGGCACGGGGGTTGAGCTTGTAGACCACCACCTGCCCCGACTCGTGCCGGACGACCTCGGCGGAGGCGAGGTAGTCGGCGTCACGCTGCGGGCGGCCGCGCGCGTCCAGGGTGAACAGGGTGGGCAGCACCGCACCGGCCACCTGCTGGGTCACCCTGTCCGCGTCGGCCTGGAAGGTGTTGAAGGTGGCGGGCAGGTCGTCCACCGCCCAGGTCAGCGTGCCCTTGTCGGCGATCTTCGCCCGCGGGGCCGCCGCGATGTCCTGGGGGGCGCCCGCGGCATCGTCCCGGCCGTCGGCCCCGCAGCCCGCCAGGACGGGCAACGGGAGCAGCGCACCCGCGGCGAGCAGAGCGGCGGTGCGGCGCGTACGGATCCGCGTGCGGCTGGACATGGACGATACCTCCGCCGGACGTTCCCAGTCGGCGTATTCCGCCGCTGATCGCATTTCTCCTGCCGCCCACTGAAAGCGACGTCCGTGCGAAGGGGGCGCCGACACGGCGCCGCCGCCGCGCACGCCACCCACGTGGACGAAGGTTTCCGCGGGTGTGCGGCAAGCGGGTGAATGGGTCGGCTGAGGCGCGATCGCGACGGCTATCTTCCCCTGAAGGGGTGTGACGCGCGACACTCTCTGTTGCATCACCGTCGCCACCCGCAACCGCCGATCCGCGGAAGTGAGGGCAATTCGTGTCCCTGAAAGACGACTTGACGGAAGTTCAGCGCTGTCTGGACAACCTGGACCGCTCGCTCGGCCGGCTCGAGAAGGATCTGAGCCGCGACGACGTGGAGTTGCAGCGGATGCGCTCCGACACCGGTCATCTGCGCGAAAGCGTCTCCCGGCTGCGGAACGGCGCGCCGCCCGAACGGCAGCGCACCCCGGTGGTGCCGGTCCCCGACACCCCGTACGACTCCTCGCTCTGGAAGGACGTCGACGACGAGGGCCTCGGGCACCGCGACCGGCACGCTCCTTAGCTCTCCCCGGGCACCGAGCAGCCAGCCGTCCCCCTACGATCCCGCTCCTCCCGGAGTCCCCCTTGGCCACTGGCACCGATCCCCAGGCCGCCGCTCCCGTTCCCGCTCCCGCGAGCGGCGGCGTCCACCACTCCTCGCGCGCGGCGATCCCGGCCCGTCATCTGCGGAGCGACCGCTGGTGGCTGGCGCCCGCCGGCACGGCGGCCGGACTGCTCGCGTTCGTCGTCTACTCCACCTGGCGCGCCTTCGCGAACGGCGACTACTACGCGGCCCCCTACGTCTCGCCCTTCTACTCCCCCTGCGTCGCGGACAACTGCGTGCCGATGAAGGGCGGCGCCGACTGGAACATCGTCGGCTCCTGGTGGAGCCTGTCGCCCGCGCTGCTGATCCTGATCTTCCCGCTGGGCTTCCGGCTGACCTGCTACTACTACCGCAAGGCCTACTACCGGGGCTTCTGGGCCTCGCCACCGGCCTGCGCGGTCGCCGAGCCGCACGCGAAGTACACCGGCGAGACCCGCTTCCCGCTGATCCTGCAGAACGTGCACCGCTACTTCTTCTACTTCGCGCTGATCGTCGCGGGCATCCTCACCTACGACACCGCTCTCGGCTTCCGTGACGAGAAGGGCAACTGGGGCCACATGGGCCTCGGTACGCTCGTCCTCCTCGCCAACATCGCGCTGATCTGGGCGTACACGCTCTCCTGCCACTCGTGCCGGCACATCGTCGGCGGGCGGCTGCGCACCTTCTCCAAGCACCCGGTGCGCTACCGCATGTGGGGCATGGTCAGCAAGCTCAACGCCCGTCACATGCAACTCGCCTGGGCCTCCCTGGTGAGCGTGGCGGCGGCCGACTTCTACGTCTACCTGGTCGCCAGTGGCGTCTTCGACGATCCGAGGTTCTTCTGATGACGAGGGTGGACCGGCAGCCCTGGGACGTGGTCGTGGTCGGCGCCGGCGGCGCGGGGCTGCGCGCCGCCATCGAGGCGCGCGAGCAGGGGCTGCGCTGCGCGGTGGTGTGCAAGTCGCTGTTCGGCAAGGCCCATACGGTCATGGCGGAGGGCGGCATCGCCGCCTGCATGGGCAACGTCAACGCGCACGACAACTGGCAGGTGCACTTCCGCGACACGATGCGCGGCGGCAAGTTCCTCAACAGCTGGCGGATGGCCGAGCTGCACGCCCAGGAGGCCCCGGACCGGGTCTGGGAGCTGGAGACCTGGGGCGCGGTCTTCGACCGTACGCCCGACGGGAAGATCTCCCAGCGCAACTTCGGCGGGCACGAGTACCCGCGCCTGGCACATGTCGGCGACCGTACGGGCCTGGAGCTGATCCGTACGCTCCAGCAGAAGATCGTCTCCCTCCAGCAGGAGGACCACCGTGAACTCGGGGACTACGAGGCCCGGTTGAAGGTCTTCCAGGAGTGCACCGTCACCCGGGTGCTGCGGGAGGACGGCCGGGTCTCGGGCGTCTTCGGCTATGAGCGCGAGTCCGGACGGTTCTTCGTCCTCGAGGCCCCGGCCGTGGTGCTGGCCACCGGCGGCATCGGCAAGTCCTTCAAGGTCACCTCGAACTCCTGGGAGTACACCGGCGACGGGCACGCCCTCGCGCTGCTCGCCGGGGCCCGGCTGGTCAACATGGAGTTCGTCCAGTTCCATCCGACGGGCATGGTCTGGCCGCCGTCCGTCAAGGGCATCCTCGTCACCGAGTCCGTGCGCGGCGACGGCGGGGTGCTGCGCAACAGCGACGGCAAGCGGTTCATGTTCGACTACATCCCGGACGTCTTCCGGGAGAAGTACGCCGAGTCCGAGGCCGAGGGCGACCGCTGGTACACCGACCCCGACAACAACCGCCGCCCGCCCGAGCTGCTCCCCCGCGACGAGGTCGCCCGTGCCATCAACGCCGAGGTCAAGGCCGGGCGCGGCTCCCCGCACGGCGGTGTCTTCCTGGACGTCTCCACCCGGATGCCCGCCGAGGCGATCAAGCGCAAACTGCCGTCCATGCACCACCAGTTCAAGGAACTGGCCGATGTGGACATCACCGCCGAGCCCATGGAGGTCGGCCCCACCTGCCACTATGTGATGGGCGGCATCGAGGTCGAGCCGGACACGGCCGCCGCGGCCGGGGTGCCGGGCCTGTTCGCCGCCGGCGAGGTCGCGGGCGGGCTGCACGGCTCCAACCGGCTGGGCGGCAACTCCCTTTCCGACCTGCTGGTGTTCGGCCGGCGCGCCGGGCTGTACGCGGCGCGGTACGTGACGGAGCTCGGCTCCGCCCGGCCCGTCGTCTCCGACGCGGACATCGCCGTGGCGGAGGCGGAGGCGCTGCGCCCGTTCGGCGCGGAGGAGGCGAGGGAGGACGCGCCGGAGGGTTCCATGGAGAACCCGTACACCCTGCACCAGGAGCTCCAGCAGTCGATGAACGACCTGGTGGGCATCATCCGCAGGGCGCCCGAGATGGAGGAGGCGCTGCGCCGGCTGGCCGGCCTGCGGACCCGGGCCCGGCGGGCCGGGGTCGAGGGCCACCGGCAGTTCAACCCCGGCTGGCACCTGGCCCTGGACCTGCGCAACATGCTGCTCGTCAGCGAGTGCGTGGCCCGCGCCGCCCTGGAGCGCGAGGAGAGCCGGGGCGGGCACACCCGGGACGATCACCCGGCGATGGACCGGCAGTGGCGGCGGATCGGGTTGGTGTGCCGGCTGGCCGAGGACAGCACCGAACCCGCCGCGGAGGACCCGGCGTTGGGCCGCATCCGGCTGGAGCGGCGCGGCGCGGTGCCGATGCGGAGCGATCTGCTGGACCTCTTCGAGAAGGAAGAGCTCCAGAAGTACCTGACCGACGAGGAGCTCACTTCATGAGCCATCAGGCCCACTTCAAGGTGTGGCGGGGTGACGCGGACGGCGGCGGCCTCGCCGATCACGAGGTCACCGTCAACGAGGGTGAGGTCGTCCTCGACATCATCCACCGGATCCAGGCCACCGACGCACCGGACCTGGCGGTCCGCTGGAACTGCAAGGCGGGCAAGTGCGGTTCGTGCAGTGCGGAGATCAACGGCCGGCCCCGGCTGATGTGCATGACGCGCATGTCGGTCTTCGACCCCGGGGAGACGGTGACCGTCACGCCGCTGCGCGCCTTCCCCGTCGTACGGGACCTGGTGACGGACGTCGGCTACAACTACGCCAAGGCACGCGAGGTGGCCGCGTTCGTCCCGCCGCCCGGTCTGGGGCCCGGCGAGTACCGGATGCGGCAGGAGGACGTCGACCGCGTCCAGGAGTTCCGCAAGTGCATCGAGTGCTTCCTGTGCCAGGACACCTGTCATGTGGTCCGTGATCACGAGGAGAACAAGCCCGCGTTCGCGGGCCCCCGTTTCCTGATGCGCGTCGCCGAACTCGACATGCACCCGCTGGACGCCGCCGCCGAGTCCGGCACCGACCGCAAGCGCGCCGCGCGCGAGGACCACGGGCTCGGCTACTGCAACATCACCAAGTGCTGCACCGAGGTCTGCCCCGAACACATCAAGATCACCGACAATGCCCTGATTCCTCTCAAGGAACGGGTGGTGGACCGCGCGTACGACCCACTGGTCTGGCTCGGTCGCACAATCCGGCGCCGGGGGCGCGAGCACGGAGCGTAATACCACACACGCTCCCAGTAGCGGCTTCGACAATCCGGTCATAGGCTCCAAAGTGTGACGCGGCTTTCGAGGCGGTACGGGCCGGGAGCAGTCGGCCTGTCCTTGATCAGCGCCCTCTTCGCGCTGGTCGCCCTGTTGCTCCCGGCCACGCCCGCCCGCGCCGACACGCCGCTCGACGCCCCCCTCGACCTCGACGCCACCGGCCGGATCACCGACACGGTCGGCGCGCTCGGGCGGCGCCGGTTCCAGGTCGAGACGGCGATCAACCGGCTGCACTCCACCCACCGCCTCCAGCTGTACGTCACCTACGTCCGGGACTTCTCCGGCCGTGCCGCGAACGACTGGGCCGACGCCACCGCCGACCGCAACGGCCTCGGCCCCCACGACGTACTGCTCGCCATCGCCACCTCCCAGAGCCGGTTCGCCGTCTCCGTCGCCCCGGACTCCGGCTTCCGCCCCGACCAGATCCAGCAGGTCGCCGCGCTGGCCATCGCGCCCGCCCTCGAACAGCACGACTGGGCGGGCGCCGCCATCGGCGCCGCCGACGGCTACCGCGCCCTGCTCCTGGGGCAGCCCGTGCGGGCGCCCGCCATCTTCCCCGGCAATCCCGACCCCGGCAGCAGCGGACTGGTGCCGGGCGACCGCCGGCTGTGGCTGCCGGTGGCCGGCGGGGCCGCGGTGTGCGTGTTCGGCCTGTACCTCGGCTCCCGGCGCGCCGGCCGTCTGCGGCGCGAGGAGCAGGGACGCCCGGTCGTCGGCACGACCACCCCGCCCGGCCTCGCCCGCATGGCCCGGCCGCTCACCCCCCTGCCCGAGCTGGCCGCGGAGGCCGCCCGGAACCTCGTCGACACGGACGACGCCGTCCGCACCAGCGCCGAGGAACTCGGCTTCGCCGTGGCCCAGTTGAGCGAGGAGGCGACGCTGCCCTTCGCCGAGGCCGTCGCCTACGCCAAGGGCGAGCTCGCCGACGCCTTCCGCCTGGGGCAGCAGCTCGACGACACCCCGTACGAGGACGACGAGATCCGGCGGCACACCCTCGACGAGATCTGCTCCCGCTGCACCAGCGCGAACAGGCGGCTGGACGCCGAGTCCGCGGCGTTCGACCGGCTGCGCGGGCTGGACACCGGCACCGACGCCGCCCTCGGCACCGCCCTGGACACCATGCGCGCGATAGAACCGCGCGTCGGCGCGGCCGAGGCCGCGCTGGCGTCGCTCGCCGTCGGCTGCGCGCCCGCGGCGCTCGAGCCCGTCGCCCCGTACCCGGGCGAGGCCCGTGACCGGCTCGGCTTCGCGCGGGCCGCGCTCGCGGAGGCGCGCCGCGCCCTGGACCGGCCGCGCGGCGCCGAGGTGGCGCGCGCGCTGGCCTCGCTGCGGGCCGCCGAGGCCGCGCTGTCGCAGGCCCGCACGCTCACCGCCTCGGTGCTGCGGCGGGCCCGCGAACTCGCCGGCGCGGAAGGCGCGTTGCGGGCCGCGCTGGCCGACGCCGAGGCCGCGGAGGCGGCCTGCCCCGACGCGCCGGCGGGGAGCTCGGAGGCTCTCGCCACCGCGCGCAAGGAGGCGGCGGACGAGCCGTACGACCCCCTGGCGGTGCTGCGCCGCGTCGACGCGGCGGCCGCCGCGTTCGACCGCGCGGCCCCCGGCGGGACCGACGAGGCCCGGGCCCGCGCCCGGGTCTCGCGGGAGCTGCTCGCCGCCCGCGGCGAGGTGGCCGGGGCGCGGGACTACATCGCCACGCACCGCGGGGCGATCGGCAGCCGGGCCCGCACCCGGCTGGCCGAGGCCGAGCGGCACCTGGCCCTCGGCCGCTCCCTGGCCGGCGCGGACTCGCCGGGCGTGGCCTCGTCCTCGATCGGCCAGGCGGACTCGCTGGCCCGGCAGGCGAGAGCACTGGCCGAGCACGACGTATCGGCCTTCGCGGACGGCACCCCCGCCGCGCCGGGTTCCGCACCGCCCGCGCTGGGCGGTGCGCTGCTGGGCGGCATCATCCTGGCGGGGCTGCTACCGGCAACGTTCGGCGGCGGGGCGACACGCGGGCGGCTGGCGGGGTTGTAGAACTCAGCCCGTCCGGCGTTTGAGGACAACCGCGCGAAGCGCGGTTTCGGGGGCCCGGGGGGGGGGGGGGGGGGGGGGGGGGGGGGGGGAGGGGGGGGGGGGGAGGGG